>SECN01000002.1 GCA_004173515.1 Myxococcaceae bacterium | reverse complement strand
AATCACGAAGCTCAAGCTCCTGAAGCGCCAGATGTATGGCCGCGCCAGCTTCGACCTGCTGCGCCGTCGCGCGCTGCTCGCCGCCTGAGCCTACGCGTCACACAAAGCGCGGGAGAGCCACCTTCCAGGGGCAGGCCTCCGCCGAGGCTCATGGCGCCCCGCCGAGCAATCCTGTCGCTTCGGTGTCCGCCCTCCAGGACGAGGCAACGGAGGCCCGCCCCTGCGTCGAAGCACGTGACCCTGGCCGCCTCACGCCCACCGTCACCGTCGAAGAGGCCGTAGCGCTTGAGGAACACCCCGCCCCCATGCGGGACCCCTTGTCGTGGAGCAGCCGGACCGAGGGGGGCTCCGGGTTCCAATCGCCCTGGGTTTCAACCCCGGCGAGTCTGGCGAGAAGCGCGCCGGAGGCGAGGTGCCAGGCACCGTCTCGGGCAACCGGTCCGACTGTCGGACCGGTTGGGACGCTTCGTCCGTGGAGGGGGGCTCCCAGCCCGAATCTCCCCCCACGGGCTTTCATGGACGAACCCGCGGGGCGGTGCGCAACGGGAACCGACCGCTTCACGATGCTCAGGGCCACTCCCCACCCACCACCGGACCGGCGGGCAGCGCGTCTCTGGAGCCTCCGGGCCCTGCGCCCCAGACTTGAGCGGACACAGCCCTTCTCCTCTTCTCGCGTCCATGCGGCTCAGCACCTCCTTCCCTGCGGAGGAGCGCATGCGTCCATTGAAGTCGGAGGCATCCACTCGAGCCGGGCTTCCGCACCGGATTCGTCAACGCCTGTCTGGCGACCTGCTTGGTGGGAGCCGTCGGGTTTCGTGAGGGGGCTGACGGAAAGTGGAACCCGCTTCGGCTAACGTCCCGTTGCGCCGTGAACCAGAGCGCCCCGGGATCTGATCCCGATGATGATTCGCCCGCGCGTCCCCCCGAGCCACGGGATGGCACCTTGTACGTGCAGGGGGCGGAGGACGATGACGCCGAGCCGCGGGCTTCGCGTGGGGGGAGTGCGGCCACGGCGCTCACCGCATTGCTGGTGGCCGTGGGGCTCGCACTGCCTGGGGTCGCGGTCTTCCTTCGACGTCCGCCCGTGCAGCGACCTCCGGAGCCGGCAGGGTTCATGGATGCGACGGCCCGTTCAGACTCTTCCCCCGGTTCCGTGGGTGGCGACATGCGTTCGAAGCAGGCTCCCGCGCAGGGCTCTTTCACGGTGGTAACGGCCGGGCCCGGAGCGCCTTCTCCGACGGAAGAAGCGAGACCGCGTCTCACGAGGGCTTCAGCCTCGGTGGTTTCCCCTTCCCCGGGTGCTTCCGCGTCGATGGGCCCTGAAGCGCGCCGGGATTCGACAACTCCGCGTGCCCTCTCGTCAGGCACGCAGGCGCGCCTGTCACCGTCCCCATGGGAGGGAGCCCTGGCCCGGGCGGAAACACCGCCGGCTTCACCCGGACGACAATCCCTGTTGGCCCCATCGCTTCAGAGTGAGCGATGGCGAGCCGTCATGGAGGACACGAACCGACCACCGGAGGAACGGTCCGAGGCAGCGCTGGCGCTGCTCGATGCCCACTCCAACCGGGAGCGCTGGCGTTCATTGGCCCGGGATGCCGAACGCATCCGCCAACTGGACCTGCCCCGCTACCTGCAACGCCTTCCGGCCGAGCAGGCCGCCTGGCAGCGGCTCCTCGCCGCTCGGAACCTGGAGCAATGGGACACGGTCCTGCGCCTCGGACCCACCTTCCGCCAGACCTATCCGGAAAGCGCGCTGGTGCCCGCGGTCGACGCCCTCGTGCGCAGCACCCTCACCCTTCGTTCCGACGCGGAGGACAGTCATCGGGCGATGCTGGCGGAACTCCAGGCGGAAGAGGACCGAGCCTCGCGTGACCTCGCACGGCTCGAAGGACCGGGTCGGTCCACCACGGAGGTCCGCAGGAGGCTGGACTACCAGCGCTGTCGCCTCCCCGCGGACAAGCGCTTCCACTCGGAGGCCCTCGCGCCCTGCCGTGCCTTTCTCGCGACCTGGCCCGTGACGGAGACCCCGGCGGAACTGGGTGAGTATCGGGATGTCCGAGGCCTGGAGATCAAGGCCCTTGTCGGCCTGCGCCGCTATGCCGAGGCCCGCGAACGGCTCGCCGCGTTCCTCGCCTCCGACCCCGAGGGGGAACCGCGAACCCGGGCCCGTGCCGTCGTGCAGGGCATCCCCGCCGAAGCGGAGGAGTGACAGCGCGGCGCCCCGTGCACCGCGCTGCCCGTTGCCTTCGACTCAGGGGGCCGCGAGCTTCAGCACGAACGCGTCGGAGGTCCCCACCAGCGTGTTGCCGCCGAAGTTCCCTTCCACGTAGCCCCCCAGGTAGAGGTTGCCGTTGGACTCGCGGTTCACGCCGTTGCTGTAGACGGGGGCCGGCCCTCCCGCTGGCAACACCGCCGGGTTCTGCTGGACCACCCACAGCCGGTTGCCCGCCGTGTCGAACTTCGCGACGTAGTTGTGCCCCTTCACGAACGGGGTGTTGGTGAGGTTGCCCACGTCTCCCTGCGCGCCGCCGCTCACATAGACACCCGTCGCGTCGATGAAGATCCCCGACGCCCAGATGCCATTCGCCGCGCTGAACTCCCGCGTCCACAGCCGGTTGCCGGAAGGGTCGTACTTGGCCAGGTAGACATCCGAGCCCGGGGTGGGGTTCGGGTTCCCATCCAGCCCGCCGCCACTCTGACCCGTCAGATAGACATTGCCCGCCGCATCCGTCGCCGCGCCATACAGCCACACGTTGTTGCCCGAGGACCCGAGCTGCCGGGTCCACTGTTTCACACCAGCGCTGTCGTACTTGATGACGAAGGCATCCTGCGCGCCCTGCCGTGCGTTCCCGTCCAGCCCGCCGTAGGTCCAGCCGGAGACATAGACATTGCCGGCCGCGTCGGTGGCCGCCCGCCGTCCAATCGTGTTCTGGCTGGCCGAGCCCATCTGCCGGGTCCACTGCTTCGTACCGGCGGCGTCGTACTTCGTCACGAAGACATCCATGGAACCGGTGCGGGTGTTGCCATCCAGGCCGCCCGTCGCCGTGCCCACGAGGAAGGCATTGTCCGCGGTGTCGACCGCGACGTCGTAGCCCTCCGTGGACGTCCCTGGCGCACCGAGCTGCCGGGTCCACTGGCGGACGCCGGTGTAGCGGTACTTCGTCACGAACGCGTCCCGGGAACCGACCCTGGGCGTGCCGTCCATCGATCCGTCCGTGAAGCCGGCCACGTAGATCTCCTCCCAGGTCCGGTTCGTCGCGATGCCGTAGCCCAGCGTGACGCTGTCCGGCGCGCCGAGCTGGAGCGACCAGATGCTGTCGCCGTTCCAGTCGCGCGCGTGGAGGAAGGCATCCATCCCGCCAATCATCGGATTGCCGGCCAGTCCGCCCGTCGTGAAGCCCGTGATGTACGAGCGTCCCGCCGGGTCTCCCACGAGGTCATGCACGCGCACGGGCGTCGCCACTGCTCCGGAGGTCCGCGTCCAGAGGGCCGTGACGGGATTCGTGATGCCGTCGTTGACGCAGGTGATCAACTCCAACCGGTTGAGCGAGATGACGACCACGCCCGAGCGGGTGTCGTTGTCATCCGTCACGTGCAGGCGGTACTGGCTGTAGGACGCGGGCGCGGAGAGCGTGAACTCCCGCCGCTCGAACCCGCCCCAGTTCGTCTGGTTCGTGCGTGTATCGAGCACCACCCAGGCGGAGCCATTCCAGCCCTGGAACGTCCAGTCCCTGGGCGCGCGCGTGGTCAGGCTGGGGCCGTTGGCGAAGGCGAGGGCATAGCGGTGGACAGCGGCGGTGCCCGCGGGCACCTGGTAGGCAAGCCACGCGGGCGTCTGGTTCACCGCGGAGATCCACAGCGAGGCATTGTTCGCGTTGAAGGCCTGCCAGGCCTCATACGCGGCGCTGTAGACCCCCGAGCGCGTCACGGCGCCCGTCGGCGTCGTGGGTCCCGTCATCGCCGGCAGGAGCGAGGAACAGGTGAGGGCCTGGGCGGTGTCCTGGAGATCCTCTGCCGGCCCGGAGGTGCCGGGCAGGTCCGGGCCCTGGCAGCCGGGCAGGGACGTGAGGACGAGCGCGCTCGCCAGGAAGGTGCTGCGGACGGCGGGAAGGGTTTTCACGGTGACTCCTCGGGAGTCGTGCGGAGGGCGCACGAAGCCCCCGAGGAGTACCGGCACATCCCGGTGTGTCCGGGCGTTATGTGACGAAACCGCCCGGGCGCGGGATGAAGGTGCCGGGCGGAGGGATGGCTGGGATCACCGGCGGTCCGGGCAGGCCAGGCACGCAACCCCAGCGCCCAGGGGCTCTTCTTCACCTCCATCCGACAGCCGACACCGCGCACGGTCTGGATGGAGAAACGCGAGGTGGGGCCACTGGAGCTTTCGCTTCAGGTCGAACCCGCGAAGCGCAGCGGCCCTTCGATCCCTGTTCGCGCGGGAAGTCGTGCCGGTGGCGGGGCGACTGGTTAGAAAGGGCGCCCATGACGACGGCACTCGACGACCTGTTCCCCACCGACGCGCAGATTCCTCCTGGCGTGCGGCTTCCCGCCTATCTGGAGCAGCGCGAGTACCTGGTGGGAGGCGAGCTGCGCACCTGGGCGGGCGAACTCAACCCGGTGCAGAGCCCCGTTTTCCTCCGCACGCCGGAGGGGCTCCAGCAGAAGGTGATTGGCGCGACGCCGCTGCTCACCTCGCGCGAGTCCCTGGACGCGCTCGCGGCGGCGGTGAAGGCCTACGACCTGGGCCGGGGCGTGTGGCCCACGCTGAAGGTGGCCCAGCGCATCGAGCACGTGGAGCGCTTCCTCGTCGCGATGCGCGCCCAGCGCACGGCGGTCGTCAACCTGTTGATGTGGGAGATTGGCAAGACGCAGCCGGACTCGGAGAAGGAGTTCGACCGCACCGTCGACCTGATCGTCGAAACCATCCGCGCGCTGAAGGAGCTGGACCACACCTCGTCCCGCTTCGTGCAGGAGCAGGGCATCATGGCGCAGATCCGCCGGGGCCCGGTGGGCGTGGCGCTGTGCATGGGCCCGTACAACTACCCGCTCAATGAGACCTTCAGCACGCTCTTCCCCGCGCTGCTGATGGGCAACACGGTGGTGTTCAAGCCGGCGAAGTTCGGCGTGCTGCTGGTGCGCCCGCTGCTGGAGGCCTTCCGCGACAGCTTCCCGCCCGGCGTCATCAACATCATCTACGGCCGGGGCCGGGAGACGGTGGGCGCGCTGATGGAGAGCGGGCAGGTGGACCTGTTCGCCTTCATCGGCACCAACAAGGGCGCCAGCGAGCTGAAGCGGATGCACCCCCGGCCGCACCGGCTCAAGGCGGTGCTGGGCCTGGACGCGAAGAACCCGGCCATCATCCTGGAGGACGCGGACCTGGAGAACGCCGTGAAGGAGTGCATCACCGGCACGCTGTCCTTCAACGGCCAACGGTGCACCGCGCTCAAGCTGCTGGTGGTGCACCGGAGCATCGTGGACGCGTTCCTCGCGAAGTTCACGGCCGCGGTGGACACGCTCAAGCCCGGCATGCCCTGGGATCCGGGCGTCGCCGTCACGCCGCTCCCGGAGCCGGGCAAGGCGGTGTACCTCCAGGGGTTGGTGGACGACGCGGTGTCCAAGGGCGCCCGCGTGGTGAACAAGACGGGGGGCCAGTCGTCGCGGTCGTTCTACGCGCCCACGGTGGTGTACCCGGTGACGCACGGGATGCGGCTGGCCCACGAGGAGCAGTTCGGCCCGGTGGTCCCGGTGATGGTGTTCGACGACGACGCGGAGGCGGTCCGGCTGGTGGTGCAGTCGCAGTTCGGCCAGCAGCTCAGCCTGTTCGGCAAGGACTCGGCGCGCATCGGTCGGTTCATCGACGCGTTCTCCAACCAGGTGGGCCGCATCAACCTCAACTGCCAGTGCCAGCGCGGGCCGGACACCTTCCCGTTCAACGGCCGCAAGGACTCCGCGGAGGGCACCCTGTCGGTCGCGGACGCGCTGCGGGTGTTCTCCATCCGGACGCTGGTGGCGACGAAGACGACGCCCGACAACACCACCCTGGTCCGGTCCATCCTCACCCGGCGGGAGTCGGACTTCCTGACCACCGACTTCCTCTTCTAGGCGTCCCCGGGTTGCCTGGGAAACGGAGGGCAGGGGAGCAGGTGGCGGAGGGGCGCTGGGTGGTTCCGCTCCCTGCGCCCTTGGTGCTAAGCCCTCCGCCATCCCCATGGCGCGCACAACGACCATCGAGCTGCACAAGGAAGAGATGAAGTTCTCCGCGGGGCACTTCACCATCTTCTCCGCCACGCACCGCGAGAACCTGCATGGGCACAACTTCACCGTTTACGTCGCGTTGACGGGCGAGGTGTCCCAGGACGGCCTGCTCGCGGACTACGGCCCGCTGAAGCAGGCCGTCATCTCGCGCTGCAAGGCCTGGAACGAGACCTTCTTCCTGCCCGGCCGCTCGCGGCACCTGCGCCTGGAGCAGGACGCGCAGGGCAACTACAAGGCGCACTTCAACGGCGAAGAGCTGCACTTCCTCGCCCGCGACGTGACGGTGCTGCCCGCGCCCAATGTGACGCTGGAGGAGCTGGCGCGCGTCTTCGGCGAGGAGCTGGTGGGCGACGGCGCCGCGATGGCGCGCGACGGCATCACGCACCTGTTGGTGAAGTGCGCCTCGGGCCCCGGGCAGTGGGCCACCTGGGAGTGGGGACAGCGTGGCTGACCAGGCCCTCATCACCGGCGCCAGCCGGGGCATCGGGCGGGCGACCGCGGAGCGCTTCCGGCGGGAGGGCTGGCGCGTGATGAACGTGTCGCGCAGCCCGTGCACCGTGCCGGACGTGATGAACGTGGAAGTGGATTTCTCCGTCCCGGGCTGGGAGGCGAAGCTCGCCCCCGCACTGCGAGATGGCCCCGGCGTGGGGCAGGGCCGCCTCTGCGTGGTGCACAACGCCGCCGCCTATGAACACGACGACGCGCTGACGATGGACGCGGACCACCTGCGACGCGTGCTGGAGGTCAACATCGTCGCCCCCCTGGTGCTCAACCGGGTGGTCCGGCCCCTGCTCACGGAAGGCTCCTCGCTGCTCTACGTGGGGTCCACGCTGGCGGAGAAGGCCGTGAAGGGCGTGGCGTCCTACGTGACGACGAAGCATGCGCTCGTGGGGATGATGCGCGCCACCTGCCAGGATCTCGCCGGGACGGGCATCCACACCGCCTGCGTCTGTCCTGGGTTCACGAGCACGGAGATGCTCCGCGCCCACCTGGGCTCGGACGCCGCGGCGCTCGCGATGGTGGAGGGGAAGACGACGTTCGGGCGGCTCATCGCACCCGAGGAGATCGCGGACGTCCTCTTCACCTGCGCCACCACCCCCGTCCTGAATGGCGCGCTGATCCACGCCAACCTGGGACAGGTGGAGACCTGACGCGTCAGTCCTCCTGGGGGAAGACCGTGCACGAGGACGTGCAGGTCTCCGCGACGCGGACGCGAGCGATGCGCGTGCCCGCGGGGACCTGAAGCTTCTCGAAGACCCACGCGGCCAGCAGCTCGCTCGTGGGGTTTTCCAGTCCGGGCACGTCGTTGAGCAGCCGGTGGTCCAACTGGGCGTGGAGCGGCTGCCAGGCGGCGTTCATCTCCGCGAAGTCGACAATCCAGCCGAGCTGCGGGTGGAGCGGACCCTGGAGGGTGATTTCGATGCGGTAGCTGTGGCCGTGCACGCGGGAGCACTTGTGCCCCTCGGGCACGTGGGGCAGGCGGTGCGCGGCCTCGAAGGTGTATTCCTTCGAGATTTCAGTGATGAGGGGGGTCTTCTTCAAGGTACGGCCTCCATTGGGCGGCCTTGTACCTTCGATGTCCCCCTCCGTCCATCCGCCCCGCCAGGAGGGCCCGGACGCCTGGTGGCCTACTGGCGCCTCCCCATGAGTTCGCGCGTGACCGTGCAGGCGCTCCCGTCTCCATCCAGGAGGAAGAGCTTGTACACGCCCTGGAAGTCCGTGGAGACGACGGTGGGGCCCGACGATGCGGAGGCGAACCGAGCGTCGAGGAGGACGGCGTAACGGAATCCCGTCCTGCTCGTCCCCTCGCCGTTCAGCAGCATCCGCAGCCCGGCGTCCTCGGTGTAGGTCCCCTGCAGGGGCAGCTCCGGCAGCGTCGCGTTCAGGATGCCCGCGCCTCCGCTCTGGCGGGTGACGACGAGCGGCCCGGTGGGCAGTGACAGCCCCGCCTCACCGCAGCCGGAGGGCAGGGGCTCCGGTTGCGTGAAGGTGAGCGCATAGGTTCCTGCCAGCAGGCAGCCGGTGTCACAGACGGGTGCCTCATCGCTTCCGCTGCCACAGCCGACCGCGATGCCCAGGGTCATCGCTCCTGTGAATCCCAGAAGGGAGCCGCGGAGGCCTTGGAAGAAGCGCTGCTGCCGGGAGGCGCCGGTGGATGCGTCGTTCATGGTGGAGTCCTGTGTCGAGAAGGCCGGACGGGTTCCGGCCGACACGGAGCGTACCTGGAATCAACGGCGGGCCGCTGCCGGTGAAGTGCCGGTCCGGCAACCGCTGCCGGACCCCGGCAATCCCTGCCAGCCTGTTTCACGGCAAGGCTTGCCGGGCCTGGGGCCTCCCAGAGGGACGCACCCGTTGGCACCGTCGTTGCTCTACCGGGTTCCCGCCAGCCCATGCCGGCCCGCATGACGCGGTGTCGCGCGAGGGCGAGCCACAAGGACCTGTTCCCATGATGAAGACCCGCACGTTCCTGTCGAAGTCCGTCGTCGCCCTCGCGCTGCTGGGCACGCTGCCCGCGGCAGCCGGTTCGGCCAGCTATGCCGGCGCGCTGTGCACCCCCGTGTCTGGCTTCAGCACGCCGACGACCTTTCGCAGCGGTCGCATCCTCAATCAGACGGCGAACACCACCGAAGTGGTGTGCCCGGTGCAGCGCAACGTCGTCGCGCCGTACTTCAACGAGGACGTCACCGTCACCTTCACCGCGCTGGATCCGCACCTGACGGAGAACGTGTGTTGCTACGCCACCGTGACGGAGGCGGACGGCACGGCCATCGCCACCGGCTCGGGCTGCACCAGCGGCGCGGATGCCGCGAACCACAAGCTCGTGTCCATCAACATGTCGTCGGTGTTCGCGAACATCAACGGCTTCATCGCGCTGCGCTGCGTGCTCCCCGGCCAGTACACGGACAGCGCCGGCTCCAAGTACACGTCGGTGCTCGCCAGCTTCACGGTCGCGGAGTAATTCCCATGCGAGACATCCGCTGGAAGGTGCTGGCCGGGGCCGCCGTCTTCGCGACCGCCGCCGTGGGCTGGAGTCTGAAAGAGGGGGAGCCGCCGCCGCCGCCCGTGTCGCAAGCCCCGACCGGCACGCCAGCGGATGTATCGCGGGAGCTTCAAGCGCTGCGCGCCGAACTGGAGACGCTGCGCCAGGGCCAGGGCCGCCTCTCCGAGCAGGCGCGGCAGTCGGTGGCGGGCGCGGGGGGGGCCGTCCCTGTCGCTGGCGCCGCCCCCCCGATGCCTGCTTCACCGCGAACGCCCGAACAGGAGGAGGTGGAGCGTGCCGCGGCGCAGGCGGCCCGCGCGGAGCGACAGGTGGAAGCGGAGGCCGAGCTGGAGTCGGCGGCGAACACCGAAGCCCGCGACCTGGAGTGGACCCGGAGCACCGGGTCCGCCGTGGCCCGCGCCTTCCAGACACCGCAGCTCGCGGGTGCGCGCCTCACCCGCGTGGACTGCCGCGCCCGGGTGTGCGTGCTGGAGGTGGAGCACGACACGCCTGCGGCCCGCGCGGAGCTGCTGCCCAACCTGATGGAGCTGCCGGAGCTGCGCGGCCAGATGGTCCTGCGGCCCGCCCAGGTGCAGGGCCGCGCCGTGTCGCGCATCTACCTGTCGCGTCCCGGCGAAAGACTGCCGATGACGCCACGCCGGTGAGGACCGGTCCTCGGCTGGGGCTCGGAGGCGCGCGCCCGACGCCGCCCCGTCCCGGCTGTCCTCCTGGGAGGGAACGTGACAGCATGGGAAGTCGCGCGATGTCCTCCCCGATTCCCAGCGCCCGTGAGACCCGTCCCCTCGCAACGGGGGGGACAGAGCCTCCGGACTCCGGTGCCGCCTACCTCCTGGTGATGGAGGGCGACTCCTCGTGGCGTTTCACGCTGCCGGGCGAGGGCACGGTGCTGGTGGGCCGCGACGAAACGGCGGACCTGCGGCTGAAGGACGAGAGTGTCTCCCGGCGGCATGCCCGCATCCTGGTAACGGAGGAAGGGGCCCGGGTCGTGGACCTGGGCAGCCACAACGGGACGTCGGTCAACGGCCGGCAGGTGGAGGGCGCGCACCTGCTGCTGTCCGGGGACGTGCTGTCGTTCGGGGGCGTGGTGGCGGTGGTGCGGGCCCGCGTCCGGTCCGTGGCGGTCCGTCGCACGCTGGAGTCCGAGCGGCTGATGGCGCACCTGCGCGAGGAGGTGGACCGCGCGCTGAGATACGGCCGGCCGCTGTCGGTGTGGGTGCTCGCGCTGCCCGAGTCTCCCTCCACTGGGCGCGAGTCGGTGGAGGCGCTGCTGACGGCGGAGGCGGGGCCGGCGGAGGCCGTGGGTTGGCTGGATGCCGCGCACCTGTTGTGCGTGCTGCCGGAGGTGTCCGGCGAGCCGGACGAGGAGGAGTTCGGCGAGCGCGTGGAGGCGCTGCTGGCGGCCTTTCCCCGGGCCCGGCTGGGCACGGCGGCCTGTCCCACGGATGGCTGTGACGCGGACACGCTGGTGGCGGTCGCGCGCACGGCGGCCCATGCCGCGAAGCCGGGACGGGCGGCGGCGGCGGTGGAAGGGGCGACGCGGCTGGACCTGGCCGGGCGCTCGGTGCTGGTGGCGGACCCCGCCATGTCCCAGCTCTACGCGCTGCTGCGCCGGCTGGCGGCCAGCGAGCTGCCGGTGCTGGTGTGTGGCGAGACGGGCGTGGGCAAGGAGAACGCGGCGTTCGCGGTGCACCACTGGTCGCGCCGGGGCACCGGGCCGTTCATCGCCGTGAACTGCGCCGCGCTCCCGGAAGGGCTGGTGGAGAGCGAGCTGTTCGGCAACGAGAAGGGCGCCTTCACGGGGGCCACCACGTCGCGCGCCGGCTTGCTGGAGAGCGCGCAGGGCGGCACCGTCTTCCTCGACGAGGTGGGCGAGCTGCCTGCTTCCGCGCAGGCCAAGCTCCTGCGGGCCCTGGAGGTGCGTCGCATCACGCGCGTGGGCGATACGCGCGAGCGGCCCATCGACCTGCGCGTGGTGGCCGCCACGCACCGCGACCTGGAGGCGGACGTCGCGGCTGGCCGGTTCCGGCAGGACCTGTACTTCCGCCTGGGCGCGGCCACGGTGTTGCTGCCGCCCCTGCGCGAGCGTCCCCGGGAGGTGCCGCTGCTGGCGCGTGACTTCCTGGCGCGCGCATGTCTGGCATTGGGCCGGCAGGAGCTGGTATTGGCCGCGGACACGCTGCATGCGCTGTCTCGCCATGCGTGGCCCGGCAACGTGCGCGAGCTGCGCAACCAGATGGACTTCGTCGCCGCGGCGGTGGCGGGGGACGTGGTGGAGCCGCACCACCTGTCTCTGCGCATGATGGGACGCAAGGGGACGGCCCCGGTGCCTGGAGCGGACGCCGCCCCGGAGGCGGGCCGTGCCGTGGCCTCGACCGGAGCAAGCAGCGCGACGGGCGTGCGATTGCCATTGGCCCAGGAGCTGCGTGAGCTGGAGCGTCGCCGGATGCTGGAGGCGCTGGAGGCGGCGGAGGGCGTGCAGACGAAGGCCGCGGCGCTCATCGGCATGCCGATCCGGACGTTCTCCTTCAAGCTGAAGCAACTGGGCGTGCAGGTGCGTCCCGGACGTCGGGGCCCCGAGACCGAATGAGCGTGCCTCCCGGGCCGCTGTTGGAGCCTCCGCGCGAGTTCGAGGAGTACCGGTTGCTGCGTCCCCTGGGGCAGGGGGCGATGGGCCAGGTGTTCCTGGCCCAGGACACGCTGCTGGACCGGCAGGTGGCGGTGAAGTTCATCGCGACGCCCGCCGGCCGGCTGCCGGACGCGACGGCCCGGGCTCGTTTCTTCCAGGAGGCGCGCGCCATCGCGAGGCTCCAGCATCCCAACGTGGTGGCCATCCACCGCGTGGGCGAGGTGCGCGGCCAGCCGTATCTCGTGTCCGAGCTGATCCGGGGGGAGTCGTTGGACCGGTTGGCCCGCCCGGTGGAAGGGGGACTCGCGCTGCGGCTGGGCATCGACCTGGCGCGAGGGCTGGCCGCCGCCCACCGCCGGGGCATCCTCCACCGCGACCTCAAGCCCGCGAACGCCGTGCTGTCGGAGGACGGCGAGGTGAAGCTGCTCGACTTCGGGCTCGCGGAGTGGAGTGCGTGGACGGAGCCGGCTGCTCCGTCGCAGATGGGGGCTCGGGAAGACGCGGCGCCCGTCGACAGGGTGCGTGCGACGCGAGACCTCCTGCCACCTCCCCCGGTGTCTGGCGACGGGGCGCGGGCCGAGGCTCGTGCGACGCGAGATCTCCTCACGGCGTCTGACGACGGAACTCGGGTTGGCGCGCGTGCGACGCAAGGCCTCCGTCCGCTGTCCCTCGTGCCGGGTGACCTGGCGCGGTCGGCGGTGCACGCAACGCAAGACTTCCGACCTCCGCCTGCCGTATCGGGTGACACGGCGCTGGACGGCTCGCGTGCAACGCAAGACTTCCGACCGCCGCCTGCCGTATCGGGTGACACGGCGCAGAGGGACTCGCGTGCGACGCAAGACTTCCGACCTCCGCCTGCCGTATCGGGTGACACGGCGCTGGACGGCTCGCGTGCGACGCAAGACGCTCCCGCCCTGGCCGCCGCGCCTTCCGCGCACGGTGACGCAGCGGTCCTCTCAACCCATTCAATCCCTCTCACGCCGGGCCCCGCCGCGCTCGCGGGCTCTCCGCTCTACCTCGCCCCCGAACTCTGGCGCGGCGAACCCGCGAGTCGTGCCAGTGACGTCTACGCGCTGGGCGTGTTGCTCTATGAGCTGTGCGCGGGTGTGGCCCCCCATGACGGCGTGCCCCTGGACGTCCTGGGCCGCGCGGTGGAGGAGCAGCCTCCGCGCCCGCTCGCGGACCTGGCGCCCGCGCTTCCTCCAGGACTGGCGGCCGTGGTGGACCGGTGTCTGGCCACCAACCCGGCCCACCGTTTCGCCTCCGGCGACGCCGTGCGTGAAGCCCTTGAAACGCTGAGCCTGACCGCACGCGGGGGCGCGCTGCCCACCGGCAATCCCTACCGCGGCCTCCAGCCCTTCGAGGCCGCGCACCGGGGCGTCTTCTTCGGCCGCGAAAGCGAAGTGCGCGAAGTGCTGGACCGCCTGCGGGGCGATGCCTTCGTCCTGCTCGCGGGGGACTCGGGCGTGGGCAAGTCGTCGCTGTGCCGCGCCGGCATCCTGCCCGCCCTCGCCGCCGGTGCGGAGTCCGGGGAGCGCGGAGCGGCGTGGGCCGTCGTCTCCTGCACGCCGGGCCGCCGCCCGTTGGAGTCCCTGGTGGAGGCCCTGGCCCCACTGCTCGACGTGTCCGCCGAAGCCCTGCTCGCGACCGTGGAAGCCGAAGAGGGAGGCGCCCTGGCCCGAGCCCTGCGCCGCCGTCCCTCCCACGCGCCCCAGGTGCTGCTCTTCGTCGATCAGCTCGAGGAACTCGTCACCTTCTCGGAGCCCGCCCAGGCGGCGCGCCTCTCAGAGGAGCTGGCGCTGGTGGTGCGCCGCGCGCCCCGGACGCGGGTGCTGGCCACCGCGCGCAGCGACTGTCTCACCCGCCTGGTGGCCCTGCCCGGCCTGGGCGAGGAGGTGCCGCGCGCGCTGCACCTGCTGCGAGCCCTCTCTGAACAGGGACTGCGTGAAGCCGTGGTCGGCCCGGCCCGAGCTCTGGGCGTGCGCTTCGAGTCCCCGGAGCTGGAGCAGGCGCTCGTCACCGCCGCGGCCCGCACGGAAGGGGGCCTGCCGCTGTTGCAGTTCACGCTCGCCGCGCTCTGGGAGGCCCGCGACCGCGAACGGGGCCTCATCCCCGCCACGGCCCTGGAGACGCTCGGCGGGGTCGAAGGCGCGCTCGCCCGACACGCCGACGCGGTGGTGGCCCGGCTGCGGCCGGAGCAGCGCCCCCGCGCCCGCGAGCTGCTCCTGGAGCTCGTCACCCCCGAGGGCACGCGCCTGCGCCGCACCGTCGCGGAGCTGCTGCGGGGCCCGGACGACGCGGCGGGGCGCTCGGTGCTGGAGGGGCTGGTCCAGGGCCGGCTCCTCACCGCCGGAGAAGGCGAAGGCGGCGAGGGCGTCTACACGCTCGCCCACGAAAGCCTGCTCACCGGCTGGGACACGCTGCGCGGATGGATGGGCGAGGACGAGCAGCGGCGCGCCGTCCGCCACCGCCTGGAGCGCGCCGCCGCCGAGTGGGACCGCCTGGGCCGTCCGGTGGAGCTGCTCTACGCGGGACGCCAGCTCACAGAAGCCACCGACGCGGGCACGCGGCCCGGGCGCTCGCGGGAGAAGGACTTCCTCGCCCGCTCGCGGCAGGTCGCCCGCCGCCGCCGCGCCGTGCGCTGGACGGCCGCCATCGCCGCGCCCCTGGCGCTGCTGGGCGCGGTGGTCGTCACGCGCCTCCAGGCGAGGGCCCAACTGGAGGGACGCATCGCCCAGCAACTGCGCGATGCCCGGGTCGCCGTGGCCGCCGCGCACACGGCGGACGTGGAGGCGGAGCGGCTGCGGAAGGAAGCCTTCGCGCACTTCGACGCGCCCGGGCGCGAGCAACGGGAGGCCGCGGAGCAGGTGTGGTCCCACGCCCTGGTGGTGGAGCGCGTCGCGGAGGCCGAAGCGCTGCGAGCCCTGTCCGCGCTGGAGACCGCATGGGGGCTGGACCCCGGCCGCGCCACCGTGAGGGATTTCCTGGCGGACCTGCTGGCGGAGCGGGTGGCCCGCTCGGCGCTGCACCAGCAGCCCGAGGCGCGTGAGCAGTGGTTGAAGCGCCTCGCGCTGTACGACGTCTCCGGAGCCCGCCGGGCGGAGCTGTCCGCGCCCGCGCACCTGTCCATCGTCACCTCGCCGCGAGGAGCCCGCGTGCGGCTGCTCGGTCCGGGACCGGAGGACGCGGCGTCACCGGGGCGGGACCTCGGCCTGTCGCCCGTGCGCGACACGGGCATCCCGCCGGGCTCGCACCTGCTCCTGCTGGAGGCCCCCGGCCGCGCGCCCGTGCGCGTCCCCGTGCTGCTGCGCCCTGGCGAAACCCTGACGCTGGACCTGCGGCTGCCGCCGACCTCCGCGGTGCCCGACGGCTTCGTCTACGTGCCCCCCGGCCGCTTCCTCCAGGGCGCGTCGGAGAGCGAATACCTGCGGCGCAACTTCTTCTACGCCGCGCCCCTGCACGAGACGCGGACGGACGGCTTCCTCATCGCGCGGCACGAGGTGACGTTCGGTGACTACATCGCCTTCCTCGCGTCGCTGTCCGCCAAGGAGCGCGCCCTGCGCCGGCCCGGCAACCGGCAGAGCCTCACCGTGGTGGAGCTGGTGGAGGAGCCCGACGGGCGCTGGCGGTTGGAATTGAATCCGGCCTCGGCGCGCTACCGCGTGAGGGAAGGGGAGCCCGTGCGCTACGGGAAGCGGGACCGGCGCGCGGTGCAGGACTGGCGCCGCTTCCCCGTGTCCGCCATCTCCTTCGAGGACGCTCGGGCGTACGTCGCCTGGCTGGACGGCACCGGCCAGGTGCCCGGGGCGCGCCTGTGCACGGAGCGCGAATGGGAGCGGGCGGCCCGGGGCGCGGATGGGCGCCGCTACCCCGGAGGCGACGGGCTGGAAACGGATGACGCCAACGTCGACCGGACCTATGGCCGGGAGCCCCAGGGCTTCGGTCCGGACGAGGTGGGCAGCCACCCGCGCTCGCGCAGCCCCTTCGGCGTGGACGACCTGGCCGGCAACGTGTGGGAGTGGACCCGCTCGGACGTGGTCCCCGGCCAGCCCTCCGCCCAGGGCGGAAGCTGGTACCAGAGCGACCTGAGCGCGCACTCCGCGAACCGCGACGTCGTGGAGCCCACCCAGCGCGAGGCCCTCATGGGGATGCGCGTCTGCGCCACGCCGCGCTTCTGACGCGCCCGTCACGGCAAGCTCCGCCAGCCCCCGGCAAGACTTGCCGGCCGGTCCTGCCAGCAAGGGCCGCCCGCGTCCCCCTCCGCGCCTCGTAAGCCCTGGCACGCCGGCTGCTCTGGGCTCCCCCCATCTCCCTTTGACCCAGGTGCATCCCGTGAAGTCTGTCTTCCGACTGCTCCCCGCCTGTCTTTCCCTCGGGTTCCTCTTCGCCTGCGGCGTGCCCATGCCGGAGGACGACCTGCCGGCGCCCGTCCTGGCGACCCAGGACTTCGCCGACGGCAACGACGGCTCCCATTCGCAGGGCACGCTGCTGCACGGCACCTCGTACGGAAACGTCGCCTTCGCGGGTGCCGCCATCCTCCGGGAGGGCAACCGGCGGCCCGTGACGCTGACGCTGGACAGGGGCGAGCTCGTCGCGACCCTGACGCTGCGGGTGGAAGGCACCACCCCCAGCCTCCAGAACTGCCTGATGCAGGGCACGAACGGCCCCGAGCGCTCCTGCGGCCTGACGGTGGCGGGGCAGGGCACCTGCACGCCGGGCACGCGGGTGAGGCTGAACGATGGCGGCCTCTGTCCCGGCCGCGGTTCGGGCGTCTGCACGGGCGCGCCGGTGATGCGGGTCTGCTCCGGGGAGAAGCCCTGCGAGGACCAGGACGCGAACCACCTCGCCACGGGGGCGCCGGCCTGCTCGTCCGCGACCTGTCCCTCCGCCGTCTTCAACTGCCCCGCGAGCGGCGTCTACACCGTGCTCGCCGGGGCCTACACGCCGGGGATGCCCTGGAGCATGAGCGTGTCCTCCAGCGAAGGCGCCTTCCCCGCGACGACGCAGGAGCTGCGGGGAACGCGGGTGGTGGGACTGCTGATGCATCCGCCGGGCGGCGCGGGCACCCTGGAGGTGACGGAGGCCCTCAACGCGAAGGACGTCACCACCACGGAGTCCCCCGGCACGTGGGACCCGAGCGGCTCCACCTTCCTGTACCGCGTGCGGACCCTGGGCGCGCAGCCCCTGTCCAACATCTGCGACAGCAACCCGAACCCGAACGGCGGGGACGCCCTGGCCGTGCCGGTGCGAGGGCTCTACGACATTCACGGTGAGCGGACGGAGAGCACCACCGCCTTCACGCTGGCGTGCGACTACGCCGTCATCTCCAAGTGCTACCGCTGGGGCTACAAGCCGTGGTTGGACGGCGCCCAGGCGGGCCCCGCCACCCAGGCGCACTGGGCCTGCACCCGCATGGCGCGCGCGGACTACTGCGGCGCGGGGAGCTCCTACACGATGGACGGCACCCCCATCCGCCTGTGGGATGGCCTGACGCCCACCATCAATCCGCCTCCCGCCAATCCCATCCCCGCCATGAGCATGACGTTCGAGGCCGGATGGAAGACGGATGGCGCCGCGTGCCTGAGTCACTGGCGCTGGAAGAACCTGGAGCCCGGGACCTGCATCAACCTGTTCTGGCCCATCTACGACGCGAACGGAAACGTCACCAACGACTGCCGCGATTCCGGCAACAACGAGAAGTGCTCGGCCATCTGTGATGACGCGAACGAGGCGGCCACCTTGTATGGCGCGAAGGTCTTCAACGAATCCGCCAGCCACGGCTCTCACTGACGCGGACCCCAAAGCGCCAGTCCGCCGCGAGGACTGGCGCGGCGGGGAGCGCGCCGTCAGCCGACCAGCGGCCGGTTGAACTCCGTGCGCCACGCCTTCGCATCCATGCCCGACTCGGGGCCCGTGACGTAGACCTCCCAGAGGTCCTGGGCCGGCTGGAGTCCCTGGGCCTTGATCCACGCATCGAACTCGCCCCAGGCGGGACCCATGCCCTCGTAGGGGCCCTGGTAGACGGTGCGCGCGACCTTCATCGCGGGCCACCCGCCAGGGCTGACGCGGCCCGAGGCCTTGACCGGCGTGGTGACGGGGACGCCGATCTCGAAGTCGAAGACGTCGGGGGTGATGCGCAGGTGGTGCGTGAACCATTGCCCCGCGGGCTGGATGCCCTGCGCGGCCACCGTGGCCATCAGCTCGGAGATGCCCGGGCCCATGACCTGCTGGATTTCGGCGCGGGGCACGGTCACGCGGATGACCGCGGTGAGCCGGGCTTCCGTCTGGAGGATTTGGGGGGTGTCAATCATTGCCAGCTCCTTGCTGCGTGGGGATTCCATCAGGGATGACAGTATCGGCTCGGTCGGTGGAGGCCGAGACGAACTCGATGCACGAGGCGGGAAGTCCGGAGTCGGGCCGAGGGGCGACCAGCCGTGTAGGAAGCTGTTCGATCGCGCAGCAGCGTTCGAGATAGGCGACCACCCGCCGGCCTTCGTCGCTGTCCGCGGGCACGTGCATCGGCTCGTTGGCCGGATTGATGATCGCGGGCAGGAAGCCGGCGGAGATGCGCCCGGACGGCGCGATGTGGATCACCGCCGCGCCGGTCAGCCTGGAATCCGGGTGGAACGGCAGCAGTGGGTAGCCCTCCCTCGGGCGAATCATGTACTCACCGAACTTGCGCGCCCAGGCCGCCATCTCTCCCGGCCGTCCCACGCCCAGGTAGCCGTCTTTCGCCAGACGCTCGGCGAGGTTCGGCAGGTCGAACACATAGTGTCCCAGACCGTAGAAGATGGGTTTTCCGGAGTGGAACTCGACGCCGCGGAGCATGTGATGATGGTGGCCCACGACGACGTCGGCCCCGTTGTCGATGGCGAGCCTGGCCGTCCGCCGCTCATGGTCGGTCAGCGAGAACGGCACGGTGGAGTCACCCCAGTGGAAGCTGGCGACGACGATGTCGGCCTTCGCGCGTGCTTCGGTGATGCTGTCGATGAACGCCTGCTGATCCTCGACCAGCGGCTCGGTGCTCACCAGGGGGGCCATGCCCGGATTCCAGGCGTTCAGATCCAAGGGCGTGTATCGGGTGTGTGCACGCAAGGGCGCCAGGCCAGGGACACCCGGGCGCGCCTCATAGCCGTAGGGAAACACGGAGCTGAAGGCCAGAAAGGCCAGCCGTGTTCCATTGCGCTCGAGATACCTGGGCGCGGTGGCCTCCGCGAGGTTCGCGCCCGCGCCCACAGTGGCGATGTCCAGCTCAGCCAGTGTCCGGCGCATGGACAGCAGCGCGGCGTGTCCCCCGTCCAGACTGTGGTTGTTGGCCAATGACATGATGTCGAAGCCCGCATTGGCCAATGGGGCAGTGTTCGCCGCGGGCGCCGTGAGCGTCGAGCCGGCGCTGGGGGCACGCTGGATGTCGTCGCTGAAGACGCCCTCGCAGTTGCCGAAGACGACGTCCCCGGAGCGCAGGACGTCGCGGGCGGAGTGGAAGGCCGTCGCCGGGTCGTCGCGGTCCACGAAGACATCGCCCACCGCGAGGATCGACAGCCCGGGTCCACCGGAAGGAGCGATGTTGTTCGAGGCCACGGTTCACTCCTACAGCCTGCGCGGATGCGTTCCGCGTGCCTTCTACCCAATGAGGGTGTCGCGGAGGCTCATGGCGGAGCGTCTGACGACGGCTCCGGCTCGGCAAGAACCTTTGGACTGGAATCGATTCAAGCGTGGAGCGTGACAGTTTGAAGTCGTTCCGAAATAGGTTTCAAGCCCAGAGCGTCCATGAGACAAGGGGCGGATCCATTCAAGACCATCGCAGTGGACTTGCGCATGTTGGAGGTCCGGGGAAGCGAGCTGTTCCGGACGGCCCCTCCGCGCGGCGGTCGCGATGTCTGTCATTGCTTCCAGGAGCCCCCTTGCCCCCCACGCCCCCGTCCGCCCTGGTGACAGGAACCGAGTACGAACGCCTGCTCTCCAGCCTCCGCCTGAAGAGTCCCTGGGCGCTCGAAGGTCACACCCCGGAGGAGGCGCGGAGGGGGCTGGACGGCGGGGCTCAAGCCGCCCGCGTGCAGGGCGGAAGGATCGACCATGGCCCCTGGCGTTCGGTGGTGGAGGTCATCGCCGCGCAGTGCCGGCGGCATGCCGACCGCGTCGCGCTCTCGGATGGGGCCTCTGAAACCACCTACGCGCGGCTGGAGGAGCGGACCCGTGCCCTGGCCGCCAGCCTGCGGTCCCGGGGCATCGGGCGCGGAGACGTGGTCGCGGTGGTGCTGGAGCGGGGCCCTGCCTTCGTCGAACTCGTCATCGCCGTCTGGCGCGTGGGTGCGGCCTACCTGCCCCTGGCACCGTCACATCCCCAGGCGTGGCGCGAGGACATCCTTCGCAGGGTCGGCGCGGCGCTCGTGGTGGGCCCGCCCGCCAGCGAGGTGCCAGGAGTGCCCTTCCTGGATTCGGGTGCCGACGCGGGCTCCGGCGTGGCGGCCGTGGAGGACACGGTGCTCGTCCCGGAGGATCTCGCATACATCATCTGCACGTCGGGTTCGACGGGCGAGCCCAAGCTGGTGATGATCGAGCATCGCGGCGTCGCCAACCTGCTCCATGCGCAGCGGGACTTCCTGGGCGCGTTGGGGCCGGACACGCGGGTGCTCCCGTTCTTCCACCCGTCGTTCGATGCATCCCTGTTCGACCTGCTGATGGCATTGCCCAACGGAGGCCGGCTGGAGACGCTGGATGCGTCGCCGCTCTCCGGTGAGCCCCTGGCCCGGGTGCTGGTGGACCGGCGCATCACCCACGCGGTGCTCCCCGCGACGGTCCTGCGCACGCTGCAACCGGGCGGCTTCCCCGACCTCCAGGTGGTGATGAGCACCGGGGATGTGTGCCTTCCGGAGACCGCCCGTCAGTGGGGCGCGCACCACCGCTTCGTCAACGGCTACGGCCCGACGGAGGTGACGGTGGCCAGCACGCTCCAGGCGGTGCACGCCGTGGAGAGGGAGCGCGTGCCCATTGGCCGTCCCCTCTCCAACCTCCACGTCGTCATCCTCGATGAGCACCTGCGCCTCGTCCCCGACGGGGTGCCGGGCGAGCTGTGCATTGGCGGGGAAGGGGTCGGGCGCGGGTATCTGGGCCGGCCCGGCCTCACGGCCGAGCGGTTCATCCCGGACGCGTTCGGTCCGGTGCCGGGAGGGCGGCTGTACCGCAGCGGCGACCTGGGCCGGTGGTTGCCGGACGGCACGCTGGAGTTCCTGGGCCGGCGCGACGACCAGGTGAAGGTTCGCGGCGCGCGCATCGAGCTGGGTCAGGTGGAGGCGGCCCTGGCCGCGCTGCCGGACGTGCGGGACGCGGTCGCCCTCATCGACGACACGCGGGAGCGCCTGCTCGGCTACGTGATGCCCGTCACCGGAGCGGCCCTGTCCGGCGAAGCCGTGCGCGCGGAGCTTCGCCTCCGGCTGCCCGGCTACCTCGTGCCGGATGTCGTGGTCGTGGTGGAGGCCTGGCCCCTGAACACCAGCGGCAAGGTGGACCGGGCGCGGCTGCCCCGCCCCCCACGCCTGGAGCGGGCGGACTACCAGCCACCGGCGTCGCCCGCCGAGGAGGCCCTGGCGGGCATCGCCGCGACGCTGCTCGGGATGGAGCGGGTGGGGCGCGAGGACAACCTGTTCGAGCTGGGAGGGCACTCGCTCTTCGCCACCCAGTTGGTGGCCCGGGTGCGCCGCGTGCTGGGCGCGCAGTTGGAGCTGAGCGCGGTGCTCCAGTCCCCCACGGTGGCCCGGCTCGCGGCCCACTTGCAGCAGGGGCAGGGTGGGGTGGACCTGGGCCCCCGCGGAGGCGCGGCGGGGACGGCCCTCGTGCCTTCGTTCGGCCAGGAGCGGGTGTGGCTGATGCACAAGCTCAACCCGGACGCGCGGGCCTACCACACGCAGGCGGTGTTCCGGCTGGCGGGCGTGTTGGACCTCGCCGCGCTGGAGGCGAGCCTCACCGACATCGTGCGCCGCCATGACGTGATGCGCACCCGCTTCCCCGAAGTGGATGGGGAGCTGCGCTGTGAGCTGGAAGCGCCGTGGGCGGTGGAGGTCCCCGTCCAGGACTTCCGTGGCGTGGACGAAGCGCTGCTGGCCACTCGGGTGGGAGAGGCGGTCCGGGACGCGGTGCAGGCCCCGTTCGCGCTCGCCGAAGGACGGCCCTTCCGCTGGCGGCTGTTGCGGCTGGGCGCGGAGGAGCACGTCTTCGTGCACGTCGAGCACCACATCGTGCACGACGGCTGGTCCTTCAATGTCTTCGTGCGTGAGCTGCTCAACGGCTACGCGGAGCATGTCCGCCAGGGTCAGGTGCGCCGGCCCGCGCTGGCGGTGCAGTACAACGACTACGCGCGCTGGCAGCGGGAGTGGGTGGGCACCGATGCCGCCGAGGCGCAGCGCCGCTTCTGGCGTCAGGAATTGGAGGGCGCGGAGACCCGGCTCCAGTTGCCTCGCCGCGCGGCTCCCAGAGGACGGCGGTTTCGTGGGGTGGCGCCCCGGGTGGAGCTGGACGGCGACCTCGCGCGCCGCCTTCAAGCGCTGGCGGACCGCAACCACACGTCGCTCTTCACCACGCTGCTCTCCGCGTTCTTCGTCCTGCTGCACCGGTACACCGGCTCGCGCGACCTCCTCGTCGGCTCGTCGGTCGCCAACCGGCGTTGGCAGGACACCGAGGGCCTGTTGGGCATGTTCATCAACACGGTCGTGCTGCGCGGCCGGTTGGACGGGGACCCTTCGTTCGAGGAGTTCCTGGCGCGGATGCGGCGCACCACGCTGGAGGTCTTCGACCACCAGGAGCTGCCCTATGAGCAGATCTTCGCGGAGTCGCCCGCGCGGCACCAGGGTGGGTTCAATCCGTTGATGCAGACGATGTTCAACTTCCACGACTCGTCGGTGGGCACGCTCGACGCGTCACCGCTGGAGGTCTCCTTCGTGGAGGGACTGGGCAACGGCTCGGCCAAGTTCGAGCTGGCCGTCGTCGCGGTGCCGCTCTACGCGCAGGCGGGACACATCCAGCGGCTGGCCGGGGACGTGGTGAGCATTCCCCGTTCGCAGGCCCCCGTGCGCTCCAGTCCCCGAGCGTCCCTGAGCGGCATCCTGCTGTCGTGGGAGTTCGACTCCGACCTCTTCGAGGAATTCTTCATCACCGGCATGCTGTCCGCGTACCAGCAACTGCTGCGCTCCATCGTCGCCGCGCCGGACACCCGCGTGTCCCGGTTGGCCTTGATGAACGCGGCGGATCAGCGGGCGCTCGTCAGCGTGGGGGCCCGGCAGGAGGCGCCCACGTATCAGGTGCATGAGCTGCTGGCGCGCTGGACCCGGCTGGCGCCGGACGCCCCGGCGGTGACGTCGGGTGCTTCCGTGCTGACGTACGCGGCGCTGACGCACCAGGCGGAGACGCTGGCGCATCATCTGCGAGGCCTGGGCGTCGACCCGGGGGCGCTGGTGGCGGTGTGCATCCCCCGCTCGGCGGAGCTGGTCGTGGCCCAGTTGGGGAGCCTGATGGCGGGGGCGGCCTTCCTGTCGCTGGATCCGAAGGCGCCTGCCGCCTACCTGGAATCGCTCGTCCAGGATGCCGGGGCCCGCGCCCTGGTCACCACGGCGGCGTTGGTGGGCCGGCTCACCGGCCTTCCCACCGTCGTGCTGGACGACCTTGCTCCGAAGTCCGGTCCGCCGCTGCCCATGGCAAGCCCGTCGGACCTGGCCTACGTCCTCTACACGTCCGGGTCGACGGGCAGGCCCAAGGGCGTCCAGATTGAACACCGCTCGGTCGTGTCCCTCCTGCACCGGACGGCCCTGGCCGAGGACCTGGGACCGGGCAAGACGATGTTGGCGATGGCGTCGGTCTCCTTCGATGTCTCGGTGCTGGAGGTCTGGGGTGCGCTGTTGAACGGCGCCGCGGTCCACTTCCTGCCGACGGACTGGGACGTGCCTTCGCTGGCCCGGTGCCTCATCGACCATCGCATCACGCATGCGGTGATTCCCCCCGTGGTGCTGCCCCGGTTGGCGGTCGAATTCCCGGAGGCCTTCGCGGCCCTGGACCGGGTGTTGGTGGGCGGAGAGGTCTTCCCCCCGGAGGCGTTCCGCACGCTCCAGCGAGAGGGCTTCACGAAGCTGACGAACGCCTACGGCCCCACGGAGATCACCGTCATGGCCAGCGGCTACAAGCTCGACGACGGGCATGATCCTGAAGCCACGAACGTGCCCATCGGCCGGGCGCTGTTCAATGCCCACGTCGTGGTGCTCGACGCGCACGGGCAGGTGGCGCCGCCGGGAGCCGTGGGGGAGATCTGCATCGGAGGGGACGGTGTCGCGCGGGGGTATCGCGGCAGGCCGGAGCTCACGGCGGAGCGATTCGTGCCGGACCCGTTCGCGGCGCATCCTGGCGCGCGGCTCTACCGCAGCGGGGACCTGGGCCGGTGGCTTCCGGGGGGCATCATCGAGTTCCTGGGCCGCCGCGATGAGCAGGTGAAGGTCCGGGGCTTCCGGGTGGAGCTGGCGGAGGTGCGCGCCGCCCTGGCCGGGCATCCCGGCGTGGCGGACACGCTCGCGCTCATCGACTCGCGTGGAGAGGAGCCGCGTCTGGTGGGCTATGTCGTGGCCGAGGCGGGAGTCCCGGTGTCCGCGCAGGCCGTGCGAGAGGACCTGATGCGCAGGCTGCCGGGGCATCTGGTGCCCTCGGAGGTCATGGTCCTGGAGGCGTGGCCGTTGACCCCGCACCGGAAGGTGGACCGCGCCCGGCTGCCCACCACGACCGCGCGGAGTCCGGACGCCCCCTTCACGGCGCCAAGGACCGA
Source organism: Myxococcaceae bacterium (assembly GCA_004173515.1). Lineage (GTDB taxonomy): Bacteria > Myxococcota > Myxococcia > Myxococcales > Myxococcaceae > Corallococcus. The sequence continues at coordinate 40,894 of SECN01000002.1, read as the reverse complement.
GTTCGAGGTCCGCATCGCGGCGGTGGTCGCGGAGTTGCTGGGGGTGGCCCGGGTGGACGTCCACGAGAGCCTGCTCGCGCTGGGCATGCATTCGTTGCAGGCGATGCGGCTGGCCTCGCGGCTGGGCCGGATGATGGGGCGCGAGGTCGGGCTCGCCACCATCCTCATGGGGCCCACCGTCGCGCAACTGGCCGACGCGCTCACCGTGGCGCCGGCCGCTGCCACCACGATCAAGCGACTGCCACGCGCATGACGACGGCTGTGCTCCCCGCACCGGACTCCCGCTCCGAGCAAGCGATCGCCACGCGCATGACGACCGCGTCCCCGATGTCCTTCGCATGGCGGTGGCGGTGCTCCCCGCACCGGACTCCCGCCCCGAGCAAGCGATCGCCACGCGCATGACGACCGCGTTCCCGATGTCCTTCGCCCAGCAGCGGCTGTGCTTCCTGCACCGGATGGACCCCTCCGGCGCGGCCCACGCCACGGTCCGCTGCCACCGGGTGGCGGGGCCCCTGGACCTGCGCGCCCTGCGGGAGGCATTGGACGCGCTGGTGGCCCGGCACGAACCGCTGCGGACGGTCTTCCCGCTGGGGACGCAGCAGCACGTGTCGCCGGACGGGCAGGCGCACGTGCACGTCGTGGACGTGGCGACCGAAGCCGAGGCCCTGCGCCACGCGCAAGCGGAGGCGGCCCGTCCATTCGACCTGGAGCACGGGCCGCTGCTGCGGCTCACCGTGCTCCGGCTGGAGCCCCGGACGCACTTCCTTGTCTTCGCCTTGCACCTGCTCACGGCGGACGGCGGGTCGCTCCAGGTCTTCTCCGAGGACCTGGCCGTCGCCTACCGCGCGGCGCTGCTGGGTGAACCCACCGGCCTGTCCGAGCTGCCCGTGCAGTACGTGGACTGGGCCGCGTGGCAGCGCGAGCAGCTCACCGCTTCACGGCGCGAGTCGCTGTCGCGCTGGTGGCGGGAGCGACTGTCGGGGGTCCCCAGCTTCCTGGACCTCGTCTCCCCGCGTCCCGCGCTGGGGCAGGGACGCCGCGCGCATCGCACACTGCCCGCCGCCATCACCCGGTCCGTGCATGCGCTCGCGAGCACTGAGCGTCAGACGGTGTTCACGGTGCTGTCCGCGGCGTGTGGCCTCGTGCTCGGTCCGCGTGCGAGGCGTGAGCGGGTGCTGCTGGGATTGGCCGTGGCCAACCGGGACCTGCCGGAGGTCGAGCGCGTGCTCGGGTTCTTCGTCAACACCGTCGTGCTGGAGGTGGACCTGCGCGGCGACCCCGACCTCCGCGAACTGCTCACGAGGGTGGCCACCTCCACGGCGGCCGCGTACGCGCACAAGGACCTGCCCTTCGAGCAGCTCGTCGAGGACCTGTCCCCACCCCGGGACCCCACGCGGTCGCCCGTGGTCCAGGTGAACTTCGCCTACCACCCGCCCCACACGGCGGGAGCGCTGTCCCTGCACGGCTGCGAGGTGATGGAGCTGCTGCTGGACCTCCCCAGCGCGAAGTTCGAACTCACCCTCCGGGTCGAGGAGCGCTCCGATGGCCTGTGCACCGTGTGGGCCGAATTCGATGAGAGCCTTTTCGACCTCGCGTTCATCGAAGGGCTGTTGGAGTCCTACGAAGAAGTCCTTCGGACGCTGGTCCCCGGTGCACGCGCGTCGAGCCTGCGTCCTCCCCGGACCGCGACGGAGACACACCTCGCCCGCATCTTCGCCGACGTGCTGAAGGTCGCTTCAGTCGACCCGTACGACGACTTCTTCCGGCTCGGCGGCCATTCCCTTCAGCTGATCGAAATCGCGGCCCGGGTCCGGACCGAAATGGGCCAGGACCTGGGGTTGCGTGAGCTGTATCAGCATCCCACCGTGGCGGGCGCCGCTGGCCTGCTGACGCGCACAGGAGCCTCCCGATGAGCATTTCCTATCCGTTGCCCAAGGACTGGCAGCATCCGTTGGATCCTCCCGCCGACTACAAGCGGTTGAGGCAGGAGGCCCCGGTGTGTCCGGTCCGGATGTTCGACGGCAAGACGCCGTGGTTGGTCAGCCGCTACCAGGACGTGCTCGCGGTCCTGAGCGATCCCCGCATGGTCCTGGACTCCACGCTGCCGGGGTTCCCGCACATCTCCACCTCCTCGGCGGCACGGCAGGGGCGGCCCCTGCCTTTCTTCCTGCGCCCCGACGCGGAGTACCGCGTGCAGCGGGCCATGCTCGTGCAGGAGTTCCTGCCCCGGCGGATGGAGACCCTGCGACCGCGAATCCAGCGCACCGTGGATGAGACGCTCGACGCGATGCTGGCGGGCCCGCATCCGGTGGACCTGATGGCCGCGTTCGCGCTGCCCGTCGCCCTGCGCGTCATCTGCGACCTGCTCGGGGTGCCCCATGAGGGCGCGGAGCGCCTGCACGTCCTCAGCCGGACCATCGGCTCCCGCGCCTCGTCGCGCGAGGAGGCCCTGGCGGCGCTGGTCGGACTGGATGACTTCTTCCTGGAACTGGTGGAGGCCAACCTGCGCGAGCCCACGGACACGCTCATCGGTCGCGTCGTGGCCGAGCAGGTGGCGATGGGCAAGCTGAGCGCCCCGGATGCCGCCTCCATGTTTCATTCGCTGTTCTACGCGGGGCACGGACCGCCCGCGTACATGTTCGGCCTGGGCACGCTGGCGCTGCTGCTCAACCCCGAGCAGCTGGCGAGGTTCCGCGCGATGGAGGACCCCGCCGCCATCACCGCGGCCATCCAGGAACTCCTGCGCTACATCAACGTCTCGCACCTGGGCCGGCAGCGCGTCGCCACGGTGGACGTCACCCTTGGCGGTCAGCTCATCCGCGCCGGTGAAGGCATCCTGGCCCAGCCGGACTCGGCCAACCGCGACGAAACCGTCTTCGAAAATCCGGACCATCTGGACCTTCACCGCGAGGTGCACCGCCACTTCGCCTTCGGCCACGGCATCCACCTGTGCACGGGGCGGGCGCTGTCGCTCATCGAGTTCGAGGTGGTGTTCAAGACGCTCTTCCAGCGCATCCCCACGCTGCGGCTGGCCGTGCCCCGGGAGGAGGTCCTCTTCAAGAAGGAGGAGAACCTGCTCGGCGTGCACGAACTGCCCGTCACCTGGTAGTCCGCTGCCTATACTCACGACGATGAGCCGACCGCGCCCCGCGAGCCTGAGACTCGACGCGTTCCTTCCCTACCGTCTGTCGGTCGCCGCGAACGTCGTCAGTCAGCGGGTCGCGCGCGTGTACGCGGAGCAGCACGGCCTGAGCACGCAGGAGTGGCGCCTCATCGCCGTGCTGGCAGAGGACGGCGAGCGCACGCAACTGGACCTCGTCAGGCGCACGCGGATGGACAAGGTGCCGGTGAGCCGCGCCGCGCGGACCCTGGAGGAGCGGGGCCTGGTCCGGCGCACCACCAGCCAGAGCGATGCCCGGTCGCGAAGGCTGTCGCTGACCGCCGCGGGCCGCCGCATCTACGAACGGGTGGCGCCCGCCGCGCTCGACGCGGAGGCGGAGGTGCTCGCCGGCTTGAATGTCAGCGAACGTGCGCTCCTGCGCGCCTTGCTGGAGCGCGTCGAACGCGCGGCGAGCGAGGCCCTGGGCCGCGACCCCTGAAGGTTGTCAAACTGGTTTCATTTGTTACCATCCCGGGCATGGAACCGCTCCAATACCTCACGGGCTTTGGGAACGAGCACGCAACGGAGGCCATCTCCGGAGTGTTGCCGGTCGGCCAGAACACGCCGCAGCAGGTCGCGTTCGGTCTCTATGCTGAACAGATTTCGGGCACGGCGTTCACCGCGCCGCGTTCAGAGAACCGGCGCACGTGGATGTACCGGCTGCGTCCCAGCGCGGCCCACCCGCCGTACCGGAAGGCCGAAGCGCGGCGGCTGCGCAGCGGTCCCTTCGACGAGGTGCCGCCTCCGCCCAACCGGCTGCGCTGGGATCCGCTGCCGCTGCCCGCGGATCCGACGACGTTCCTGGAGGGGCTGTTCACGCTCGGGGGCAATGGCTCCGCGGCGGCGGGTGACGGCGCGGCGGTGCACCTGTACGTGGCCAACACGTCCATGGTGGACACCGCGTTCTTCAACGCCGACGGCGAGCTCTTGATTGTCCCGCAGCAGGGCGCGCTGCGCATCGTGACGGAGATGGGCGTGCTGGAGGTGCCTCCGGGCCACGTCGCGCTCATTCCTCGCGGGGTGCGCATGCGCGTGGAGCTGCCGGAAGGCCCCGTGCGCGGCTACATCTGTGAGAACCACGGCGCGCCGTTCCGGCTCCCGGAGCTGGGCCCCATCGGCTCCAACGGCCTCGCGAACCCCCGGGACTTCCGCGCGCCGGTGGCGAGCTTCGAGGACGTGGACCGGCCCACGCGCTTGGTGCAGAAGTTCCAGGGGCACCTGTGGGAGACGACGCTCGACCACTCACCGTTCGACGTCGTCGCGTGGCACGGCTCCCACGTGCCGTATGTGTATGACCTCGCGCGGTTCAACACCCTCAACACCGTGAGCTTCGACCATCCGGATCCCTCCATCTTCACGGTGCTGACCTCGCCCAGCGAGACGCCGGGGACCGCGAACTGCGACTTCGTCATCTTCCCGCCCCGGTGGATGGTGGCGGAGCACACGTTCCGGCCGCCGTGGTTCCACCGCAACGTGATGAGCGAGATGATGGGGCTCATCCACGGCGTCTACGACGCGAAGGCGGATCAGTTCGTGCCGGGCGGGGCGTCGCTCCACAACTGCATGAGCGCGCACGGCCCGGACCGGAAGACCTACGAGGCCGCGGTCGCCGCGGCGCTGGGGCCGAAGAAGATCGACAACACGCTCGCCTTCATGTTCGAGACGCGCCACGTGATCGCACCGACGCGCGCCGCGCTCGAAAGCCCGACGTTGCAGTCGGACTACGACGCCTGCTGGGGCGACCTGCGCAAGGCGCAGCTTCCTCCGCGCTGAACGCGGAGGCCGCGCCGGGCCCGTGAGACCTCCGAAGGCCGCACGGCGACCCGGAGGGGGCTCCCAGGCCCCGGACGGACTCTCTCGGTGCATGGGGGTTGCTGAATGTCATCGCGAAGCCCGGGCATGGCGTCCGGGTGGGCCCCCCAGCCGCGATGACCTCCGAACCGTCCCTCCAGCCCGAGTCCCGGCGCCACGGCCTGGCCTGCTGGCCGCCGCCGTCCTCGCGCTCTTGTGCATGCCGCTGTCCGCGCGGCAGGCGGCCCCACCGCCCCGTCTGGTCCTCTGGGCCTGGAAGCGGCCGGAAGACCTCCGCTTCCTTGCCGGACGGCCCGTGGACGTCGCCTTCCTGCGATGGAAGGCCCTCACGGAGGCGGGCCGTGCGGTGGCCTTCCACTCACGCGTGGCGCTCGCCTGGGCCCAGGCGCACCCAAGGATCCGCGCTCCCCCATCGCCCTCTTCCGCGCGGTGCGTGCCAGCAAGAACGGCTGCGGCCAGGACACCCCGGAGGCCCGCAGGGTCTTCGGCTACCTCCACAAGCACGACGGAGTGGGCGAAGAAGGTCCGCTACGTCTACTGAACCCCGGTGGACGCAAGCCGCAGTTGGCGGCGGTACTCGCCGGGCGTCTTGCCGACGTGGCGTTTGAAGGCCTTTCCGAAGGCGCTGTCCGTCTCATAGCCCACGGCCTCCGCGATGGCCGTCAGGGACGCGTCGGGGTTGGCCATCAACCGACTGGCGGTGTGCATCCGCCAGCCCGTGAGGTACGTCAGCGGGCTCTCCCCGATGACCTTCTGGAAGCGCTCCGCGAACGTCGAGCGCGACATGCTGGCGAGCTTCGCCATGGACTCCACCGTCCAGGGATGCCGGGGCCGCTCATGCAACTGCTGGAGGACCCTGCCCAGTTGAGGATCCTCCAGGGCCCGGAGCCATCCTCCCTTCTGCGCGGGAAAGGCTTCCACGTGCGCGCGCAGGGCATGGATGAACAGCACGTCGGCCAGCCGGGTGGCGACGATTTCATGTCCGGGGCGGCCCGCCTCCATCTCCGCGGCGACCAACTGGATGATGGACTCCACCCACCGCGTGGGGCCCACGCCATCGCCCTTGATGTGCAGCACCCGGGGCAGGCCGGCGAGCAGCCGGTCCAGCCACGTCCCCGCGAACCCGAAGCTGAAGGAGATGAGGGTCGTCTGGGGGCCGTCCCCTCCGTGTCGCAGGACACCGCCGCACCGGGCGCCCGTGGCCTCGTAGATTTCAGGCAGGGGCCGCGTGCGCGTCCGGGGTGAATCCCGGAGCTGGTGGGGGGCGGTGCCCAGGATGAAGACCCAGTCGCCCGCGGCCAGGGCGATGCGCTGGCCTTCGACCTCCAGCCAGCAGCTTCCCCGGGACACGGCGTGGAAGAAGCCCGGCAGTCCCAGGTCCAGCTTGAGGCCCCACGGGGCGCTCAGCTCCAGGCGCCCGTAGACCTCCGTCTTCAATTGAAGGCTGCGGAGCGAATCCGTCAGGACGTCCATTCATCCCTCCCCTCCGGACGATTGAACCAGAGAACCGGCGTTTCGCACATGGGGCGTCCGACCTCGCGGGGCTATCCATGGGACATGACCCCTGTTCCGAACATGGACGCTTCCAGCAGCACGCAGGCCCCGGGAGCACTCGCCCTGACCTGGGCCGGCTGGGCTGTTTCGGTCTCCGTCGTCGGCCTCGCCACCGTCGCCCTCCATGCCGCGCCACATGTCCGGGGCATCGGTTTCTTTCCGATGCTTCGCTTCGCGGTGGTGGCACCCGCATGCATCCTCGTCGCGGTCGCGTCGGCGTTCTTGTTCCGGGCCCTCGTGAGACGACGCTCCTCGCGCCCCCGAGCGACGCTGGCGGCGGCGCTCGTCGGACTGGCGCTGGTCGTCGTCGCGGGAATGGCGGCGGTGGGACCTCCCGGCCTCGTCGCGGCGGCGCTCCCCGCCCTGGTGGCCATCGCTGTCGCGCTGGCCGTGCTCATCCCGCGCTTCGTCGAGCGCCCGCGCCGCTCGCGCGTCGGCACCGCCGTGCTCATCGTCTTCGGGACGCTCGAACTGCTGGGGGTCGCCCTGGCGCTGTCGAGCGAACGCGCCGTGCCGCGCGGGCCGGGAGGGCTGGCCTTCGACATCCCCCGCGAGCAGTTCGACGCGGACTCCCGGTTCATCACGCTGCCGAGCGGTGCGCGGGTCCACTACGTGGATGAAGGGCAGGGGGAGACGCTGCTCTTCCTGCACGGCAACCCGGCCTGGTCCTTCCAGTGGAGGGACCTCATCCGGGGGCTCCGGGGTTCGTACCGCTGTATCGCGCTCGACTACCCCGGCTTCGGTCTGTCGGAGGCGCCCGCAGGATTTGGTTTCACCCCGCGTGAGCAGAGCCTCGTCGTGGAGGAGTTCATGGAGCGGCTCCAACTGCGCGAGGTGACGCTCGTCATGCAGGACTGGGGCGGTCCGGTGGGACTGGGGCTGGCGGGGCGACGCCCCGAGTGGGTGCGACAGGTCGTCCTTGGAAGCACGTGGGCGTGGCCCACGAGCCGGAGCGAACCTCGCGGCATCTTCTCCGCCATCGCGGGCGGACCGCTCGGTGAGTTCGTGCAGGTGAACTTCAACGGTTTCGCCGCGTTCGGCCTCAAGAACGGCGTGGTCCGTGAGCTGCCCGAGGACGTCCTCGACACCTACCTGCGCCCGTTCCGCCCCCTGGAGCGCCGTGGCATCGCGGCCTTCTATCCCGGGAGGATCCTCGCGGACGCGGCGTACTTCGCGGAGGTCGAGGCCGCTCTGCCGCGTCTGGCGGGCAAGCGGGCCCTGCTCCTCTGGGCGCTCCAGGACCAGGGCTTCCCCCGGACCGACCTCGAGCGCTTCCAGGCCACCTTCCCGCGCCACCGGACGGTGGAGCTCCCCCACGCAAACCATTTCTTCTTCGAAGACACTTCAGCCCAGGTGGTGTCGGAGCTCCAAGCATTCCTGTCTTCGGAGGCCTCCGTCGCCACTCCGGAGGGGCGGCGGTGAACACGATGAAATCAATCACATTCTTGGCATTCAAGCGGAGTGGTCATTCATGACTTCAATCGTGTAACAATTCATGCGAACAACGAGGAGATGAAGGGGCGGAGATCCAACCGGAAGTCGCGCGGGCAATCTAGCGAGCGACTCATTCCGAAAGGATTTCACCGTGAGCGATGTGTCTCGTATTCCCAGCCCTCCTTCGGGCTGGCGAAGTCTGTTGTTCATTCCCCAGTTCGCGTTCACGCGCGCCGCGCGGCTGTCCGCGGATTGCTTCGTCCTGGACCTGCAGGACGCCGTGCCGCTGGCCGCCAAGGCCGCCGCTCGCGCGGGCGTGATGGAAGCCCTGAAGGGAGGGCTCTTCGACGGGCGTCCCGTGGTCGTCCGGATCAACGAAGCGGACCTCTCCGAACTGCACACCGCCGACCTGGAGGCGTGCGTGGGGTTGCCCGGCCTGACGGCGCTGATGCCGACGATGACCCACGGGCCGGAGGACCTGGAGGCGCTGCACGAACGCGTGGCGCTGCTGGAAGCCGCTCGGGGACTTCCGCGCGGCCACACCCGGTTCCTGCCGCTGCTGGAGACCCCCGCGGCCGTCTTGAATGCGCGGCGGATGGCGCTCGCGGGCGGCGGACGCAACCTGGGGGTGATGCTCGGGCATGGGGACCTCTTCCGGTTCACCGGTGCCACCCCCCACGCGGAGCTCACGCTCAGCCATCCCCGGAGCGCGGTCGTCATGGCGGCCCGGGCCGCGGGCATCGAGCCCTTCGACACGCCCTACACGCATGTGGGGGACCGCATCGGGCTGGAGGCGCATGCCCGCGAGGGGCGCCTGCATGGCTTCACCGGCAAGTGCTGCCTGCACACGGATCAGCTCGAGACCGTGAACCGTTGCATGACGCCCTCGGCCTCCGAGCTGGCCTGGGCCCATCGGGTGACCCAGGCGCAAAGACAGGGCACGCTGTCCACGCTGACGCGCAAGGTGCCGGGGATCGCGGCCCCAGCGGTCCGCGAGGCCCCAGCCGCCGCCTCCGTGAACGAGGGCATGGCCATCGTGGACGGCCAGCTCATTGGCCCGCCCCACCTGAAGGCGGCGCACCGGATGCTCGCGCTCGCGCCTCCCGCGAAGCCGGTCGCGGACGCGCATGAGGTCGTGGTGGGACGTCGGGTCACGCACGCGCTCGAACGCCCGCCGACGCCTGACGACCTGCTCCCCAACCCGTATGAGATGACCGCGACCGCCGGGATGCGCGACCTCTGGGTCCAGTGCTTCTACTCACACGACCGTGTCGTGACGAGCGCGCCCTTCGCGGCCCGGCTCGGGCTCACCCCGCCCGGCACGCTCCCGCTGCCCTTCATGATGGGCCTCTACCTGGCGTGCTGCATGTCGAGCACCCACGGCGCCATCTACCACCTGGGCTTCCGCGACGCGCGTCAGCTCGCCCCGCTGCGGGTGGGGGACACATACCGCCAGGAGATCCAGGTCCGGAAGGTGCGCAACACGGGCGATGGAAAGCGCGCCGTCGTGACGACCCACCGGCGGCTCCTGCGCGTGGGCGACGAGGTGCCTGTCTTCACGCTCGACAAGCGCGAACTCTACCACCGCCAGCCGGAGTCCTTCGAGTCCTCGCCCGAGGCGGCCCGGAGGGATGAGGAGGAGCGCGCGCAAGCCCTGGCCTTCCGGACGACGCTCACGCGGCGGGCCCAGGAGGTGCTGCCGCGCGCGGAGGCGGGCACCGCGACGTCCTTCGAGGCGGGCGAGCTGTTGCTGCACAGCTTCGCGAGGCCGCTGGGCATCACCGCCAACCTGGCGCTGTCCACCCAGCTCCTGGTGACGCACCCCATCCACCTGGATCACCACCGCTTCGACCTGGGGCACGGAAAGGGCGTGGTGGTGAGCGGCGGCCTCGTCGTGTCCATGGCGCTGGCCGCGGCCGCGAGGGATCTGCACGAGGTCCTCTGGGAGGAGTTGATCGCCGCGGACAACATCCGTCCGGTGGCGCCCACGCAGACCGTGGGGGCGTTGTCGTACGTGCTCTCCCGCGCGCCGGTCGAAGGCCTGGACGGACTGGAGGAACTGGTCGTGAAGACGCTCGGCGTGCTGGACCTCACGCCGTCGGCGGAGCTGGCGGACGTCCCGCTCCCACGCGCGCTCTTCACGCTCGAGAGCGAGCGGCCCTCGGCCTACGACGATTTCTGCCGCCAGCACGGCCTCCAGGCGCTGGAGGGGCGGGTGGTGTGCGTCGCCACGCGCCGCCTCGTGCGCATCCGTGCATAGCGATTGACGGACACCCGGTGCGCGGCGCGACTTGCGCGCCGCGCGCGCTCCCGGCCGTCCATGGGGATGCTAGGCATTGGGCCTGCGCGAGGGCGTCGACGCCGGGATGCCCTGCTGCGGGACCCAGGCCACGGAGACCTTCTCGCGGGAGACCGGGATGCCCACCTGTCCCCAGGCGTCGCGGACCGCGGCATCCTCGGCCCCTCCCTCGCCGTAGAGCCGCGCGGCGGCCATCAGGGTGATGCGGGCGAAGCGGGCGAAGCCGCAGTCAGGCCGCAGGCGCGTGTCGCGCAGCGCCTCGTACCAGATGTGGCCCGCCTTCTCCCAGGCGCAGCCCCCCAACCGCGTGGCGAGCAGGCAGAAGGCCCGGTTGGGGATGCCGGAGTTGATGTGCACGCCGCCGTTGTCCTCCCAGGTCCTGACGAAGTCGCGCATGTGGCCGGGCTGGGGATCCTTGCCCAGCACCGGGTCGTCGTAGGCCGTCCCCGGGGCCTTCATGGAGCGCAGGGCCTTGCCCTTGACTCCAGAGGCCAGCAGTCCCGCCCCGATGAGCCAGTCCGCCTTGTCCGCCGTCTGGTTGAGGAATTTCTGTTTCACGAGCGCGCCGAAGATGTCGGAGATGGATTCGTTGAGGGCTCCCGCCTGGCGGAAGTACACCAGCGGGCCCTCGTCCTCCGTCATGCCGTGGGACAGCTCGTGCCCGATGATGTCCATGGCGATGGTGAAGCGGTTGAAGAGCTCCCCATCTCCATCCCCGAACACCATGCGCTGCCCATCCCAGAAGGCATTGTCGTAGTTCGTGCCGTAATGGACGTGGGCGTTGAGGCGAAGGCCGCTGTCGTCGATGGAGTTGCGACCGTAGATCTCCCAGAGCAGGTCATAGGTGGCGCCCAATCCCTCATAGGCCTCGTCGACCGCGGCATCGCCGCAGGCGTCCTGTCCCTCGGCGCGGGCCAGCCGGCCCGGGAAGGTCTCCTGTCCGTCCAGGTGGTAGATGGAGCGGTGGCGCTGCGACTCCGCCATCATTCCCGCGACGCCCCGGATGGGCGCCCGTTGGGCCGGCTGGGTCGTGGCGAAGCGCAGGTTGCGGAACGTGTTGTCCACGGCGGCGGTGTGCAGGGCGGAGGCCCGCTGGGCGCCGGTGCCATTCTGCGCGATGGACCGCAGGAGGTAGGGCGGCAGGATGCAGTGGAGGGAATGCCGGTGTCTGCCTGGATGAAACATGGTCGTGTCTCCCGTTGAAGCGTCTCCTTGAACCTAGGGACACCTCGTGGGGCGCAAGCAGCGGGGGACCTGCGCGAGGCTTCACCGTTCCCAGGCAGGACGCGGAGGCGCGCCTGCCACCGGTCCTCGGCCTGGACTTGTTGCGGCGGGCGTGAGGGCCCCGGGACCCCCGGAACATGCGCTCGAGAATGCCCACCCGGCCTGCTGCCCGGGCAGGCAAGCCCCTTCCCACGCGAGGCCCTGGAGGCCCGCACTGCGCACTGCGTCGGCCCGTAAACCCTTGAGACCTGAAGGCCATCGTTGGTGACTTGACGAAGCGTCAGCCTCCACCCCTATCGTGCCCGCTATCAGAAGTTTAAGGGGCTATACGGTATTCCGGTGAACGGGCTTCGATGCCCCTGGGGGTAACCATGTCGAAGATTGGTGAGGGCAGGCCTGGCGTTTCCGCACCCAAGCAGCCCACGACTGACAAGGCGGCGACGAAGACCGTCTCCGCGCAGCAACTGGCCAACCTGTTTGGTTCGCTGAAGAGCACCTCCGCGTCGCCCGCGAAGCCCGTGGCGGCGACGAGCGCGACGCAGGCGATGGTCGCAACGCCCGCGATGAGCGCGGCCCTGGCGCAGCCCACCGTCGTGACGCGGGAGGTCCTGCCCAGCCTGTTGGCGCCGCTGACCAACGAGAAGATGACCGAGTGCTTCAACAAGGCCTACAACGAGGTCTACCAGGGCACGAAGCTGCCCAGCGGCCAGGAGCGGACGGAGCTGTTGGCCTTCGCCACGAAGCTGCGGGAGAAGCAGCCGGACATCACGGCGGCGGACCTCCGCGAAGCGCTCGTGGGGGAGCTTCGCAAGCGGCGTGACGGGACCGACAAGGTCACCCCGGCGAAGATCCAGAAGTACGTGGAGGAGGCGGTCAGTTGGACGGCCACCTGCTACGAGGGCGGGCCTCGCGGACCGACGGGCCCGGAGATGGCCGAGTGGACGGCCTTCGCGAATCAGCAGATGAAGGACAACCCGGAGATGACGCCGGATCAGCTCTCCGCCGCCATCATGGACGCCGTGCGCAACAAGGCCACGGGCATGTCCGCGGACGCGAAGGGCAAGGTCAACGTCGACAAGTTCATCCAGGACGCGGTGAGCTGGTCCTCCAATGTCTATCAGGGCGGTTCCCGTTCCGCGACGTCGGGGGAGCTGCAGAAGTGGCGGGCCTTCGCGGACAAGACGATGGAGGAGAACCCGGACATGACGCCCTCGCAGCTCGCGAGCGCCATCATGGACGCCGTGCGCGATGACATGACGGGCGTGGGCGGGCCGGCCAGCAAGGCGAACGTCGACAAGTTCATCAACGACGCGGTGAGCTGGGCGGCGAAGGTCTACCAGGGCACCGATCGCGGCGCGACGTCCGGAGAGCTGCAGAAGTGGCGGGCCTTCGCGGACAAGACGCTCGCGGACAACCCGGGCATGTCGTCCGCGCAGCTCCAGGCGGCCATCCAGGATGCCGTGCGCGACGAGGTGACGGGCGTGACGTCGGGTTCGGGCGGGGCCAACCTCGACAAGATCATCAACGACGCGGTGAGCTGGGCGGCGAAGGTCTACCAGGGCGGCGAACGCGGCGCGACGCCCGCGGAGGTCGCGAAGTGGAAGGACTTCGCCAACAAGAAGATGAAGGACAACCCGGACATGACGCCCTCGCAGCTCGCGAGCGCCATCCAGGACGCCGTGCGCGACGACATGCGAGGCGTGGGGGGCCCGGCCGAATCGGCGCCGCTCGACCGGTTCGTGAAGGATGCCTTCAAGTGGGTGTTCGAGCTGTACATGAACCAGCCCACGGACAAGCCGCGTGAGCCCACGGCGAAGGAGATCCGCGACTGGTCCAACTACGCCAAGGAGCAGTTGAAGAAGAACCCGGACCTGACGGCGGAGGACCTCCAGTCCGTCATCCAGGACGGCCTGCGCAGGGCCCTGGGCAACCTGTAACACCGCCCGGAAGGAGGGGGACGCACTTCCCCCTCCTTTGCCGGTGGCTGTTTCAGCTCCGGGGCTGCGGGGCCGGAGTCCAGGCTGGGGTTTCGGTCAGGATGGGTTCGGGCTTGCCGCTGGACATCGCGAGCAGGCCCTTGATGCACTTGACGGCGAGCAGCCAGCTCTTCGGGTTCTTCATGTCGAGCCCGCCGATGAGCTGCTTGAGGATGCTGAGCGTGTCGAAGTAGACGCGCTCGCAGACCAGCATCTCGTTCGCGTCGAAGATGAAGAACCCCGTCATCCGCGCCCGGAACCGGTTTCCCGTGGCGGGAATCTTGCCCAGGGGACCCAGGTGGGTGCCCTTCAGCCAGAACTCCACGATGACGGCGTCGTCGCTGTGCCGCAGCGCGATGATTTCGTGGTCCTGATCCGGGAAGGCGATGCGGGTGTCGCGGTAGTAGTCGCGCACCGCGCTGTTGCCGTCGTGCACCGTCAGCGTGGGGATCAGCTCGTAGTGCGGGTGCGGGAAGGTCGCCAGGACGTCGTCCCAGTCCTGCCTCACCTCGTCGTGGAAGTGGTCCAGCACCAACTTCTCACGGGCCTGTCGTACCTGTTCGGTGATCACGTGTGTCTCTTCCTGGAGCGGGGGCGCCGCCCTCAGCTCGCTGGAGGGAAAGAACTGGAGGAGGCGCTCCTCCGCCCGCGAGCGGTCGACCCGGGTCTTCTCGAGCACCGGCGGGTTGTACTGCTCCGCCGTGTTCTCGATGGATTGCCGCCAGCCAGGTCGCATCGAAGGCCTCCCGGGTTTCTCTACGCTGTAGGGTTGGAAGTAATTCTACGCTGTAGGTATTGTCAAGTTCATGAAGCGAACCGACATGTCCGACCCGGCCCCGCGTCCAGGTCCCGCGCCCCGGCGTGGACGCCCCAAGGGCGGTTCGGGGCTCACGCGCGAGAAGGTCCTCCAGACAGCCCTGTCCCTGGTGGACCGCGACGGACCCGAGGCGCTGAGCATGCGGAAGCTCGCGACCGTGCTGGGGGTGGATGCGATGAGCCTCTACCACCACGTCGCCAACAAGGACGCGGTCCTGGACGGCGTCGCGGAGCTGTTCCTGGCAGCCATTGAATTGCCCGAGCCGACCGGGGACTGGCGGGAGGATGTGCGCGCGCTCGCGGCGGCATTCCGTCACGCGGCGGTCCAGCACCCCCAGGCCGCGCCGCTGGTGCTCACGCGCCAGCTCAACTCCCAGCAGGGGCTGGCGGGCACGGAGTTGGCGCTCGGCATCCTGCACGCGGCAGGATTTCCGCCGGAGCAGGCCGTGCATGCCCTGCGCTCCGTCCTCGCCTTCCTGGCCGGGACGCTGCTGCGCGAGGTGTCCTCCGGTCCGACCTTCAGCGGCCAGAACCTGGGCGGACTGGCGGGGCGCCGCGCCGAACTCAAGGCCTCGGGGTTTCCCCACGTGGCCTGGGCCGCGCCCCACCTGGCTGCCTGTCATCACGCGACGGAGTTCGACTTCGGCATGGACCTGCTGGTGGCGGCGCTCGAACAGCGATTGCGTCCCCGACGCGCAAGCCCCCGGACGCGAAAGGGCGGGTAGGGAAGTCCGTCCAGCCGGCCCGCGTCCACGAGGCTGTTCGCGGTGCTACGCGGTCTTCGTGAAGTACCCGTTGTCTCGCATGTCGGTCAGGAGGTCCGGCTCCCGAGGGCGCCAGCCCAGGGTGTCGCGGGTGATGGCGCTGGAGGTGGGGTTGTCGATGGTGATGAAGCCCGCCAACCAGTCGAAGTGCGCGCGCGCCTCATCCCCGCCGATGCTCCGGACCGGCACGCCGAGCCCCGCGCCGATGGCCTCCGCGAGCGTGCGCAACGCAATGCCTTCGTCCGCGACGCCGTGCAGGCGCGTTCCGGGCTTCGCGCTCTCCAGCGCCAGTCGGAAGAGGCGCGCGGCGTCCAGCCGGTGCACCGCGGGCCAGCGGTTCGCACCCTCGCCAACGAAGGCGGAGACACCCGTGCGGCGTGCGATGTCGATGAGCGCGGGCACGAAGGCGTGGTCGCCCGCGCCGTGGACGGAGGGCGGCAGGCGCACGACGCTCGCGCGCACCCCTCGGCGGGCGGACTCCATCACGATCGTCTCCGTGGCGGCGCGAGGGCCCGCCGCGCTTCCGGGCGAGGGAGCGTCTGCTTCCGTGCCCAGGCGGCCGGGCGTGAGCATCGCGGTCCCCGAGGTGGAGACGAAGGGTTTGCCCAAGCCCTCCAGCGCGCCGGCCAGCGCCTCCACCGCCCGCCGGTCTGTCTCCGCGGCGGCCACGTACTGGGAGAAGTCGTGGATGAAGGCCGTGTGGATGACGCCCTCGCAGGCACGGGCGCCCGCGACCAGGCTGCCGAGGTCCGACAGCTCACCCCGATGCGCCTGGACTCCCGACCGCTCCAGGGTGGTGGCGGCGGCGTCGCTGCGCGCCAGCCCCAGCACCTCGTGCCCGGCGGCCTTCAACTCACGCACAATCGCTGTCCCGATGAATCCTGTCGCGCCCGTCACAAAAACACGCATGTCGACCTCCTCGTTGTTCTCCGTCGGTTTATGTTCTTGAACCCGGGGTTGGAAAAGCCGAGGGGTTATACGGGTATGACCACTACCAGCCTGCCGGGCCCGGCCCTCACCCTGGGGGGCTTCCTCCGCGATCGCCGCGAGCGCTTGTCGCCGGGGCCGGACGCGCCGAGCCGGCGCCGGACGCCGGGGCTGCGGCGGGAGGAAGTGGCCACGCGGGCGGGCGTGAGCGTCACCTGGTACACGTGGCTGGAGCAGGGGCGCGGCGGCCCGCCCTCCGACGAGGTGCTGGAGCGGCTGGTCCTCGCGCTGGAGCTGGACGCGGCCAGCCGCGAGGTCCTGTACCTGCTGGCCCAACAGCGACCGCCGCCGCTGAAGCCCGTCGCACCGCCACCGGTCTCCGCCTCCTTGCAGCGCGTGCTGGACGCCATGCCGACCAGCCCGGCCTATGTGCAGACGCCCACGTGGGACATCGTGGCCTGGAACGCGGCGGCGACGGCGGTGCTGAGTGACTATGCCGCGCTACCGCCAGGCGAGCGCAACCTGCTCAGACGCCTGTTCGGCTCGGCTTCCATTCGCACCTCGATGGCCGACTGGGAAGAGCACGCGCGCTTCGCCGTGGCTGTCTTCCGCCTCGACGTCGCGCGCGCGGGCGAAAGCTCCGAAGCCGTCGCGCTCGCGGCCGAACTCCAGGAGCGCAGCGCCGACTTCCGCAGGCTCTGGGCGGAGAACGAGATGCGCAGCCATGGGGTGGGGCTCAAGCGCCTTCATCATCCCATCGCCGGTCCGCTCGCGCTGGAGTACTCGGCCTTCTCCGTCGACGGCGGAAACGGGCTGAGCATGGTTGTCTTCACACCGGTTTCACCGGCCGACGCTCGGGCCATCGATCTGCTCCTGGCGGGCAGGGCGCGGATCCCCTGACGGCATATGCTCGGGGTCATGGAGCACGGTGGAGAATCCCCGCGATGAAAGAGCACGCCATCCATGAGGCGGAGCCCGCGCTGCGCGCGAGGCTGGAGGCGTTCGGGGCCAGGAGCTGGTCGGAGCTGGCCGGGGTGCGATTCGCGCAGGCCCACGGCAGGGACTGGCTGGCGCTCGGTGGGTGGTTTGTCGTCACGCCCTGTTCCATCGAAGAGCTGAGCGAAGCGCTGGAAGGCTCGCGAGCGGAGCTGGATTCGGAGGCGGGCTTCGAGCAGGTGATGGAGCTGGTGCGGACGGCGACCCGGGCCCGGGTGATTCGCACGCGGAGCGACCTGGACGGCCTCACGGAGGACCAGCCGGGGCCGGAGGTGATTCGCAGCGGGACGCTCGGGGCGCGCGGGCTGGCGCTCTGGGAGGCGCCGCGACGGGATTCCCAGGGGCTGGTGTTCTTCGTCAACCTGTGGCGGCAGGAAGGCGCGGACTTCGTGCGCTTGCAGGTGGATTTTGCCACGCGGTCGATGTCCGCCGAGGTGATCGACAGCGGATGGTTCGAGGTCGCTGCGTTCCTGGGCTGAAGCCCGCGACAGCAAGAGGTTCTCTCCTTTTCTGAGAGGCGAGCCCGGTCCGTCACGACTCATGGGGGTGAGCGCGGCGGAAAATGCCTTTCCGAATAAAACAGGTCGAGTCCGTATTGTGAGCAATCACTCACCTGAAGGACTTCCCAATGATTTCGCCTCGCCGCGGTTTCGCGACGGGCCTCGCCGCGCTCGGACTTGTTCTGTCCGGGTTGCCAGCGACGGCTTTCGCCGCCAGTCCCATTCCCACGCTGCCTCCCGCGCCGGTCCTGTGTCAGGGCTACGTGGCGACGCTGGCGGACTGCCAGAACCCCGTCACGCTCTGCGCGAAGATGGTGCGGAGCCTGGCGAAGACGGACCCGAATGCTGCCTGCAACCGGCTCATCCAGGACGCGGCGGAGGACTCCGCGGCGGGCATGTCCCGCCGCACGGTGGTGGTGCCCCGGACCTTGAAGGCGAATGGCCAGACGGTGGAGCCTGACGCCGTCACGAAGTCGGTGGCCTTCGAGAAGGACGACCCCAACACCCGCGAGATGAGCGGCCTGTCCAGCTTCTACCTCGGGTCGGTGAACCGGGCGCGGGCGTACTTCCCCGCCACGACGCTCTACGCCAGCAAGCTGAAGAACAACCGCGCCCAGCAGCGCAATGGCTGGAACACCTCCGGCAATGTCATCAATTCGTGTGCCGAGTACGTCTTCGAGAAGTACTACGACTACAGCGTCTTCGAGGACGCCATCTCCAGCGCGGGCTCCGACCACCGCGCCATCTACAACGTCGCGTATGCCCTCGCGCCGCTGGGCGGCTCGACGCCCACGTCGGCCATTGGCACGCGCGGCATGAGCAACGCGCAGCAGCGCGGCAAGGACGGCACGCTCATCACCCCCGCCATCACCTTCCCCAGCGGGGCGCCGAAGAACCAGTTCTTCACCGTGCCCCCGCCCGTGCAGGGCCGGGTGACCGTCGGCGCGGGCAGCATCGACAAGGCGAGCGTCATCCCGGGCGTCCTGGGGGGCGCCATCATCACGCTGAAGAACCTGAGCCGGCCCCTGAACCTCTCCGGCACCGTCCTGGATACGGCGCGGCTGAACACCCTGGCCCAGGGCGCCAGCTACTACAACGAAAGCTGGACCTGGCATCGGTCGATGAGCCAGCGCAACGCGGGGGTGCTGGACGAGGAGTTGTATGCGTTGGAGCAATTGCAGACGGACTTCGCCGGGCTGCTCCGGCAGCGCGCGGAGCTGGTCACGTCCATCCGGGAGGAGATCTCCCACCAGTACCGGCCCCTGCCCGGGACGCTCCAGGCCGGAGCTGCCCAGCAGGGCGCCAGCCTGAGCGACGAGCCGGAGAACCCGCTCATCCCCCTGTTCTACACGCTGGCATCGCTGGATGGCGCCATCGACGCGGCGCTGGTGCAGGCCCAGGCGCGCGGCTGTCTCACGTTCCAGACTGGCAGCGCGCCCGCGCCCTGTGACTGGTCTCCCAAGCGCTTCGTCCAGCGCGTGATGGACCTCTACCAGGTGCCCCGGGAGCAGGCCTTCCAGAAGTGCTCGGACTACACCAACGACGACTTCGCCCCGCTCAAGAGCCGCGCCCTGGTGCAGGGCTCGGTGAACTACCCCGCCCAGGACTACACGACCCAGCCGTCCCGGCTGGAGACGTACTTCACCCGGAGGGATCAGTACCTCCAGGCCCTGTCGTCGACGGTGGGCCCGCTCCTGGACCGGAACACCGCGGAGCCTCGGCTGAAGTGGGAGTCGGGTGACAGCTATTCCCTGGGCGATGAGACCTTCGGCGCCACGGCCGACTACCACGTGTCCGTCGCGGTCAACAACGTGGCGCTGAGCAACTGCTCCCTGTCGCCGGAGGCCTCCGGGCACTTCGCCGCGACCGGCCGTGCCTTCGATGAGAGCGTGAGCCTCATCACCGCCGACGCCGTGGTGACGAGCGCGAGGGCGGACATCGACATGGACGTGCTCGACAACACCGTCTCCCTGCTGGACGTGCACCAGAACCTGGTGGCGGGCGAGTTCAACCTCGTGTCGGGCTCGAAGGAGAAGCAGGGCACCCTGGTGGACGTGAGCACGACGTTCGTCATCGTGGTGGTGCCCGTGACGCTCGGGGCCAAGGTGGCGGGCGTGGTGGGCCTCAACTACAGCCTGGGCGGCGAGCATTCCATCACCGGGGCTCCGCAGTGCGCCGTGACGAACCTCTCCGTGGCGGGCCGGCTGGAGCCCTATGCCCGGGTGGATGGCGAGCTGTACGCGGGCGTGGACCTCTTCGTCATCGAAGCCGGCATCAAGGGACGCCTCCAGCTCGTGCACGCCTCCGTGCCGCTCCAGGCGGACGCCAGGCTGCTCTCCAGCGGGACCCGGCTGGACCTGAAGCTGGCGGGCCGCGCGGACCTCAAGTTCACGTTCCTGGCGGGAAGCATCTCCGCCTACCTGGAAGTGGGCATCTGGCCGCTGGAGGAGGAGTTCGAGGAGACCCTGGTCAGCTGGGACGGCATCCACGACGACGTGAAGCTCTTCGACCAATCCGTCACCGCGCCGCTCGTCGACATCCGCGCGCTGCTGTAGCCCCGCTTACTGGAGACGCCCATGAACACGCGCAGGATGGTCATTGGTGGTGCCGTGCTGGCACTGCTCACCCTCGGGGTCGTCTGGGTCGGCCTGGGACGGGCGGCACCCTCCGAGGCGTCTCCCGCCACGGCTCCCCTCCGCTTCCGTTTTCCGGAGGGGCGGCACTGGACGTATCAACTGGACTACCAGGCCCAGAGCCGGGTCCGGCTCTCCGGTCAGGGAGCGGCGGCATCCTCCCTGGCGGGACAGATCCACTTCACGGGCGACCTGGTGCTGCGCGGCCATGGCGCGCGGGGCGCCACGCAGCGGGTGGGCTTGCGGTTGGAGCGCCTCCAGACGCACAGCCTGAAGGTGCTCGGGCACGAACTGCTCCCGGACGCCGCCGCGGTGGAGGCGGTGTTCGGCGGCCGGGAGGCGCTGCTGGAGCTGAGCGGGGAGGGGACGCTCCAGGCGGTCTCCTTCCGCGAGGAGGACCCCGCGCTGTTCAAGAACACGGTGCAGTCGCTGGTGGGCGAACTGCAGGTGGTGCTGCGTGAAGGCTCCGCCTGGAGCGAGCAGGAGACGACGGCGCGGGGAGTCGCGCGCACGGAGTACGAGAAGCTGGGGGAGGATGCGGTGGCGGTGCGGCTCGTGAAGCGCCGCGCGGAGTACGTGGAGCTGCGGGGCCTGGGGCAGGGCGGCACCGTGCGGCTCGCCTCGCGCTTCGAGGCGGACGTGGCGCGCGAGGGCGTGCTGGAGCGGCTCGCCGGCACGGAGACCGTGGAGCGGCTGGGCGCGGACGGCACGCCTTCCGCGGCCTCCGAGGTCCGGGTGAGCCTGAAGCGCGGAGCGAGCGGTCGCTTCGTCGCGGAGGCGCCGGTGGATGCGTCCTTGCTCCAGCGGCTGGCGCCCGGGGTGCTGGTGGTGGATCCGAAGGTGCGTGCGCAGATGCTGGCGCAGCAGGTGGATGGCCTCACGGCGGAGCAGCTCTTCTCGCTGCTCGAAGCGCATGCCGATGGCGGCGTCATGCCGGACCACAACCACTTCCTGCTCCAGGCCACGGGACTGCTGGAGCAGCAGCCGGAGCTCTGCGCGAGGTTGGTGGATTTCTTCGAACGCCCTTCGCTCCAGCCCAAGGGGCGCGCGCTGGTGTTGGACCTGCTGGCGGGCGCCGGGACGCCCCGGGCGCAGGAGGCCCTCGTGCGGGCGCTCTCCACGAAGGCGGCCCGCGAGGACTCGCACTACGGGTTGCTGCTCAGCCGTCTGTCATTGGTGGGCTCTCCCACCGTGGACACGGTGCGTTTCGCGGAGCGGACGTACGCGGGGACGCAGGGCGCGGCGCGCATCGCCGGTGCCTACGCGCTGGGCGCCACCGCCGGAGCGCTCTACCGACAGGAGCAGACGCCGGAGGCCCGGGCCGCGGTGGGGCGGCTGGCCTCGGACCTGAGGGCGGCCACTTCACCGGAGGAGCAGGCGCACCTGCTGCTGGGATTGGGCAACGCGGGCGTCGCGGACCAGGTGCCCCTCATCGCCAGCCATGCGACCGCGCAGAGCCCCGAGGTGCGCCGGGCCTCCGCCAAGGCCCTGCGGAAGATTCCGACGCCCGAGGCCACCCAGGTGCTGCTGACGCTGGCCTCGGACGCGGCGGTGCCGGTGCAGTCCTCCGCGCTGGAGTCGCTGGGTCGGCGCCCGCTGGACGAAGGCCTGCTGATGGACCTGCGGGACCTGACGCTGTCGGGCGGAGTGAAGGTGGAGAACTACCACGCGCTCGTGTCGCTGGTGGCGCCGTACGTGGACCGGGAGCCGGCGGCGCGTGAGCTGCTGGAGTACCTGCTCACCCGGGACGTCCCGGACCGGCAGGTCCTCATGCGCATCCGGGGCCTCCTGAAGTCGTGACGGCTGCATGAGCCCTGGCGAGGGCTCAGCTTCGCCCAGCCAACCATTCGTGAAAGTGCTGGGGCGAGGTCGGAACCTGGGTGGCCCGGCACCAGTCGACGAGGCCAAGCTGATACCGGGAGGCGAGCGCCGCGAGCATGCGGCCAACGCCTTCGAGATCAGCAGTGGTGCCTGCTTGATGGAGCCCCAGCGCGGTGACGTGCCCGTCGCGCTCGGTGCCGTAGAGCCACAGGGCAGGGGACACCTGGACCGCGAAGCCGCCCGCGACGAGCCCCGCGACCCCCTGGAACGAAAGGCCGTCCTGCCATGTGGCGGTCTCACCTGGCGCAGCCCGGAGGTCCGCGAGCGTGAGCCGCACGCCTTCCAGAGGGGACGGTATGCCCCCACGGATGTGGAGCGCGTCGAACCCGGCTCCCTTGCGATGCCCGGTGTGTATCTGCTCGATGGACTTCAGCTCCGCCTGGAGGGGGGCCTGGAGCGTGAGCGCCACGAACTCCACCTGCCGCCAGTCGTCCTCGTGGAAATCCAGCACCTGCCTGCCTTGCTTCGTGGAACCCTCCGCCATGGCGGGCAGCTCCCCGTTGATCGTGGGCAGCGAATAGAGAATGGAGCCAGGGTCCACCATGGTCACCTTCACCTCCCGCAGCTCGAGCCGCAGGGTGCCCGTCGCCTGGAACTCCCCGACGGTCATGGGCGTAGCGGAGACGACCTCGTAGGACCTGCCTCCCAGCTCGAGCCGGGTCGCGGCCTCGAAGCTCGCGGGCAGACTGTCGAAGGGGAGCTTCACCTCGCCGAGAGGGCGGTTCGTCTCCGCATCGATGAACGAGACCTGGATGGTGGCGTGTCCTGGCATCGGTGCAGTCTATCGAGCACCCGGCTCCCACGGGAAAAGGGGGGTGGACCGGCAATCGAAAGGAGAGGATGCCGTACACCGCGAGTCCCACCCCTTTCCTTTCGGTGAGCCCATGCGTCGTCCCCTGTCCCGCTTCGCCCTCGTGGCCGTCCTGCTCGGCTCGGGAGGTGCGGCCCTCGCCGCGGAGGGGACGAAGAAGCCCGCCATGCAATGGTTGGCCAACCCCGCCCAGGCGGCCCGTGCGGCGCGGGTGGAGGCGGGCCTGGCCCCAGTCGTCATCGAAGGGGAGAAGCCCCAGCGCCTGACGCTCCCGCAGTGGATGGCGCTGTACCGGATCCCCGGGCTGAGCGTCGCCGTCCTCGACAAGCACGCCATCGTCTGGGCCAAGACCTATGGCGTGAAGGAGGCCGGCGGCTCGGAGCCCGTCACCCTGGAGACGCTGTTCCAGGCGGGCTCCATCAGCAAGCCGGTGACGGCCCTGGCGGCGCTGCACTTCGTCGAGGCGGGCAAGTGGTCGCTCGACGAAAACATCAACGACAAGCTGCGCTCGTGGAAGCTCCCCGAGAACGACTTCACGAAGGAGCAGAAGGTCACCCTGCGCCGGCTGCTCAGCCACAGCGCGGGGACGACCGTGCATGGCTTCCCCGGGTACGCCGTCGATGCCCCTGTGCCCACGCTGGTGCAGGTGCTGGACGGCGTGGCGCCCGCGAACACCGGCCCGGTGCGCGTCGATATCGTCCCTGGCACGAAGACGCGCTACAGCGGCGGCGGCACGTCCATCGTCCAGTTGATGATGGTGGATCAGCTCCAGAAGCCGTTCCCACAAATCATGAGCGAGACGGTGCTGAAGCCGCTCGGCATGACGAGCAGCTCCTACGAGCAGCCCCTGCCTCCGGCCCTTGCCGTCAGGACGGCGACCGGCACGTATGCCAGCGGGAAGAGCGTCGCGGGCCGCTGGCACGTGTACCCGGAGATGGCCGCGGCCGGACTGTGGACCACGCCGTCCGACCTGGCGCGGGTCGCGCTCGAGGTGTCCAGCGCGAAGGCGGGGAAGTCCAAGCGCGTGCTGTCCCAGGCGATGACGCAGCAGATGCTGACGCAGCAGTCGGAGCGGTTCGGATTGGGCTTCCAGGTGGAGCCCGGCACCGACGGCTTCCGTCACGGGGGCTCGGACGAAGGCTTCCAGGCCGCGTTCACGGCCTTCAGTGGCACGGGCAGCGGCGTGGTCGTCATGGCCAACTCCGACAACGGCTTCCTGCTCTTCGACCGCCTCATCGCCAGCGTGGCGGCGGAGTATGCCTGGACCGGCTTCAAGGCTGAGCCGGTGTCGCCGTCCGCCCAGGTGGATGTGCTCATGCGGCTCAAGGGCGTGGACACCGCGCTCGCCTGGTACACCGCGAAGCATCGCGAGGGCATGAAGGGCCTGGAGTCGGGGGACCTGAACCAGCTCGGCTACCGGTTGCTGAGCGATGGCAAGGGCGCGGACGCGGTGCGGGTGTTCGAAGCGAACGTGAAGTTCTTCCCGACGGATGCGAATGCCTATGACAGCCTGGGCGAGGCACAGCTCCAGGAGGGCATGAAGGAAGAAGCCATCGCGAGCTACAGGAAGTCGCTCGCGCTGGACGCGGGCAATGCCAATGCCGTGAAGGTCCTCGGGAAGCTCGGTGTGCCCCCTGTGAAGTGAGCCCGGTCGCCTGGAGTGGTGGATCTGCTATGGACGCTCCACCATGCCAATTCCAGTCCTCCACCGGGTCGTCGGCGTCCTCGCCCTCACCCTGGCGTCCATGGCCTGCTCCACCGGCCCGCGACCCACGCCGACAGCTTCCGGCGCGGAGACGCGTGTGGGGCAGGCCCTCGTCGATGGCGTACCGGTCGCCTACCACGTGTTCGGCAGCGGGCCGGTCGTCATCGCGCACCCTGGCGGACCGGGTGGAGACTGGGGCTCCCTCCGCATGCCGGAGGTGGAGAAGGTCGCCACCGTCGTCTACATCGAGCCGTTCGGCACGGGGGACTCCGGCAGGCTCGCGGATCCCAACGGCTACACCATCGAAGCCTACGTCAAGGCGGTGGAGGGTGTGCGCGCGTCGCTCGGCGTGGACCGGGTGGCGCTGCTCGGTCATTCGCCCAGGACATCATGTCGAACCTCCAATGGTTCGAGCATGAGCCGTGGTTCGCGGACGCCCAGGCCGGCTTTGCTTCCTTCCCCGAGGAGAAGACCGACGCGGATGCCACCGCCGGCTTGAAGCGCATCATGCCCTTCACCTTCGCGGACTGGACCCACCGAGGCCACGAGTTCGAGGCCTACCGCGCGCAGGCCCGCATGTGGATCGCTCCACGGCAGACCGTGCCACCCGAAGGGGGCGTGTTCAGCACGGCGGAGACGGCCTTCGACGTGCGCCCCCGGCTGCATGAGATTTCGACGCCCACGCTCATCCTCGTGGGCGCCAGGGACGTCATCTGCTCCGAGAAGATGGCGCGCATGGCGCATGCGGGAATCCGGGGCTCGCGGCTCGTCGTGCTCGCGCACAGCGGTCACACGGGCCACATCGAGGAGCCCGTGGAGCACGGCCGCGCCATCCGCGATTTCCTCGCGACGCTCGCGCCCTGAGCGCTACCCTGTCCGCCAGGCCTGAACACCCACCCTCCACCTGCCATCGGTGCCCTCCATCATGAGCAAGCGCGTGCCCTCCTCCAGCCAGAATCCCGCGGACAGCCATGACCTGATCCGCGTCCGGGGTGCCCGGGAGAACAACCTGAAGGACGTGAGCATCGAGCTGCCCAAGCGGCGGCTGACGGTGTTCACCGGCGTCTCGGGTTCGGGCAAGTCGTCGCTGGTGTTCGGCACCATCGCGGCGGAGTCGCAGCGGATGATCAACGAGACCTACAGCGCGTTCGTGCAGGGGTTCATGCCGACGCTGGCCCGGCCGGAGGTCGACGTCCTGGAAGGACTGACGACCGCCATCATCGTCGACCAGGAGCGGATGGGCGCCAACTCCCGCTCGACGGTCGGCACGGCGACCGACGCCAACGCGATGCTGCGGGTGCTGTTCAGCCGCCTCGGCAAGCCGCACGTCGGCTCGTCCAATGCCTTCTCCTTCAACGTCCCGTCGGTCCGCGGGGTCGGGCAGATCTCCGTCGAGAAGGCCGAAGGCAAGACCGAGAAGCGCGAGTTCAAGGTCAATGGCGGCATGTGCGCGCGCTGCGAGGGCATGGGCTCGGTGACCGACATCGACCTGTCCCAGCTCTACGACGACACGAAGTCGCTCTCCGAGGGCGCCCTCACCATCCCGGGCTACACCGTCGACGGCTGGCAGGTGCGCATCTTCGCGGCCTCGGGCTTCGTCGACCCGAACAAGCCCATCAAGAAGTACACCAAGAAGGAGCTCCACGACTTCCTCTACGGTGAGCCGACCAAGGTGAAGTTCGAGAGCATGAACCTCACCTACGAGGGCCTGGTTCCGCGGATCCAGAAGTCGTTCCTGACCAAGGACAAGGAGGCGATGCAGCCCCACATCCGCGCGTTCGTGGAGCGGGCGGTGACGTTCACCCCCTGTCCCGACTGTGGTGGCACCCGGCTCAACGAGGCCGCCCGGTCCTCCCGCATCAAGAAGGTCAACATCGCCGAAGCCTGTGCGATGCAGATCAACGAGCTGGCCGAGTGGGTGCGCGGTCTGAAGGAGCCGTCCGTCGCGCCGCTGCTGACGACGCTGCTGCGGACGCTCGACTCGTTCGTGGAGATCGGACTGGGCTATCTCAGCCTTGACCGGCCGTCAGGGACGCTGTCGGGCGGCGAGTCCCAGCGCATCCAGATGATCCGACACCTGGGCTCGTCGCTCACCGACGTGACGTACGTGTTCGACGAGCCGACCATCGGGCTGCACCCGCACGACATCCAGCGGATGAACAGCCTGCTGCTCCGGCTGCGCGACAAGGGCAACACCGTGCTGGTCGTCGAGCACAAGCCGGAGGCCATCGAGATCGCCGACCACGTCGTCGACCTGGGCCCTGGCGCGGGCACCGCCGGTGGCGAGGTGGTGTTCGAGGGCACCGTCGAAGGGCTGCGGGCCAGCGGCACGCTCACCGGGCGGCATCTGGACGACCGGGCCTCCTTGAAGCCGTCGGTGCGCAAGCCGTCGGGAGCGCTGAAGGTGCGCGGCGCCAGCGCCCACAACCTGCAGAAAGTCGATGTCGACATCCCGCTCGGCGTGCTGGTGGTGGTGACCGGCGTGGCCGGGTCGGGAAAGAGTTCGTTGATCCACGGCTCGGTGTCGGGCCGGGACGGAGTGGTGACGGTCGACCAGGCCCCGATTCGCGGCTCGCGACGGAGCAACCCGGCGACGTACACCGACCTGCTGGAGCCCATCCGCAAGGCCTTCGCGAAGGCCAACGGTGTGAAGCCCGCGCTGTTCAGCGCCAACTCGGAGGGGGCCTGCCCGGTCTGCAACGGCGCCGGGGTCATCTACACCGACCTGGCGATGATGGCGGGCGTCGCCACGACCTGCGAGGAATGCGAGGGCCGGCGGTTCCAGGCGGCGGTGCTGGGCTACAAGCTCGGCGGGCTCAACATCGCCGAAGTGCTGGACCTGCCCGTGAAGGACGCGGTCACCTTCTTCGGTGCCGGCAAGGCGCAGACCCCGGCCGCGCACGCCATCCTTCAGCGCATGGCCGACGTCGGCCTGGGCTACCTGCGGCTCGGCCAGCCGCTCACCACGCTGTCGGGCGGCGAGCGGCAGCGGCTGAAGCTCGCGACGCACATGGGTGAAGAGGGGGGCGTCTACGTGCTCGACGAGCCGACCACCGGACTGCACCTGGCCGACGTGGAGCAGATGCTCGGGCTGCTGGACCGGCTGGTCGATTCCGGCAAGTCGGTCATCGTGATCGAGCACCACCAGGCGGTCATGGCGCACGCGGACTGGATCATCGACCTGGGGCCGGGCGCGGGCCATGACGGCGGGCGGATCGTGTTCGAAGGCATCCCAGCCGCTCTTGTCGCCGAGCGGAAGACGCTGACCGGCAAGCACCTGGCGGCGTACGTCCGCTGAGGCATTCCAGCCAGGGCATTGAATGAACCGTGCCCCTGTCCGTCCTTGCCAACGGACACGGCACGGAATGCTCCGGCCTCCCTGAAGGAGTAGGACCTTGGCGGCTCAGTGGAAGACTCATGCGGCGTGGGTGGTAGGTGCGGTGCTCCTGGCGGGCTCCGCCATCGCGCAGAACACCCGTCCCCCGCCTCCAGGGCGCGCGGGCGGCCAGAAGGTTTGCAGCGCGGTGGTCCCCGACAACTGGCGGGACTCCATCAACGTGCCCGCGAGCTGGGGCCCTCAAACGTGCGCCGAGTGGGCGCGCTCGGTGGGGGCTGCGCACTACCAACTGGGCTGCTTCTTTGAATCGCGGCGGAACAGCCCCTCGTTCGTCTGGGGCGAGTCGGCCGGCGCTGGCGGCGTCCCTCAAGGCGTGATTCCCGCGACCAACTGCGGCTGGTAGTCAGGGGTGCCAGGGGCTGGGCCACTCCGAACCGCTAGCGTCGGGGCCCGGCTCAGGGCAGCACGGCGTCCCGGATGAACCGGGTCAGGGACTCCGCCATCTTCCGGTGTGTGGCGGCGGAGGGATGCCAGTCCTCCGCGACGCCATCGGTGGTGGGGTCCTGTTCGGCCATCACGTGGCGGTGGACGCGGGTGTCCCCGGCGCGGCGTAGTTCCTCCACGAGTCCGGTGATCCAGTCCCCGACGTGCACGGACTTCACCACTCCGTCCCTTTCGAGCTTCTTCACGCCGCCCGTCATGCTGCCGAGCGTGCACACGATGTGCGCGCGGGGATGGAGCGCGCGGAGTCGCTGGAGGAACGCGCGGTAGGCGGCCTTGAAGCCGGCTTCGTCCGGGAGGAATGCGTCGGTGCCACCGCCGGCGAGGATGTCATTGGTGCCGACGTTGATGACAATCACATCCGGGGAAGCGTCCGTGAACTCCCACGCGGCAGGATGTCCTGGCACCGCGAGTTCGTAGAGCGCGGGCAGCAGGCCGTCCGTCGTCAGGTCCAGGTTGCGGTAGATGCCATGGCCCGAATAACAGACGAGGACGGGCTCCGCGCCCAGGTTCATGGCGGTGAGCCACGCATAGGTCCGTCTGGGATTCTGATGCTTCGACGTGAAGGTGGGGGCCCTCCAGGAACGTGACTCCGGGATGAACGCGACGTCGGTGCCGTAGCCACAGGTGATGGAGTCCCCGATGAACTCCATCCGGAGCGCCGGGCGGGCGGGCGGCTCCCGAAGCTCGCCATGGACCTCCAGTGACACGAGCTTGCTTGCGCCCACGATGGATTCGGTGCGCTTGAGGAACTCCACCGTGTGGAGGCCGACCTCCATCGCCGTGGCGAGCGGGTAGGTGGCCTCACCGCTCCTCACGGCGAGTCGGGTCGGCGGGGCGCCGTCAATCGAGACATCGAAGTGGTTGGTGCCCACCTCGCCGCCCGTGCCCGCGTCATCGAGCCGCATGCGCAGGGCATCCCCCCAGAAGCGCGCGCGAACCGTCACGCCCGGATGAGAGAAGACGACCCCGGTGCTGGTGCGGTAGGTCCGGCCGACGTACTGGATCCGCGCATCCGCAGCGGGGACGGTCACCCAGCTCAGCGACATGGTGGAGGACTCCTCCCGAGGCATGCCCTCGGGCCCGCGAGTGGAACCCTTGCAGTCCAGGAGCAGGAGTCCCAGGCCCAGGGCCGGAAGGAGTCGACGCGCGGCACGAGGGTTCAAGGTTCCTCCAGGCCGTCCTTCGAGGCGACCTCTTCCCCGGGGAGCGTAGCGCATCCCGTCCGCCGCCAGTTCTCGTCACGACATCCGGTCGGAAATCCCCCAGAATGGCGAAGGACTGGGAGGCGGAAGATGCGTCGAGTGAAGCGGCCGTATGTGATCTGCCACATGGTCCCGTCCCTGGACGGGCGGATTGTCACCAAGGGTTGGAAGCTGTCCTCCAGCGCATTGGCGGAGTACGAGCGCACGGCCCGGAAGTTCAAGGCCGACTCCTGGATGATTGGCCGCATCTCCATGGAGCCCTACGCCGGCAAGGCGAAGGTGCCCAAGCGCAAGGCGTCGCAGCCGATTCCGCGGACGGACTTCGTCGCGCCGCACGACGCGGAGTCCTACGCCATCGCGTTGGATCCGGCCGGCAAGCTCACCTGGAAGTCGAATGACATCGACGGCGAGCATGTGATTGCCATCCTCACCGAGCAGGTCTCGGACGACTACCTGGCCTTCCTCCAGGCCCGGGGCGTCTCCTACCTGTTTGGCGGCGAGGCGCGGCTCGACCTGGAGCAGGTGCTGGGCAAGCTCCGGAAGGAGTTCGGCATCAAGAAGCTGCTGCTCGAAGGCGGTGGGAAGATCAACGGCTCGTTCCTGGCCGCCGGCCTCATCGACGAGGTGAGCGTGCTCGTGGCGCCCATCGCGGATGGCTCCATCGGGACACCCTCGCTCTTCGATGCGAGCGAAGGGAAGGGCGCGGCCCTGCGCCTTCGCCTGGTCTCCTTCGAGAAGCGCCGGGGCGACATGATGTGGCTGCGCTACAAGCCGAAGCGCTGACGCTTCGGGGAAGCTCCGAAGTGGATCCGCGCATGACGTCCCCCACGATGTCTCCCTTTGCCTGAGGGGAGACTTTCGGGGAGCGACGGGTCAGGCGTCGTCGTGAGCGAGAGATGAAGACAGCTTGCGGTGGGCGTCGGCCTGACGAAGCAGGAGGTTGGCCTTGGCCTCGAGGGTCTGAACGGCGTCGGCTCCGGCGGCGAAGCGTGCCGGCGGCTCATCGCTTCCGGCGAGCTGGATGATGGCGTTGGCGAGTCTGGCCGGGTCGCCCCCCTGCTTGCCATCCATGCGGCTCCAGGCCGCGACGGTCTCCCGGGTGCGTTCGGCGTAGTCGTCGATGGCGGGCCTGGCGTAGGTGGTGGAGTTCGCCGTGAGCAGCTCGGTGCGGAAGAAGCCGGGCTCGACGAGCATCGTGCGGATGCCGAAGGGGGCAATCTCAGGTGTGAGCGACTCGACCCATCCTTCGATGCCGAACTTCGCGGCGGCGTACGCGGTGCAGAACATTCCGCCAGCGATACCGGCGGTCGAGGAGACGGTGAGCACCAGTCCGGAGCGTTGCTTGCGCATCGTCGGCAACACGGCGCGGGTGACGTTCATCGGGCCGAACAGCAGCGTTTCAATCTGACTGCGGACCTGCTCGGAGCTGAGTTCTTCGAAGAAGCCCGCGTAGAAGTTGCCCGCGTTGTTGACCAGGACATCCATCCGACCGAACCTTCCGAGCGTGGCCTCGACCGCGGCCCTGGCATCCTCGGGACGGGTGACGTCGAGCCGGGTGGTCAGCAAATCGTCATGGTCGCCGATCGCCTCCCTGACCTTCCCGGGGTCCCGACCGGTGGCCACTACGGCGTGGCCCGCGGCAAGCGCCGCCCTGGCGATATCGACGCCCAGTCCCCGGCCAGCGCCGGTGATGAGCCAGACCTTCTTGTCTGTCATGGGGTATCCCTCTCTTCTTCGTTACTTCGTTTGGTCAACGACGCGCATCTGCAGCGCATTCATCCGGCCGCCATGCACGTCGAGCTTCGACAAGGCCGTGTGGATCTCCTGAAGGTCTGCGGGCGTCAGCCGCACGCTGACCGCCGCCAGGTTCTCCTCCAGGTGGTTCAGTCTGCGCGTGCCTGGAATGGGAACGATCCAGGGCTTCTGCGCGAGGAGCCATGCCAGCGCGATCTGGGCGGGAGTGGCGTCCTTCTTGAGGGCGAAGCCCTTGAGGAAGTCGACGAACGGGGCGTTGGCCGCCAGGTTCTCCGGACGGAAGCGGTCAAACCCAGACCGAAGGTCCGTCTTGGGGTCGAACCAGGTCTGGGCGCCCAGGGTCCCGGGCAGATAGCCCATTCCGAGCGGACCCCACGGAACGAAGCCGATCCCCAGTTCCTCGCACACGGCAAGGACACCGTTGCGTTCGGGAGCCCGCTCCATGATGGAGTATTCGGTCTGGACCGCGGCAACTGGTTGAACCGCATGTGCCCGGCGGATCGTCCGAGCACTCGCCTCGGAGAGGCCGAAGTGCAAGACCTTGCCCTCCGCGATCAGTTCCTTGATCGCACCCGCCACGTCCTCGATGGGGACGCTCGGATCGACCCGGTGCTGGTAGTAGAGGTCGATGCGGTCGGTCCTGAGGCGTTTGAGCGAGCCCTCGACGACCTTCTTGATGTGCTCGGGGCGGCTGTTCAATCCAGGGGGACCTTCCAGGTTGAAGCCGAACTTGGTCGCGATCACGACCTTGTCGCGAATGGGCGCGAGCGCCTCTCCGACCAGATCCTCGCTCGTGTAGGGGCCGTAGACCTCGGCCGTATCGAAGAACGTGACGCCCTGCTCATGGGCCGAACGAATGACCTGGATGCCCTGGCTCCTGTCGGCAGGCGGACCGTAGTTGGCGCTGATGCTCATGCACCCATGCCCCAGCTCCGAGACCGCGAGGCTTCCAAGCTTTCGCGTCTTCAGCTTGCTCTGCCTTGGACGCGGCCCGCGAGTGCCCTCCTGGTGCTGACGGGCCGGGGTCGCGCACGCGAATGAGCCGACCGCCAGCCCTGCCCCGACGAGGACACTGCTCGCCAGGAGTTCACGGCGACCAAGGGCTCGGCGCTCTTGAAGGGGCGAGTCAACGCGCTGCTTGTTCTTCTTCATGACCCAGAGATAGACCCCAGCTCCGCGCTGGACCAGACGCTGCCTGACAAACAGGCTGTTAAGCTGTCCTGGACAATTGCGTGGGTCGTCGAAGGGGGTGCATGGATGAACACGGTTCCATTCCCACAGCTCCAGGCGTTCCTGGCCGTGGCGCGCCATCGGAGTTTCAGCCGCGCGGCGAGCGAGCTGAGCGTCTCCCGCTCCGCGGTGAGCCAGTCGGTGGGGCAGCTCGAGGAGCACCTGCGCGTGGTGCTGCTCACGCGCACGACGCGCAGCGTGGCGCTGACCGATGCGGGAAGGCGCCTCGTGGAGGAGGCGGGTCCGGGGCTCCGCCAGATGCAGGCGGCGCTGACCTCCGCGTCCGCCCAGCAGGGTGAGGCGGTGGGCCGGTTGCGACTGTCGGCCCCCCAGATGGCGATGCCCTTCGTCATCACGCCCGTGCTACCTGCCTTCCGCGAGCGACACCCGCGAGTGGAGGTGGAGGTCGTCGTCGAGGACCGCTTCGTGGACATCGTGGCGGAGGGCTACGACGCGGGCGTGCGGCTGACCGAAGCCATCGAGCGCGACATGGTGCAGGTGCGCCTCACCGACGCCTTCCGCTTCGTGGTGGTGGGCGCCCCCAGCTACCTCGCGCGCCATGGCACGCCCCAGAAGCCCGAGGACCTCCTGCGCCACGATTGCATCACCTACCGCTCGCATACGAGCGGGGCGATCTACGCCTGGGAGCTGGAGCGCGGTCGCAGGAACTGGCGCGTGCCGGTGCGCGGAGGGCTCATCACCAACGATGGCCACCTGATGCTGTCGCTGGCCGAGGCAGGGGCCGGGCTTGTGTATGCCTTCGAACCGCAGGTGCAGGAGCAATTGCGCGCCGGACGGCTGAAGGTGGTGCTGGATGCGTACGCACCCACCGTTCCCGGATTCTTCCTCTACTTCCCCAGCCGGGCGCGGCGCTCCGGGCCCTTGCGTCTCTTCGTCGAGGCGGCGCGCGAGCTCTCCATCAAGGCCATGTGAAGCCCCTCCGGTGACGGGGTCGCGAGCCGCAGGAACGACACGACGGAGAGATGCGTGGCGCACCCCTCCGTCGCGTTGCTGGCAGGGCCTGGGAACGGGGTCGGATCAGAAGCCGAAGATGCCCTTGACGCCGTCCTTGATCTTGTTGCCGACGTCCTTGGCACCATCCGCGACCTTGTTCGTCACGTCCTTGGCGCCCTCGGCGACCTTGTTCGTCACATCCTTGGCCCCGTCGGCGACCTTGTTCGTCACGTCCTTGACCGCTTCGGACGCCTTGCCGTTGGTGAGGTTGTCGACGGTGTTCTTCGCCTTGTTGAAGTCGATGGTGTAGCTGGTGCCGACGCCCAGCCCGACGCCCAGGGCCGCCTTGGCCTTGCCGCCGATGGTCAGCTTGCCGTCCTCGTAGGCCACCTTCGCGTCCACCGCGGCGCCCACGCCGGCGATGGCGCTGCCCGTCACCGAGCCCTGCACCGGACCGAACTCGCCGCGAGCCGTCGCGCTCGCCTCCGCGCCCACCAGCGCGCCGGCGCCCACTTCCGCGCCCATGTCGCCGTTCTTGGGGTTCAGGTCGATCTTGGCCTTCGCATCCGCGTTGGCGCCGACCAGCACCTCGCCGTGCACGCCGCCGTAGACCTTGCCGTCGACCTTGTCCAGGCCCGGGACCTCCTTCAGGTCCTTGCCGAAGCCCGCGTCGCCGCGCAGGCTGGCGATGTTCGCCTCGGCGCCGGCCCGGCCGCCAATCTCCCACGGCATGATGCGGTAGGACGCATCGCCCTGGACTTCGGCTGCGCTGGCTTCGATCTGCGCGCCAGTGCCGTCCTTGCTGAAGCCCGTGCCCGTCTTGAACTCCGCCGCGTCCTTCTGCCAGGAGACGTACTGGCCGCTCTCGTTGCCCGCCACCTGGCCGGGGCTGGTGTTGCCCTGGCTGACCTGACGCCCGTCCTTCCTGGCCGCGCTGGCGTCCGCCTTGTCGCCCTTGCGGGGGTCCAGGAAGATGTCCTGGCCCCACTGCTGGCTGAACTTCGTGTCCGGCTGGTTCTTGTCGATGAAGCCCGGGCCCTTCTTGTCAGCGGCGGCGCCAGGGGCCGGAGTCGGGGTCGTGGCGTTCGACGGCGTGGTGCGGGGGCTGTTGGAGACGCGCATGGGAGGCCTCGGGGAGATTTGGATTCGAGTGAGAGGGCCGGAGTGCGTCCGGCCCTTGATGACTCTTCCCTTAAGCACGGCGTGTGCCAGGGCTCCGGTGGGGGGCGCCGGAGCCTGTCTCCCTCTGGGGGCTTCGCTCGGCGGGTGTCTGAAGTCGCTCGGCGCTGGTGTCGCGGGTCATCAGCGCTGGTGACTCCTGTCACCAGCCAGAGGGCTGGCGCATGGTAGAGGGGCGCCCATGAACCTCTCTCGACTGTCGATGCTGGGCGTGAGCGTGGCGTTCCTGGTGGCTGGCTGCGGCGGAAGCCGGGTCAACTCCAAGGTGGACCTGTCCACGATGGGGCCGTCCATCAACGCGAAGCGCTATGCGAACCTGGAGAAGATCGCCGCCAAGGACCTCAAGTGCACGGAGGAGCTGACGCCGACCTATCTGGGGGAAAACCAGTACCAGCTGAGCGGATGCAACACCGAGGGCACCTACGAGCTGCGCTGCAAGATGGGCCAGTGCACCTGGATCCCCGACGTGAGGGCCCGCGCGCAGTTCGACCTGGGCTGTGAGCGGATGCAGCTCCAGGTGTCGCGCATCGATCCAGTCACGGCGGGCGTGACGGGCTGCGGAAAGCGCGCGACCTACCGATCGATTGGCTCGGTCCACGGCATGACCTGGTCGTTGAACTCGCCCGTGGCCGAGGAGGATGAGGCGCCTCCGGCTTCGCCTGGCGCGGCGCCACAGGCGGAGTGATTCCCCGCGGAGGCGCTGCGACCCGAAGCCTGTTTCAGGCGAGCCGAGGTGAGAAGGGGGCGCGCGACGACTGGAACTCTTCGACGGTGTGCGGGTATTCGGTCCAGAAGCGCAGCATCCCCGTGTTGCCCATGAGCGTCTCCTGCTGGCCGGCCTCGTCCGCGTCCGAAACGCTCACGGTGAAGCCCGAGCCGAGAAGCACCTCGCCCTCCTGGACGGAGGCCAGCGGCAGGGAGTGGTCCACCCCGTAGCCCCGCTCGCTCCGGCGCCACATCCCGGTGGCGGCGGTGTAGGCCTCGTCGACAGACGGGGGGCGCGAAGACTCGGTGTGTGGACGACGAGACACGGCGCTCCGGGGGGCACGGTGGCGGGTCACCCTCCCGGGCAGTTCCTGGAGCCGATGCCCGGCAGGTGCCGAGGGCAGGGGCGCTCCGACTTCCGTACGATTCTGACGCCATGCTCGCGAAAACATCTTCGCGTTTCTCATGAGCGACGTTCACACAGGCGGTACTTCTCCCAGGCGCTTTCGCGTGGCTGTCATTGGCGCGGGAGTCGGTGGGGTGGTGTCCGCCGCCGAGGTGCGGCGGGCGGGCCACGAAGTCGAACTCTACGAGGCCGGTTCCCGCGTGGGCGGCATCTGGACGCAGGTGAACTCCACCTCGACGCTCCAGATATCCTCGCTCCTGTACCGCTTCCATCCGAGCGTCTCGTGGAGCACCCGTTACCCCGCGAGGGATCAGGTGCTCGCGGAGATCCAGCGCCTCTGGAGCGCCCATGGGCTGGAGGCGCGCACCCGCTTCGGCACACCGGTCGCCCGACTGGAGGCGCTCCCCGGCGGGCGCTGGCGCGTCAATGCGCGCGAGGACTACGACGCCGTCATCTGCTGCGTCGGGCAATGCCATGCGCCGCGACTCCCCACCTGGGAGGGGCTGGAGTCCTTCCAGGGCGAGCACGCCCATTCCTCCCGGCTGGACACGGTACGGGCCCGGGACCGACGGGTCGTCATCGTGGGGGGAGGCGCTTCGGCGGTGGAGGCCGTGGAGTGGGCCCTTTCGGGCGGCGCCCGGGAGGTCGTCATGGTCGCTCGTGGCGACCATTGGATGGTGCCTCGCAACGCGGCCGTGAACATCGCGCTGTCGATGCTGCCGGCCCTGCCAGCCGCCTCCCTCCGGTCCAGTCTCCAGCGCCTGATCGAACGAGGCTTCTACCGCGACCTGGGCATGCTGGTGCCTCGCTTTCCGCTGTACGGTGGGCAGGCCCCCTGCTGCAACAATGACTTCCTGCAGACCCTCCGCGGCGGGCGCATCTCGTATCTGCAAGCGGAGCCGCTGCGCTGGACCCCCGAGGGTCTGGAGGCACGGCTCGTTCGCGCCACCCACCCCAGGTTGACGTCGTGCAAGGCGTGGCAGGGGCTGGAGGCGGGCGCGAAGCTTCATCTCGCCGCCGACCTCGTCGTGCTGGCGACGGGCTTCCACCCGCCCTCTTATGACTTCCTCGTGGCCCCCCGACGTCAGGGCTCGGCGTTGTTCCTTCGGGGGTGGATCCCCGGCCACCCCACGCTGCTCTTCAACAACTGTGGCTTCGAGCAGGGCTTTGGCTCGGCGGGCAGCCTGCACCTGGCTGTCTTCACCAAGCTGCTGCTCATGTTCCTCCAGGCGCCGGAGACGGCTCCCTCGCGCGAGGAGATGGAAGCCTGGGTGCACGACCATGGTCCCGAGGAGCGGCTGGCCTTCGCCATCTATGGCGAGCACCTGGCGCAGACGGCGGCGTTCCTGCTTCAGCGGCGCCGTTGGCGCCATGCCGGGCGTCTCCTGCGGGAGGACGTTCTGGGCCCGCTGGGCACGGGCGCGCACGAACTGCTCCGGGATGCGTTGAACCGCCTTGCTTCATCCGCCAACTCAATCACTACCACCGGAGGTCTCAATGAAGGACGTCATGCCATCCCCGCCGACTCACATCCGCTCCCATGATGCCGCGGAACTCATCCGTCGCATCCTTCCCACCCTCTACGCCGTGGATCAGCACCAGCCCCGGGCCACGGCGGACGCCCACTATCATCCCGAGGCCACCTTCCAGGATCCGCTCGTCACCGTCCGGGGGCTAAAAGGACTCCGGCGGCTCATCTACGTCAACCGCACCTTCCTTCGGGACTGCCGCATCGTGTTCGGCGATGTCGCGGAGACCATCCGCCCGGATGGCTCGCATGTCGTGCTCGCCGACGTCACGTGCACCCTGGTCTTCAAGAACTTCCTGCCGCTGCGGCCCTGGCAGATGTTGGTGGGGGACTCCTTCACCTACCAGTCGGTGCACAAGGTGGTGCTCGACGAGAACCTCAAGGTCACGTCCCACGAGGAGCAATACAGCCTCCGCTCCATCCTGGATTCCGCCCCGGTAGGCCGCACGCTCTACGCGCTCTTCCGGCGCGTCAGCGGCGGCTGTGCCTCCGACCTGGGTTACATGCTGAACGAATACATCGCAGGGGACCGCTCCCTCGGCCGCGGAGCCCGATGATTGTCACGGAGCGCGGCCGGAGACGCCAAGCTGCGCGCGTGCCGCGTCGATGGTTTCGAGCAAGGCGATGCTGTGCTCGAGCGGATGCAGCGGCGACTCCGTGAGTCCCTCGGCGATGTGCTGAGCGACCGCGGCGGCCTGGTATGCGAGGCCTTCGCTGCCTTGGATTCCGGACGGGTCGGTCCAGCGCAACTGCTGGTCGGACCTCGCGGCCTTCAGCGTGAAACCGCCGGGCGTGAAGAAGCGCGAGTCGAGCTGGAGGCGCGCGTGCGAGCCCGCGATGACGGCCTCCTGCGGCGTCTCGGCGAAGAGGGTGGTGTGCAGCAGCGCCTGGGCGCCCGTGGGGTAGGTGAGGACGATCGCCGCCTGCCCGTCCACGCCGGTCTGGGTGAGGGAGCCTGTCGCGTGCACACGCGTGGGCGGGCCGAGCACCAGGTGCGCGAGCCAGATGGGATAGATGCCGATGTCGAGCAGCGCACCGCCGCCGAGCGCGGGGTTGAAGATGCGGCCTTCGGGCTCGAAGTCGAAGCGGCCACCGAAGTCCGCCATGACGAGCTGGACGTCTCCGAGCACGCCGTCACGCAGCAGTCGTTCGATGAGCAGGGTCTTGGGAAGGAAGCGCGACCACAGCGCCTCCATGGCGAAGACGCCCGCGGCGCGAGCCGCCCGCGCGATGTCCCGGGCCTCGCCAGCGTCGAGCGCGAGAGGCTTCTCCACGAGGACGTGCTTGCCGGTGGCGATGGCGAGCAGGGCCTGGCGCTTGTGCTCGCTGTGGGGAGAGGCCACGTAGACGATGTCGACGTCGGGGTCGGCGACGAGCTGCTCGTACGACGCGTGGACGTGCGGGATGCCGTAGGTCGCGGCGAAGCGCTGGGCGCGCTCGGGATCCCGCGAGGCGACCGCGTGGACGCGCTGGTCGGTGTGATGATGCAGCGCCCAGACGAAGCCTCCCGCGATCCGTCCGGGCGCGAGCACCCCCCAGCGCAGCGCGGGACCTCCGCGCAGGGCAATGGCTTCGGAAGGGGGGAGGGCGGTCGGGAAGAGGCTCACGGACCCGAATCTATCCGCTGGGTGACCGCGTTTCTCAGTCGCCCTTGGGCATCTTCAAGGCCATCGCCACCAGCGAGAGGGTCAGGTCCTCGGGCTGGTAGGGCTTGAACGGGTTCAGCGTCGTCCCGGTCGAATCCAGGTGATCCAACCCCTGGAGGGTCACGGACTTGGAGCCGGGGATGAACGCGTCCTGCGGGAGCACCAGGCCGTCCGACTTCACGCCGTAGCGCTGCTGCATGTACTCCTCGGCGACGAACAGCGGCGAGGTGGGGTTGGAGGTGGTGGAGGCCATGCACACGGTGGGGATGCCCGCGGGCATCGGGTGCTCGGCCAGGAACTTCTTGCGCGAGTCGTACGTCAGGTCCTCACCGGACTGGATGCTGCCGCCCAGGGCCTCGATGGCGCCGCCCACGCCGTAGCGCACCAGCGGGTTGTCCAGCAGGTCCTGCGCCATGGGCGAGCCGCCGTACGGCGACTGGATGGTGACCAGGGCGCGCACGTGCTCCTTGAGCTCCGGGTACAGCGCCAGGGCCGCCGCCGAGTCCAGGCCGCCCTTGCTGTGGCCCATCAGCACCACCTGCTTGCCGTTCTTGGCGGCCTCGAGCACGGCCTGACGGACGATGGCCGCGTTGTGCTCCACGCCCATGTCCGTGTCCACGGGCACCCGGCCGACCTCGAGACCCTGCGCCTCCAGCGCGTCCAGGTTCTTGTCGAAGTAGATCTCCTTGGGCGCCGCTTCCGACAACAGCCCGCCCACCGCCAGGAACACGCAGTCCTTGGCCTCGGGGGGCATCACGTCCTGGCCCGCGCGCACCGCCTGGTTGAGCTTCTGGAACTCCGCCGTGGAGTCCTTCGCCGGCGGATACGCCTTCTGGATCCAGCCGATCTTGTCCGCCTCACCCTTGCCTGGCCAGGGGATGGGCAGGCGCAGGCTGTTCACCTGCGCGAGCGAATTGCCCTGCTGCGCACCCGCCGGAGCGGCGGACGTGAAGCTGTCGCGCACCCCCAGGGCGTTGAAGCCCGTCGGTGCCTTGGCCCGGGTGGAGGCTTCCGGAACGACCCGCGTCTGGGGGAGCGACGTGGGGCTGGAAGGACGCTTGACCTGGACCATGAGGGACCTCGGAGGGGGAGCCGAGCAGAGCTGAAGGGGAACCTGCCTACATTGTCGGCAGAGGGCGCCGATTGTTGCGTGCCCGTTCCAGGTGCGTGAGAAGTCGAGACTCCGAGCGCGTGTCGCAGCGCGGCGATCCCCCTCGCAGGCGCCTACCGGACGGCTTCGCCCGGGTTGTCAAAACAGGAATACGGTCGTGGTGGACGCCACGGGCACCGGGACCCTCCAGACGCAACTGCCGTTCTCGGTGATCGCGAAGGACACGTGGGGGCAACACGTCCTCGAAGACGCTGGACTGCACGGCGAACACGGCCTCGATGACGCCGAGCTACCTGACCTGCATCACCCCTCCGTGAGCAGGGAGGCCCGGGCGTCCGCCTCAGTCGGGCGTCCGCCTCAGTCGGGCGGCGCCTGGGTCGGTGAGGGCGGCGGGGGCGCGGGCTCGCCCAGCAGCAGGCGCAGCTCCGCGCGGCGGTTGTGTTCGCGGCCTTCCTGCGTGGCATTGGAACTCGCCGGTCGGCGGGCCCCGAAGCCCCGGGCCTCCAGTCGCGAGGCGGGCACGCCCTTCTGCACGAGGTAGCGGAGCACCGACTCGGCACGGGCCAGGGAGATCCGCTGGTTGACGGCGTCGGAGCCTCCCGTGTCCGTGTGGCCTTCGATGATCACGCGCGGGAGCCCGGGATGCTCCAGCAGCACCCGCGCCAACTCGTCCAACACGCTCGAGGTGCCGGGCAGCGTCGATGCGCCGGGCTCGAAGTACACCTGCCCATGCAGGAGCAGCCGCTCCCGGGTGAGGGTGACCAGGGGCTGCTCCTGCATGGGCAGGTGTACTTCGAGCCCGGCGCATCGACGCTGCCCGGCACCTCGAGCGTGTTGGACGAGTT
>SECN01000121.1 GCA_004173515.1 Myxococcaceae bacterium | reverse complement strand
GGTGGCGGCGGAGGAGGTGGTGGCGGAGGCGGCGCGGCCATCCCCGTGGAGCTCATCGTCGCCAAGCAGCGAAACGGCCCCATCGGCTCCGTGGACATGGTGTTCCTGTCGGAGTTCACCCGCTTCGAAAGCCGCGCCCGGGGCGACTGACCCGTGGCGATCGAGGGGGCCCTGCCCCCTCGCGTCAGTCGCGGCCGGTGCGCAGGTAGCGCGTCACGTGCTCGCGAGCGGCGCGCACCGCGGCCTCCGGGCCCGTGCCCCGGCCCAGCTCCGCCGCCAGCGCGGACGCCAGCCGGCAGCCCGTGCCCCGGCGCTCCGGGGGCCTTTTGAGCCGGCGTCCCCGCATCACCAGCGTGCGGCCGGAGAAGGCCAGCACGTCCGCCAGCCCCTGCCCCTGCGGCAGGTGCCCGCCCTTCACCAACACCGCGCCGAAGCCCAGGCGGCAGAGGCCCTCCGCGGCCTGCTGCGCCTCGTCCACCGTGGCGGGCGCGGGCCGGCCCAGCAGCCACCCCGCTTCATCCAGGTTGGGCGTCACCACCACGCGCGGGCCCGCCAACGCCAGGTAGTGCCGGGGCGACAGGCGCGACAGCTCCTGTCCCCGCGACGAGCGCACCACCGGATCCACCACCCACCACGCGTCCGTGCCCTTGAGCGCGGCCCTCGCCGTGGCCAGCTGCGACGGGCCGGGCACCACGCCCCACTTCACCGCGTGGAGCACGCCCCACTCGCGCGCCGCCGTCACCTGCGCCGTCAACATGCGGGGCGCCGCGGGCACCACGGCGAAGGTGTGCGTGCCCTGCGCCGTCTGGGCCGTGGGCACCGCCACCGCGTCGCCGCCGCGCGCCCGCACCGCGGCGACGTCCGCCAACAGCCCCGCCCTGCCCGTGGGTTCCAGGCCCGCCAGCAGCAGGACGCGAGGCCTCACCGGCGGTGCTCGCGCGCCTTCTGCACCAGCGACTTGTAGACGCCCAGGTGCACCGGGATGGTGCTCAGCATCAGCTCCGGGTGCCACTGCACGCCCAGCGCGAAGGCGTGCGCGGTGGACTCGATGGCCTCCACCACGCCGTCCGGCGACAGCGCGCTCACCGCCACGTCCGTGCCCGGCTTGTTCACCGCCTGGTGGTGCGTGGAGTTCACCATCAACTGCCCGTGGCCCACCGCCTCCGCCAGGAGCGTGCCGTTCTTCACCTCCACCGGGTGCTGCGGCTGGGTGCGGTCGTGCTTCTGCTCGTGGTCGCGCGCGCCGGGCACCTCCCGCAGGATGTCCTGGAACAGCGTGCCGCCCAGCACCACGCACAACAGCTGCATGCCGCCGCACACGCCCAGCACCGGCAGGTTGCGCTTGAGCGCGCCCCGGATGAGCTGCGCCTCGAAGGCCGTGCGGCCCTCCTTCAGCGGCCCCATGCCCTCGCGCACCTCCTCGCCGTACGCGGACGGGGGGATGTCGAACGCGCCGCCCGTCACCACGATGCCCGACACGCGCTCCAGGTACGCGTCCACGCAGGAGGCGTCGTCCGTGTACGGCAACACGAAGGGCAGGCCTCCCGCACGCAGCACCGCCTCCGCGTAGGGCACCTTCAGCTCGTAGCGGGCAAAGGCGGAGTCGGCCGGCTGCGCCCAGTCCGGGCTGAGGCCGATGTTGGGACGACGCGGGGTCGTCCCGTGGTGACGCGGAGGCGGAGGGGTCATGGTGGGAGGTACTACCTTGTTTCGAGGCTAGTCCCCCGCCCGCCCCTGTCAAACGCCTCGGCCAGCAGCCGAACCTGCTCGGCGATGTCCTGGGCGAGCAGGGCATCCGACACCACCGCCGCGCCGTGCGCCCCCGTCGCCGCCACCCGGGCGATGTTGGACAGGCCCACCCCGCCAATGCCCACCACCGGCAGCGGGCTGTCCGCCACCACCCGCCCGAAGGCCTCCAGCCCCAGCACCGGCGCCTGCACCTGCTTCGTGGTGGTGCCGAA
Source organism: Myxococcaceae bacterium (assembly GCA_004173515.1). GTDB lineage: Bacteria > Myxococcota > Myxococcia > Myxococcales > Myxococcaceae > Corallococcus. The sequence goes on along the minus strand of SECN01000121.1, from coordinate 32,595 downwards.
CAGCGGCCCCACGCCCACGTAGTCCGCCCCCGCCGCCCGGGCCGCCCGGGCACCTTCCGTGCCCCGCGCGGTGACGCCCACGAGCCGGCCGGGGCCCAAAAGCTCTCGCGCCGCCTCCGGAGGCAGGTCCTCGTCCCCCACGTGGACACCGTGCGCGTCCGCCAGGAGCGCCAGGTCCACCCGGTCGTTGAGCAGACACAGCGCGCCCGCCTGCCGGCAGCGGGCCACCACCGCCCGGGCCGCGGCCAGGGCCTCCCGGGGCGGCGTGTGCTTCATCCGCAGTTGGATGACCCGGGCGCCCCCGGCCAGCAGGCGCTCGGCCTTCTCCACCAGGGACAGCTCCGGACGCAGGCTGTCATCGCACAGCAGGTACGGGCCTCGGGGAAGCGCGGGACGGGGCGGGACGTTCATCGGTTCCAGGTGCCGGGGACAGCGGCGTTGACAGGCGCCCTTCCTGCTATAAGGTGCCGCGCTGTTTTCCAAGCAATTCCGAGGATTTGAATCATGGCGGATGGCATCAATCCGAAGCACACCGACAAGCGCACCACGGAGCGCTACCAGCGTGGCGACCTGGCACTCGAGGAGGCGTACAAGAAGCACCTCGAGGAGCTGCCGGACGTGGCCGAGAAGGGCGAGCCCATCAAGACGCTGATGGGTGACGAGGTCGACGACCTGGATGACGTGGACGACGACGAGGACGACCTGGACGACGAGGAGGATGACGCGGACGACGCGGAGGATGACGCCGACGACGCGGAAGGCTCCGACGACGAGGACAAGGCGGCCGAATGAGCCCTTCGGAGAAGCGGGGTGAGACCTTCGTGATGACGGGGGAAGCGAGCCCCGCCTCCGAGGAGTCGTTGTCGTTCAGCACCTTCGTCGTGGGACTGGGTTCCGCCGTCCTCATCCACCTGGGGGGCGCGGAGAACCCGGAGACGGGCCGCGTGGAGAAGGATTTGCCCTCGGCCCGGCAGAACCTGGACCTGCTGGCGATGCTCCGCGAGAAGACGCGCGGCAACCTCACCGCCGACGAGGAGAAGCTGGTGGACGGCCTCCTGTCCGACCTGCGCCTGCGCTACGTGGAGGCAAGTCGGAAGTGAAGCCCCCTGAAGTCAGCCGCCCGGGAGCGCTTCCCCGGGGCGTCCGCTGGGCCGCGTCCGTCTGCCTGGTCCTCTCCGCCCTGACGGGGATGCTCTCCTGCAACGAAGCCTCCGTCCTGATGGAGTTCGAGAAGCACCGCTCGCTGCAACTGGAGCGGGTGCCCACCCTGGGCCTGCTGGGCAAGGACCCCGCCTTCACCCAGCGCATCGTGGAGGCGCAGCTGTCCGCCATGGAGCACGTGCGCGAGCCGCGCGTGGCGGTCCTCACCGGGCTCACCCTGGTGTGCACCCTGCTCTTCTTCGCCTCCAGCCGCATGCTGCGCGCGCCGGACGGCATGCCCCGGGAGAGCTTCCGGCAGTTGATTGGCACCGCGGGCATCCTCGCCGCCGTGCTGCGCACCATCGACGGGGCCCAGTGGACCGTGGTGGCCCAGCGCACCAGCGTCGTCATGGTGGAGGGCTTCAAGAAGCTGCCGGAGTTCCAGGACCCGATGACCGCGGACCTGCTCCCCCTGGTGCCCTACCTGCTGATGGCCACCTCCGTGCTGCCCACGCTCCTGGTGGCCGGCGGCTTCGCCCTGCTTGCCCAGTACTTCCGCAGCGAGGGCGTGCGCGACGCCATCGTCACGCTCGACGGCCCCACCGAAGACCCCTGAAGTCCGGCGGCCCGCTCCGCAAGGCTGACGCGACAGGCCAACGCCGCGCGGCGTGAAACCGCGCGTCGGTGTTCAGCCCGCGTCAGTCACCGCGCGAGGGGCCTGGGAAGGGCCCAGGAGCAGCGCCTCCAGGGCCGTCATCGCCTCCGCCTCAGCGCCAGCGTCCGTGCCCTCCAGGGGCAGCACGCGGGCCAGGGGGGCCTTGGGGATGCGCAAGAGCTCATCCCGGGTGAGGCCGAACACGTACGCCAGGTGCCCCATGGGCCAGCGCGACTGGAGGCGGGCGAAGGCCTCGTCGTCCAGCTCGTCCAGGGGGCATGGGAGTTCCGCCTCCTCGTACACCACCCGCTCGCCACCCACACGCCGGCCATTGCCGTAGGCGATGACCTCTTCGCCTTCGTCGGCGTCGTACACGTAGGCGTGCACGGTGGCGTTGGCGGCGGCGGACAGCAGCCGGGCGAGCGCGTGGTGGGCCGCGTACCAGTGAGCGCCCTGCCGTCCCTGGGAGAAGGGCCCCAGGAAGGACAGGCGCACCACCTTGCGGCGGCGGTTGATGGTGACGCGCAGCGCCGTGGCTCCGGGGGCGCTGTCCATCGACAGGGCCTCCCGGGCCAGACGCACCAGCGCCAGCCCGGAGAAGGTGTCGAGTCGAACGAGATAGCCGCCGTGCGCGTCCAGTGAAGCCCCCAGTGATGGGCGCCGCCTATAACCGACCCCCCCACCCCCTGGCAACTTCCGGCACCACGAAAACCCGGCTGCTTCCAGCGGCTCAAAGTATTCCGTGGAAATCGGAAGCCGCACGCCGAGTGTCGTCTTGCCAAGGGGGATGCGGCTCTTACGTTCAAGACATGCGACTCGACAAATACACGGTGAAGGCACAGGAGGCGATCCAGGAGGGTCAGTCCCTCGCCCGCCGGGCCGACAATCCCCACTACGAGCCGGAGCACCTGGCCACGGCGCTGCTGGGTCAGAAGGACGGCCTCGTCGAACCCCTTCTGCGCAAGATTGGCGTGGACGTGAAGCTGTTCGCGGGCCGCCTGGGCGACGCGCTCCAGAAGCTGCCGCGCATGCAGGGCGGCGAGAGCGCCATGCTCAGCCAGCGCCTGATGAAGCTCTTCGACAAGGCCGAGGACGAGGCCAAGGCGCTGAAGGACGAGTTCACTTCCTCCGAACACCTGCTGCTGGCGCTCACCCAGGACAAGGGGGCGGTCGGCGAGGCGATGAAGTCCTCGGGCGTGACGCGCGAGCGCGTGCAGGCGGGCCTCAAGGAGGTCCGGGGCTCGGGCCGCGTGACGAGCGCGGACGCGGAGTCCACCTACCAGGCGCTGGAGAAGTACGGGCGCGACCTCACGGAGGCGGCTCGGTCCGGGAAGTTGGATCCGGTCATCGGCCGCGACGAGGAGATCCGCCGCTGCATCCAGGTGCTCAGCCGCCGCACCAAGAACAACCCCGTCCTCATCGGTGAGCCGGGCGTGGGCAAGACGGCCATCGCGGAGGGGCTTGCCCGCCGCATCGTGGACGGCGACGTGCCGGAGGGCCTGAAGAACAAGCGCCTCATCACCCTGGACCTGGGCGCGATGGTGGCCGGCGCGAAGTACCGCGGCGAGTTCGAGGAGCGCCTCAAGTCCGTCCTCAAGGAAGTGTCCGACGCGGCCGGGGAGATCATCCTCTTCATCGACGAGATGCACACGCTCGTGGGCGCCGGGAAGGCCGAAGGCGCCATGGACGCGGGCAACATGCTCAAGCCGGCGCTCGCGCGCGGCGAGCTGCACTGCATCGGCGCGACGACGCTGGACGAGTACCGCAAGCACATTGAGAAGGACGCCGCGCTGGAGCGCCGCTTCCAGCCCGTGTTCGTGGGCGAGCCGTCCGTGCACGACACCATCAGCATCCTGCGCGGCCTGAAGGAGCGCTACGAGGTGCACCACGGCGTGCGCATCCAGGACACCGCGCTCGTCGCGGCCGCCACGCTCAGCCACCGCTACATCGCGGACCGGTTCCTGCCGGACAAGGCCATCGACCTGGTGGACGAGGCGTCCAGCCGCCTGCGCATCGAAATCGACTCCATGCCCACGGAGATCGACGACATCCGCCGCAAGGTGACGCAGCTCGAAATCGAGCGCGAGGGCCTGCGCAAGGAGACCGACCCTCACTCGCGCGAGCGCCTGGCCCACATCGAGAAGGAGCTGGCGAACCTCAACGAGAAGTTCAACACGTTGAAGGCGCACTGGGACGAGGAGAAGAAGTCCATCGCCGCGCTGCGCACGCTCAAGGAGAAGCAGGAGAAGGCGCGCAACGACCAGGCCGCCGCGGAACGTCAGGGCGACCTGAACCGCGCCGCGGAGCTGAAGTTCGGCGTCATCCCATCGCTGGAGAAGGAGGTCGCGGCGCAGAACGCGAAGCTGGCGGAGCTGCAGAAGCACCAGAAGTTCCTCAAGGAGGAGGTGGACTCCGAGGACATCGCGTCCGTGGTGGCCAAGTGGACGGGCATCCCCGTCTCCAAGCTGCTCGAAGGCGAGATGCAGAAGCTGGTGCACATGGAGGACCGGCTCGCGCAGCGCGTGATTGGCCAGCGCAGCGCCATTGAAGCCGTGTCCAACGCCGTGCGCCGCGCGCGCAGCGGGTTGCAGGATCCGAACCGGCCCATCGGCTCGTTCATCTTCCTGGGCCCCACGGGCGTGGGCAAGACGGAGACGGCGAAGGCGCTGGCGGAGTTCCTCTTCGACGACGACACGGCGATGGTCCGCATCGACATGTGGACTTCCGCAACACGGTGCTCATCCTCACGTCGAACATCGGCTCGCAGGCCATCCAGGACGGCATGGCGGGCACGGAGGTGCTCAACGAGAAGACGCGCGGCGAGGTGATGGACGCCCTGCGCGGACACTTCCGCCCGGAGTTCCTCAACCGCGTGGACGAGGTCGTCGTCTTCGAGCCGCTGCGGCGCAAGGACATCTACCGCATCGTCGACATCCAGCTGGCGAAGCTCCAGAAGCTGCTGCAGGGCAAGCGCCTGTCGTTGGACCTCACCGACGGCGCGCGCGAGCTGCTGGCGGAGCGCGGATACGATCCGACTTACGGCGCCCGGCCGCTGAAGCGGGCCGTCCAGAAGTACCTGTTGGATCCGCTCGCGCTCAAGGTCCTGAGCGGCGAGTACGCACCGGGAGAGACCATCCAGGCGGACGCGGGCCCCGACGGGCTCACCTTCGCCAAGGTGCTGGTGGACAACTCCAAGGGCGCGAAGCCCGCGGCAGGCTAGACGCCCCACGCGTCGCTTCAAGCACGGGCCGCCTTCCAGTTGGGAGGCGGCCCGTTTCATTTCATGGCCCTCAGGAGCGGCGGTGCTTGTCGTAGAGCGCGTCGCGCCAGGCGACGAGGTCCGGGAAGCGGGTGGCCAGCCCCTCGTGGGTCCACACCGCGCGCGTGCCGGGGCCCATGGGCAGGTGCCGGTCCGCCACGGGGCCCGCGAGCACGACCATCGTCGCGGCGGTGATGTCCGCGTAGGTGAAGGTGCCTTCCAGGTAGGGCCGTCCGCCCAGCGCCGCGCGCAGCTTCTCGAAGGCGGGGACGACGGTGGACTCGATGGCGTCCTCGGAGCTTGCGGGGACCTGGTGCTTGCGCATGACGAAGCGCATGCCCATGCGGGCCGTGGGCGCGGACACCCGGCGCAGCCAGCCCGGCACGAACTTCGGCAGCGCTTCGGCCTGGGCGGCGGTGCTGGCGAGCATGCGCGGCATCGCGTAGGTACGCGCCACGTCCAGCACCTGCTCGCTGACGTCGTTCCACCGGGTGACGGCGGCCAGGTGCTCCGCGGGGAAGAGCGGGCTGCCCTGCCCCAGCTCCTCCGCGCGCTTCGCGATGGCGAACGAGCCCTGGACGGCGGCGCCGGGCGGGTCGATGAGCAGCGGCACCGAGCCCTTCACGCCGGGAGCCACCTGCTTGCGCAGCCAGCGCTCCTGGATGAGGGGGACGTAGTCGTGGAAGCGGTAGGCGACGCGGTGGTGATCCAGGGCCCACCGGGCCTTCTCCGTCCACCCCGAATAGGCCAGTCCGACGAGGGTTCGCATAGGGGCCGCGACCCTAGCAGCCTCCGGCGTCGGGGCGTCTGGCATCAGCGCTCGCGCAGGAAGGCGTCCAGTTCGGTCATCCGCAGCAACCGGGGTTCGGCGGTGGGGAGCACGGCGTCGCGGGCGGCGGTCACCAGGGCCCGGGCCCGCTCCGGCTCCCGGTGGGCCCTGCGCAGGGCCCGCGCCAGGGAGAAGCGCACCACGGCCAGCTCCAGCGGAGGGGCATCCGTCTTCTCCCACGCCGCCAGGGACTCGCCCAGCCGCTGACAGGCCCCCGCGGCGTCGCCTCGCGCCAGGAGCCACTCGCCCAGCACCTGGGAGAGGTCGGGCGGAGGTGGGGCGTCCGCGCCCGCGAGCCGCCGGTGCAGGGCCAGGGCCTCTTCGCCCGTGCGCCGGGCCTCCGCGTACTGCCCGTCCTGCGTGAGCACCCCCATCAGCGCTGTCAGCGCGGAGAGCAATTCGCCCTCCGCCCCCAGCTCCCGCAGGAGCACCACCGCGCGCGTCGCCGACGCGACCGCGTGATCCGTCCGGCCCAGTCGCAGGTGGGCCTCCGTCGCGTTCACCAGCGTCATGGCGAACACCGGATCCTCGCGGCCGTCCGCGGTCGCCACCTCCCGCTCCGCCTCCATCTCGTGAAGCAGCGTCAGCGCCTCCTGGGGCCGGCCCTGGTTGATGAGCACCAGCGCCAGGTTGTTGCCCGTGCGGACGCGGGAGGTCGAACCCGCGGGAAAGTGCTCGCGGTACATCGCCAGGGCATCCCGTTGGATCCGCTCGGACTCGTCGTAGAGGCCCATGCTGAAGGTCACCGCGCCGATGTTCGCGCGCAGGCCCAGGGCGTAGCGCAGCGGCTGGCCGGGGCCGTACATCCGTTCGAAGCGGGCCAGGCTCTCCAGGAAGCACACCCGGGCTTCCTGATAGCGGCGCAGCTCCATCAGCGTGCTGCCCCGGTTGTTGATCAGCATCGCGACCTTCGGGTGATCGGGCCCGTAGGCGGCCTCCAGCAGGGTCTGCGTGCGTTGGCTGTAGGAGAGGGCCTCTTCTCCCCGCCCCAGCTTGCGCAGGGCCGTGGACAGGAGGTTGAGCGCACGGGCGAGCCGGGGGGAGTCCTTCCCGTGGTGTCGCTCCTGGAGGGCCAGGGCCTGCTGGATGAGCGGCAGGGCTTCCTCGGGGCGGGACTGCTGCACGAGCGAGCTTCCCTGGAACACCAGCAACTGGGCCTCCAGCTCCGCGTTGCCTCCGGCGCGCTCCAGGAGGGCCCGGGCCTGCTCGGCGTGGAGCTGGGCCTGGTCAGGCCGCTGGGCGAGTTCTCCGTCGATGTAGACCTGATGCACCACGGCCTCGGTGGCGTGCAGGTCGTCGCGGCCCGCGAGCGATGCCAGCATCGCGCGGCGCAGCGTCGTGGTGGCGGTCTCCTCGCGAAGGAAGGCGCGCGCTTCACCCTCGACGAGCAGGGCCTCGCCCAGGAGCGGCTTGTAGCCGAGGGCTTCCGCCTCGGTGACGATGGGGCCCACCCGGTCCACGGCCTCCTGCCACCGGTCCGCGCTCAACCGGGCGCGCGCTTCGTCGAGCTTCGCGTACGCGGCCTTCACGCGGGCGGCGACCTCGGGACGCTCGGGCGGGGGCACCGGCTGGGAGAGCGCCTCCACGTCCGCGCAGCGCGAGAGCGGACTCAGGGCCTGCGCCGTCTCCGGGGCGCTCGCGACGCCGTCCCGGTCCGCGGTGAGCAGCACGTCCGTGAACGCGCCCAGTTCGCGACGCCTGCGCTCCAGGCAGTTCATCCGCAGGTCCATCACCGCCTCGGACTGGTTGCCGCGCCCGCGCGTGGCCTCGCAGGCCTGACGGCGGCTGTCGTGCCAGGAAGCGGCATACGCATCCAGCGCGCGAGAGACGGCCTCGTGCGCGGGCAGCGCGCCCGGCGCCCCCGTGGCCTGGAAGGCCTTGAGCAGCGCGGCCTTGCGGTCCGCGTCCCAGACGCCCACGAGTCGCAGCGGATCCTCCGCGCAGGGCGGCGTGCCCATCACCGCGAACACGGTGGCCACGACGGCGAGCAGCCCCGCCCCCACGCCCGCGACCGCCACCTTCTTGCTGAAGACGGGGAAGGCGGCCCGCTCCAGCGCGTCGAGCAGCGCGGGCATGGACGGATGACGGGCGCCTGGATCCTCGGACAGCCCGCGCACGAGCAGCGCGTGCACGGCGCGCGGCAGGGCGCCCCGGTTCGTCGGGCCGCCCTGCTCCGGCGACGGCGGCTTCTGGCCGTGCAGCCCTTCGTACAGCGACACGCAGAAGGCGTACTGATCCGAGCGCGCATCGGAGACAGCGCCCGCGAGCACCTCCGGCGCGATGTAGCCGGGCGTGCCCGCGACGGCGGTGGCCGCGTTCGGAGGGCTTGAAGACACGGGGTCACCCGTGCCCGGACCGATGCGGGGCACCTTCGCGGAAGGCGCGGGTGTGGCCGTCCCGGCCTCCACGCGCGCCAGCCCGAAGTCCGTCACGCGGGCGCGGCCCTCCTTGTCCACGAGGACATTGTCCGGCTTGAAGTCGCGGTGCACGACGCCCGCCGCGTGCGCCGCCGCGAGCCCCCGGCCCGCCTGGACGTACAGCCGCACGACGTCGCGCCACGGGCGGGGCGCGGCCTTCAGGTGCTGGCGCAGGGTGCCGCCCTCCACCAGCTCCATCGCGATGAAGACCACGCTGCCGAACGTGCCCACGTCGTGGACGGTGACGACGTGCGGATGGCGCGTGCGCGCGGCGGCCTGGGCCTCGCGCAGCAGCCGCTCCGTCATGCCCCCGGTGTCCCCCTCCGACGCGGGCATCGTGCGCAGCAGCTTCAGGCCGATGCGCCGGTCCAGGCTCGGATCATAGGCCGCGTGGACGACGCCCATCCCGCCCGCGCCCAGCCGCTCCAGCACCACGTAGCGGCCCAATAACGTGCCCTGCGCGATGAGCGGCATGCCCGAGACGGACAGGCGAGAGCCTGGCGACTCCGACACCAGGATCTCCGTGCGCGCGTTGTGCACGTCGGGCGCGGGGACGGCGCGGATGCGCAGGAAGTCCGCCAGGGCCTCGCGGCAGGACGCGCATGCATCCAGGTGCGCTTCGGCGCGCTCACGCAGGGCCTGGGACGGGACGCCGTCCGCGAGGTCGAGCAGTTCGACCTCCTCCAGGTGGGACGCGGAATCGGACATGGACCCTTCAGCCTTCCTTCAGGAGCGACGCGATGCTGACGTCCAGGTTGCCGTCCAGGACGCGCAACAGGCTGTCGAGCTGCGAGGTGTTCAACGCGAGCCGCCGGGCCAGCCCCTCGCGGGTGGACTCCAGCAGCGCGTCCCGGGCCTTCGCCATCCACCGCGACACGGTGGAGGCGTGCACCTGGTGCAGCGCTCCCAGCGACTCCACGCCCAGGCCCTGCACCAGCCCCAGGCGCAGCAGGTTGCGGTCGCGAGGGGACAGGGCCGCGAGGGCCTCCGCGAAGGCGGCCCGGAAGGCGGGGCGTGAGTGGTGACGGATGAGCTCCAGCTCCGGATCCTCCGTCCCCAGCGACGCGGCGATCACCGCGTCGTCCAGCGGGCTGGTGCGCTCCGGCCGGCGCTTGAGCGACAGCGCCACGCCCAGCGCCACCGCCTCCGCCCACCGGCGCAGCGGCCCCCGGCCCGCGTAGGCCTTGAGGCGGGGTGCCCGCGCTCCGTCCTCCACCAGGAGGCGCAGGCGGGTGAGCTGGAGCACCTCGTCCACGAACGCGTTCGAGTCCTCCACGCGGCGCACCGCCCGTGCCGCGGGCACCAGCGCGGTGGCCTCCAGCGCGTCCAGCGCGGCCCGGTGCCCCTCCACCGCCGCCAGCGCCAGGTACAGGTCCTCGCAGCACAGCGCGGCCAGGGCTTCCGCCAGCGGCTCTCCCTCCGGCGTGTGCAGGCCCAGGTGCGCGGCGAAGTCACCGGGCTTGAGCCACGCGGCGGCCCACGCCTGCTCGCAGCGCGCGACGACGGCCGTCAGCAGCGGCGCGAGCCCGACGGCCTCGTCGGGCGAAAGGGTCCTCGCGCTTCCCCCTTGGAAGGCCGCGACCAGCTCGGAAGAAAGGTTCGACATGGCGTCCCGGGCGGCCCCCAAAGACCGACCGTGCCGGAACGTTAACGAATGGGTCGGACCTGGAGGAAGCCCCCCGCCCCCACCTGTACGGACAGTGTCCGTACGGTGCCGGAACAGCGGTGTGCCCGCCCGACTGGGAGTGCGTCACACCTGGCAGGTCCTTTCGGCCGTCGCGCCTGGGCACACACGGCCGGGCGCGCCCCGGCCGCTCGACGAAAGGCACCACCCGGTCGGTCCTCCGTCGCGGGGGCTCGCACGAGGCGCCCTGGCCCGGGTGGGGGACGGGCCCGACCCGCCAACGTACGGAATCCGACAGGCAGCACGCCCCGTCACAATCGCTGGGCCCGCACCCGCACGGGCGTTAGTTGAGCCCGCCAGGAGGAAGGACGACATGAAGATTGGAATCATTGGCGCTGGCTTCATTGGTGGAACCCTCGCCCGGCACTGGGTGAAGTTGGGGCATGAGGTCGTGATCGCGAACTCGCGCGGGCCGGAGACGCTGAAGGAGGTCGTGGCGCAGACGGGCGCGAAGGCCGGCACCCCCGCCGACGCCGTGAAGGGCGCGGAGGTCGTCGTCGTCACGATTCCCCAGAAGGCGGTCCGCGACCTGCCCAAGAACCTCTTCGCGAACGTGCCGAAGGAGGTCGTCGTCATCGACACCGGCAACTACTACCCCGTCCGGGACGGGGCCATCCCGGAGGTCGACGCCGGCAAGGTCGAGAGCGAGTGGGTGTCGGAGCAGATCGGCCGCCCGGTCATCAAGGTCTTCAACAACATCTTCTCCCAGAGCCTCCTGGAGAAGGGCGTCCCCAAGGGGACCCCGGGCCGGATCGCGCTGCCTGTCGCGGGGGATGCCCCCGAGGCGAAGGCGAAGGTGCTCCAACTCGTGGAAGCGCTCGGCTTCGATGCCATCGATGCCGGCGGCATCGCGGACTCGTGGCGTCAGCAGCCCGGGACGCCTTGCTATACGCAGGACCTGGATGCGCCGCGCCTGAAGCAGGCACTCGCCGAAGCCGACCGCGCGCGCATCCCGGCCTACCGCCAGAAGGCCAATGACTGGTTGAAGCAGTACCTCGAATCGGCTTCCAAGAACTGAGCCGTCCGGGCTTCGGCGAAGACCCCCAGGAACCGCTGCATGTCCCCGTCCGCCGAAGCCCCGTTGCTCATCACCGCGGAGATGGATCCGGAGTGCTTCGCGCGCCTGGACGGGCTGCGCCGCCGCCACTTCCCGTCCGAGCGCAACCTCATCCCGGCGCACGTCTCCCTCTTCCACCACCTGCCGCCCCGCGAACACACGAGCGTGGAGGCCGCTCTCGAAGCCATCGCCGGGCGCACGGCCCCCGCGCTCCACTTCGGCAGGCTGCGCAGGCTGGGCCGGGGCATGGCGGTGGACGTGGAATCCCCCGGCCTGGGCGCCGTCCACCGCGAGCTGTCGCGCGCCTTCGCGCAGTGGCTCACGCCGCAGGACCGTCAGCCCTTCCGGCCCCACGTCACGCTGATGAACAAGGCCACGCCCGAGGACGCGGCAGCCGCCTTCGCGGAGCTCTCCGCGGGCTGGGCCTCCTTCGACGGACACGCACCGGCCCTGCTGCTCTGGCGCTACCTGGGCGGCCCGTGGGAGCCCGTGCGCCGCGTGCCCTTCACGGGCCGCGCTGGATGAGCTGCTCCACCGTCGCGCGCACCTGCTGGAGCAGCGATGGATCCCTCACCGCGATGAAGATGGTGTCGTCGCCCGCCACGGTGCCGGCGAGCCCCTCCACCTCCTCGCGATCCAACGCCACCCCGAAGATCTGCGCGTAGCCGGGCGCCGTCTTGAGCACCAGCATGTTGGGTGGCGCCTCGATGATGGACACGCGCGGCGCGATGGCCGCCACCACCGGCACCGGCTCCGTGCGCTGATAGCGCCCGTTCACCTTCTGCACGCTCAGCTTCTTGAGCCGCCGCGACAGCGTGGACTGGCTGGGCGCGTGCCCCGCCGCCTCCAACTGCTCCTGGAGCACGGCCTGATCGGTGATCTCCTGCCGGGAGATGAGCTGAAGGATGGCCTCGTCCAGGTTCATTCACCTTCACCTTGCATGCGGCTGAATACGCACGCAAGGCGCATGAAAATCCCCAAGAATGTTCTTGCGCGCTGCGCCGTTCTGCATAATATCCGCGCCTCCTTGCTGAATATGCACGAATTATTATGCATATTCAGCAGTCCCACCCATCCGGCGCGGCCGGGGGAGCACGAAGCCCATGAAGCATGTGACCCGCATCCAGGACCTGGGGCCGGAAGGCGTCGAGGCGGTCCTCTCGCAGGCGGCCGCGTGGAAGCAGAAGGACCCCGGGGCGCTGTTCCCCGGGAAGATCCTGGGCATGGTGTTCTTCAACCCGTCGCTGCGCACGCGCACCTCCTTCGAGGCGGTGATGCTGCGCGCGGGTGGGCACGCCATCGTGCTCGACGTGGGCTCCGGCGTGTGGAAGCTGGAGGACCGCCCGGGCGCCGTGATGAACACGGACCGTGCGGAGCACATCAAGGAAGCCTCGCCGGTGCTGTCGCGCTTCGTGGACATGCTGGGCATCCGCACCTTCTCCCAGGGGGGCGGTGACGAGGAGGACGAGGCCGACCCCGTCATCAACGCCTTTCGCAAGTGGGCCACCGTGCCGGTGGTGAGCATGGAGTCCGCGCGCGAGCACCCCTGCCAGGGCCTGGCGGACGCGCTCACCCTGCGCGAGACGTTCGGCACGACGAAGAAGCTCCCGGTGACGCTCACCTGGGCGCCGCACATCAAGCCGCTGCCCAAGGCGGTGCCCAACTCGTTCCTGCTGTCCGCGGCGGCCGCGGGCTGCGAGGTGCGCGTGGCGCATCCTCCGGGGTTCGACCTGCACCCCGCGGTGCGCGCGGAGGCGGAGGCGTACGCGAAGGCCACCGGCGGCAGCATCACCTACACGCACGACCAGGACGAGGCGCTGGTCGGCAGCCGCGCGGTGTACGCGAAGTCCTGGGGTCCCACCGCGGCGACGGCGAACTCCCACGCGGACGTGGCGGCGCTGCTCGCGTCGTACTCGGGGTGGATGCCCACGCGCCGGCACATGGCGAAGGCGTCCAAGGACGCGGCGTTCCTGCATTGTCTGCCGGTCCGGCGCAATGTGGAGGTCTCCGACGAGGTATTGGACCACGCGAGCAGCCGCGTCGTGGATGAGGCGGGCAACCGCTACCACGTGCAGCGCGCCCTCCTGGCCTGGATGCGCGGCGGCTGAAGTCCCACGCCCACCGCCCTCCCCTTCCACTCCCTTCTGACTTTCCAGAGGTCCCCCGTGCCCTTGTCTCCCGACCCGTACGCCGCCCTTCGCAATGCCGCGAAGTACGTGAAGCAGTTCCGCAGCAAGACCTTCGTGGTGAAGCTGGGCGGCGCCGTGCTGAGCGACCCGCGCACGCGCAAGACGGCGTGCGAGCAGATCGCCCTCTTGTGGGCCTTCTCCATCCGCCCCGTCGTGGTGCACGGCGGCGGGCCGGAGCTGGATGCGCTCTGCGACGCGCTGCACCTGCCCATTGAAAAGGTGGCCGGCCGCCGCATCACCTCCGCGCCCGTGCTGGACGCGGCGAAGATGGTGCTCGCGGGCAAGCTGCACACGGACCTGCTCGCGGACCTCCAGGCCGCGGGCGTGCCCGCCGTGGGCCTGTCCGGCGTGGACGCGGGCCTCATCAAGGCGCGCCGCCGCCCGCCCGTCATGGTCACCGAGCCCGGTGAGACGCAGGGGCGCATGGTGGACTACGGCCTCGTGGGCGACATCGAGTCGGTGGACACGCGCGTCGTGGAGCACCTGCGCTCCGCGGACTACGTGCCCGTCATCGCCCCGCTGTCCGGAGGCCAGAACGGCGCCGTCTACAACACCAACGCGGACACCGTGGCGGCGGCCATCGCGGCGGCGCTGCATGCGGAGAAGCTCTTCTTCATGGTGGAGGTGCCGGGCCTCTTGAAGGACGTCTCCGACCCGTCGTCCATCATCTCGCTCGCCACGCTGGCGGACCTGGCGTCGCTGGAGGCCGAAGGCCGGCTCACCGGCGGCATGCGTCCCAAGGCGCACGCCATGCGCCACGCGCTCGTGGGCGGCGTGGGCAGCGTGCACCTGGTCAGCGGCAAGCAGTCCGACGCGCTCCTGGAGGAGGTCTTCACCAACGAGGGCAGCGGGACCATGGTCGTGCGCGAGCACCCGGTGAAGCACGGTGAGGCCAAGGGTTGAACCCCACCGAGCTGCTCACCGCGCTGGTCGCGACGCCCAGCGTCTCCGGTGACGAGGCCCGCATCGCGGACCTCGTGGCCGGACAGGCGGAGTCCTGGGGTGCCCGCGTGCACCGCCAGGGCCACAACGTCTGGTTCAGCGTGGGCAGCGGCTCGAAGCGCCTGCTCGTCAACTCGCACCTGGACACGGTGAAGCCGTGCGCCGGGTGGACCACCGAGCCGCACGAGGCCGTGTGGAAGGACGACACCCTCTACGGCCTGGGCGCCAACGACGCCAAGGGCTGCGTCACCGCCATGCTCCTCACCGCCAAGGCGCTCCTGGAAGAAGGCGCGCCCCACGGTGTCGAGTACGTCTTCGCGCTCACCGCCGAGGAGGAGACCGGCGGCAAGGGCCTGGGGCCCCTGCTCTCCACGCTGGGGCCGCTGGACGCCGCCGTGGTGGGCGAGCCCACGTCGCTCAAGCCCTGCACGGCGCAGCGGGGCATGCTGCTGCTCCGCTGCATCGCGCACGGGAAGTCCGGCCACGTCGCGCACGCGCACACGGGTGGACTCGACACAACGCCATCCTCAAGGCGGCCCGGGACATCCAGGCCGTGTCCGCGCTGCGCTTCCCCGCGCACCCGCTGCTGGGTGAGGCGCGGGCGCAGGTGACGCAGGTGTCGGGGGGCCTGGCGCGCAACCAGGTGCCGGACCGGTGCGAGTTCTTCGTGGACCTGCGCACCACGCCGGGCATGGACCACGCGAAGGTGGCCGAGGACGTGGGAAAGGCGCTGGAGAGCGAAGTGGTGGTGCACTCCGCGCGCTACCTGCCCAAGGGCACGGACGCCGGGCACCCGCTGGTGCGCGCGGCGGTGGCGGCGGCGGGACAGGCGACGGTGGGCTCCAGCACCACGTCCGACTGGGCGTTCCTGGGCGACGTGCCGGCGGTGAAGGTGGGGCCGGGCGACACGCTCAGAAGCCACCAGGCGAACGAGTACCTCATGCGCGCGGAGCTGGAGGCGGGGCTCGCGTTCTATCGACGACTGCTGCACGGCTATTCCGAGGAGGTGGCGCGTGGCTGAGACATTGTGGGGCAAGGGCCAGCCGCTGGACTCGGCCATCCACGCCTTCACCGTGGGCGATGACCCGGTGGTGGACCTGTCGCTCGTGCCGCACGACGCGCTGGGCAGCGCCGCGCACGCGCGCATGCTCGCGCACGTGGGCCTGCTGGCGCCGGAGGCCGCCACGTCGCTCGTCGCCGCGCTGCACGACCTGCACGCCGAGGCGCGCGCGGGCCACTTCGTCATCCGCCCGGAGCAGGAGGACGGCCACACCGCGCTGGAGGCCGCGCTCGTGGAGCGCACGGGCGAGGCGGGCAAGCGCATCCACCTGGCGCGCTCGCGAAACGATCAGGTGCTGCTGGCCCTGCGCCTGTACCTGCGCGAGGAGCTGCTCGCCCTGGGCGCGCGCGCGGCGGAGCTGGCCGGGACGTTCCTCGACTTCGCGGAAGGCCACGCGGCCCTGCCCCTGCCCGGCTACACGCACCTGCGCCGCGCGATGCCGTCCACCTTCGGGCTGTGGGGCATGGCGTTCGCCGAAGGACTGCTGGAGGAGCTGGAGGCGCTCAAGGGCGTGTGGGGCCGCATCGATCGCTGTCCGCTGGGCGCGGCGGCGGGCTTCGGCGTGCCGCTCCCCATCGACCGTGAATATGTCGCGCGGTTGCTCGGTTTCAATCGGGTTCAACGCAGCCCCATCGACGCGCAGGACAGTCGGGGGCGGCATGAGACGGCGCTGCTCACCTGGGCGTGCTCGGTGACGGGCACTCTGGAGAAGTGGCTTTGGGATGAACGACGGCACCTTCCAGCCGGACCGCGGCGCGCTGACGGCCACCCACCTGGGTGGCGCCGGCAACCTGGGTCTCGCCACGGCGCGCGAGGAACTGGCGGACGCGCGCGAGTGGCTCACGCGCACCCACGCGCAGCAGACCCAGGCCGCCGCGCGCGTCTGGGCCGTCTGAGTCTTCCCCATCCCTTTTTGAAGAAGAGGAGTCCTGAGCATGAGCAAGAAGTCCGTGGTGCTGGCGTTCTCCGGTGGCCTCGATACCGCGTTCTGCACGGTGTACCTGCGCGAGCAGGGTTGGGACGTCACCACCGTCACCGTGGACACGGGCGGCTTTCCGCCCGAGCAGTTGGAGCGCATCCAGGCCCTGGCGCTGAAGCTGGGCGCGGTGGCGCACCACACGGTGGACGCGCGCGACACCCTCTTCCAGGGCTACCTGCGCTTCCTCATCGCCGGCAACGTGCTGCGCGGTCAGGTCTACCCGCTGAGCGTCTCCGCCGAGCGCGCCTGCCAGGCCGTGGAGGCCGTGCGCATGGCGGAGAAGCTGGGCGTGCAGGCCGTGGCCCACGGCAGCACCGGCGCGGGCAATGATCAGGTCCGCTTCGACGTGGCCTTCCGCACCCTGGCGCCCCAGCTCCAGCTCATCACCCCCATCCGGGACCTGGGGCTGTCGCGCAAGCAGGAGCTGGACTTCCTCGCGGAGCGCGGCGTGCACCTGCCCGCGAAGCTGGGTGCGTACTCCGTCAACGAGGGCATGTGGGGCACGTCCGTGGGCGGCAGCGAGACGCTCGACTCGTGGAGCACCCTGCCCGAGGCGGCCTTCCCCGGCGGCGTCATCCCCACCGACCTGAAGCCGCTGCCGCTGGTGGTGTCGTACGCGAAGGGCGTGCCGGTGGCGCTGGATGGCCAGGCGCTGTCGGCCGTCGCCATCGTGGAGAAGTTGAACGCGCTGGGGCGCACGTACGGCATCGGCCGGGGCGTGCACCTGGGCGACACCATCCTGGGCATCAAGGGCCGCGTGGGCTTCGAGGCGCCCGCGGCGCACCTGCTCATCGCGGCGCACCGCGAGCTGGAGAAGCTGGTGCTGTCGGGCAAGCAGCTCTTCTGGAAGGAGACGCTGGGCAACCTGTACGGGTCGCTGCTCCATGAAGGGCACTTCTTTGATCCGCTGGTGAAGGACCTGGAGGCGTTCCTGGCCTCCTCGCAGGAGCGTGTGACGGGCGAGGTGAAACTGGTGCTCACCCCGCGCATCCACGTCGTGGAAGGCGTGCGCTCACCGCACTCGCTGATGGACGCGAAGGTGGCGACGTACGGTGAGGCCAACGTGTTGTGGACGGGGACGGAAGCGGCGGGGTTCGCCAAACTCTACGGCGTGGCGCAGATGCTCTCGCAGAAAGCCAAGTGACATGAAGATCCAGGTCGACAAGGTGGGCAGTGTCACCCGCAACCTCCAGGTGGGCCGCACGGTGCACCTCGCGGATGAGGTGAAGTGCGAGGAGGGCGCGGTCATCGCGGTCCGCATCCACGGGGAGAAGACCGTCTACAACCAGCTGGAGGACGTGAACGGCCGGCTCGTCACGCTGCACGCGGGCGACATCGTCGTGGGCGCGCTGGGCCACCGCAACGCCCTGCACGGCTACGAGGGCGTGGTGCCCACGTCCGTCACGGTGGGCGACCGGCTCCACATCCTCAACATGGGCGGCGTCATCGGCAAGTGCACGTCGCACAACCCCGGCGTGGGCGCCCCCTTCGAGGCGGAGGTGCTGGGCCAGGTGCTGACGTTCCCGGAGTTCCAGTCCCGCTCGGGCGTGCACGCGCACGTCTCCGCGGGCGCGCTCAAGGGCACCTCCAGGGCGGTGACGTGTCCGGTGGTCTACGTGGTGGGCACGTGCATGAACGCGGGCAAGACGTACGCGGCCAGCGTCGTGGTGCGAAAGCTCTCCCAGGCGGGCTACCGCGTGGGCGGCGCCAAGCTCACCGGCGTGTCGCTGATGCGTGACACCCTGGCCATGCAGGACAGCGGCGCGGACGTGGTGATGGACTTCACGGACGCGGGCATCGTCTGCACCGGCGCGCGCACGGCCTCCAAGGTCGCGCGCATCGTGTTCTCGGAGATGGCGGCCCAGGACGTGGACGTCATCGTCGCGGAGACGGGCGACGGCATCATGGGCGAGTACGGCGTGCAGGCCATCCTGGCGGACCCGGAGCTCAAGGCCCTGGGCGGCGCGTTCATCCTCTGCGCCAACGACCCGGTCGGCGCGGCCGGCGGCGTGCGGCACCTGCGCGAGGTGTACGGCATCGAGATGGACATGGTGGCCGGGCCCGCGACGGACAACGCGGTGGGCGTGCGCTTCGTGGAGCAGGTGGTGGGGCTGCCGGCGCGCAACGCACGCGCGGATCCGAATGCCCTGGGAAATCTCATCGTGGAGAAGCTCGCGCCCCGGCTGGGCGTGGGGAGGAAGTCATGACGACGCCTGCGCACATCTACATCCTGGGAGCCTCCGGTTTCGGCGGAGGCGAGCTGTTGCGCCTGCTGTCCGGACACCCCGGCGTGGCGGGCATCCGCGCGGTGTCCCGGCACCACGCGGGCTCGCCCATCCACAAGGTGCACCCGCACCTGCGCGGGCTGGTGGACGGCAGGTTCGAGGCGGAGCCGGACTGGCGCTGGCTGGCGGATTCGCCGCGCCCGGTGGTGTTCAGCGCGCTGGGCCACGGGGAGCTGGCCTCGCAGTTCGCGGGGCTGGAGAAGCAGTGGGCGGACGCCGGCCTCACGGACCGGATGCTGCTCGTGGACCTGTCCTCCGACTTCCGCCTGGACCACCCGGGGCGCTACGCGGGCGCCTATGGCCGGCCGCACCCCGCGCCGGAGCTGTTGGGCACGTTCACCTACGGGCTCACCGAGTGGAAGCGCGAGCAGGTGAAGACGGCGAAGCGCATCGCCAACCCGGGCTGCTTCGCCACGGCGGTGCAGCTGGCGCTGCTGCCCATCGCGGCCACGCCGGGGCTGGGCCTCTTGGCCGTGTCGGGCGTGACGGGCTCCTCCGGCTCCGGTTCGCTGCCCGGTGAGGGCACGCACCACCCGACGCGCGCGCACGACTTCCGCGCGTACAAGCCGCTGGAGCACCAGCACGAGGCGGAGGTGGAGGTGATGCTGGTGGCGCACGGGGCGTCCCGGCACCGGCTGGCCTTCGTGCCGCACTCGGCGCCCATGGTGCGCGGCATCTTCGCCACCGTGCAGTTCGAGTGGCCGGAGCACGGCGGCGCGGTGGTGACGCAGTCGCTGACGGACAAGTACCGCCGCTACTACGAGGGCTCGAAGTTCGTGCGCATCGTGGAGGGCACGCCGCGCGTCGCGGCCGTCACCGGCAGCAACTTCTGCGACATCTCCGTGGCCACCAAGGGCCGCTCCGTCGCGGTGATGGCCGCGCTGGACAACCTGGTGAAGGGCATGGCCGGGCAGGCGCTGCAGAACTTCAACGTCGCGCTCGGCTTCGACGAGGACACCGGCCTGCGTCAGGCGGCCTGCTACCCGTAGCCCTGGCTTTGCCCCGCGGCCCGCTTCAGGCCGCGGGCGTCTTCGGCGCTTCGCCCGGGGGGGAGTCCTGTCCCTCGGGCGTGCCCGGGGACACGGCGGCAGCGGAGGCGGCCTGGTCCCGCTGCTCCAGGCGCGCGCCGTCGGCCTCCGCGGCCTTGAGGAACTCGTCGTACTCCGACTGGCGCGCCACGGCCTTCGCCTGGGCGACCGAGGAGCCCCGTTCGGCGGCGGCCCGTGCCGCGCGGATGGCCCAGGCGCTGAGCAGGATGCCGCCCACGAAGGAGGCGAGGCGCAGCGCCGACGCGAGCCCCCAGCCCTTGGTCAGCACGTCCGCGCCGTCGCTCACGAAGCTGAGCGCGACGACGAAGACGCCACCGGTCCCCGCGGAGCCCACGGCCGTGCTCCACGGACGCAGCGGCACGACGCGCGCGCTGGCGTAGCAGAGGGCCGGCAGCACGGCGAGCACCCACAGGTCCTGCAGCACCACCGCCACGACGAAGCGGAGGAACTCGGAGGGCACCGCGCCCAGCACGGACTTCAGGCGGAGCATCAGCCACACGCTGAGCATCGCGCCCAGCACGAGCGACAGGAACCCCATTCCGACGATGAACTGGAAGCGACGGATGCGGACGCGCAACGGCTCGAGGACGGCGGGCTTGGGGCTCACGGGCCGAAAGCCTAGCGCACTCTCACCCATCGTCCTCTTCCGCGACGACCGCGTCCCCCGCCGAGCGGGCGGGCGGGCCGTCGCCGTAGAAGACCTCCTCCAGCACCAGCCCCTGGGGCGGCGCGGTGGCGCCCGCCAGCTTGCGGTCGCGCGAGGCCAGCACCTGGGCCACCCAGGCCTCGGGGCGGCGCCCCTTGCCCACGTCCACCAGCGTGCCCACCAGGTTGCGCACCATGTGCTTGAGGAACGCGGTGCCCTCCACGACGACGGACACCGCGTCGCCGGACGTGCCCTCCACGCGCACCTGCCGCACCTCGCGCACCGCGTGCTTCGCCTGGCAGTCCGCGGCACGGAAGGCGGAGAAGTCGTGCCGGCCCAGCAGCGCCTGCGACGCGCGGCGCATGGCCTCCACGTCCAGCGGGGCGAACAGCTCCCAGTGCGTGGTGCGAAGCAGCGGCGAGCGCATGCGCCGGTTGCTCAACCGGTAGCGGTAGCGCTTGCCGCGCGACCAGCGGCGCGGGTCGAAGTCCTGCGACACCTCCTCGGCGGCCACCACCGCGATGTCCGGCGGCAGGATGCCGTTGAGGCCCATCGTGTATGCCTTCAGGGGCAGCACGCGCCCGGCGTCGAAGCACGCCACCTGCCCCGTGGCGTGCACGCCGGAGTCGGTGCGCCCCGCGGAGGCCACGAACACGCGCTCATCCAGCAGCTTGAAGAGCGCGTCCTGGAGCGTGGACTGGATGGACGGCCCGTTGGGCTGCACCTGCCAGCCCACGTAGCGGGTGCCGTCGTATTCGAGCGTCAACTTCAGCCGGGGCATGACGTGGCGACCAGGAGGCGCACCTTCAGCGCGTCTTCAGCCAGCCCTCCAGGAGGTCCGTCGCGAGCTTCGCCGCGCTGACCCCGGCCTTGCGCGCCTGCGCCTCCAGCTTCGCGTACAGCGCGGGCTCCAACGGCAGCGCGAGCAGGCGCGGCTCCGTGCTGGAGGGGTCATCCAGGAGCATCGCGTCCGTGTCCGGACCGTCCACGGACGCCACCACCTCCGCCAGCTCCAGCGCCACCTCGGAGGTGGGCGCGGAGGACTGGCGGGTGGAGACGCGGCGCAGCTCCTGCGAGCGCTCGTCCTCGAAGAGCTGCTTGACGAAGTTGGCCAGGTGCAGCGGCGTGGGCGTGAAGTCGTACGCGTCCAGGAAGGCGTCCAGGTCGCGCTGCATGTCGGCGGCCGTCGCGTACCGGCGCTCGCGGTCGCGGGCGAGCGCGCGCATCAGGATGGCCTCCACGCGCTCCGGCAGGTCCTCGCGGAAGTAGGACGGGGCGTAGATTTTGGCTTCGGTGATGCTGCGCATCACGGCGACGTCGGACTCGCCGGTGAAGAGCTTGAAGCCGGTGAGCCACTCGTAGAGGACGGTGCCCAGCGAGAAGATGTCGCTGCGGCAGTCCAGCGGCCGGCCCAGGCACTGCTCCGGGCTCATGTAGCTGAGCTTGCCCTTGATTTCGCCCGAGCGCGTCTCCTCCACCTGGTTGGCGGCCTTGGCGATGCCGAAGTCGAGCACCTTCACCGAGCCGTCGAAGGCGACGACGATGTTCTCCGGCGTCACGTCGCGGTGGACGATGTTGAGCGGGTTGCCGTGCAAATCTTTCTTCTGGTGCGCGTAGTGCAGGCCCGCGCAGACGCAGGAGGCGATCTTCAGCGCGTAGACCAGGGGGAAGGGAATCCCCATGGACTCCGCCTTGGGCACGATGCGGCGCATGTCGCGGCCGGACACGTACTCCATGGCGATGAAGTAGCTGTCGACGATCTTCCCCAGGTCGTGGATCTGCACGATGTTGGGGTGGTTGAGCTGGGAGGCCAGCCGCGCCTCGTTGAGGAACATCTTCACGAAGGCGGCGTGCTTGGACAGGTGCGGACGGATGCGCTTGATGACGATGGGCGTCTCGTCACCGCGCGAGTCCGTCTGGTGCGCGAGGAAGATCTCCGCCATGCCCCCCACGGCGATCCGGTCGATGAGTCGGTAGTTGCCAAAGCGGACGGCGTCGCGCGGGGGCGCGGAGGCAGGGGGAGCCATGGCGGCAATGTAGCCGCGCCGCGCCCGGCGGGGCTAACGAAGTTGGACGACGTGCACCTTGAGCGCCGGCTCCTCGCCGGAAGGTGTTGGAAAGTCGAGCCACGAGGGACCGAGCGAGCCCACCGTCCGCCCCGTCCTGCCGGCCCGCGTCACGCCCTCCAGCACCATGGACTCGAACCGGCGCACCGGCAGGCCCGCGAGGTTGCAGCAGGCAACCAGCCGGCCGCCCGGGGCCACCACCCGGGACGCGGCCTCCGCCAGCCGGGCGTAGTCGCGCGCGGCGGAGAAGCGGTTCGTCTTCGTGTTGGAGAACGACGGGGGGTCGGCCACCACGACGTCGAAGGACTCGCCCTTCTTCGCGAGGCGCTGGAGCCAGTCGAAGACGTCGCCGGCCACGTAGTCGTAGCGGTCCACGCCCTGGCCGTTGAGGCGCGCGTTCTCCTCGCCCCACTCCAGCACGCGGCGGCTGGCGTCCAGGTTGAGCGCGCGCTTCGCGCCCCCCGCCGTCGCGGCGACGCCGAAGCCGCAGGTGTACGCGAAGAGGTTGAGCACGGAGAGGCCCCGGGCCTGGGCCTGGAGCCACGCGCGGGTGTCGCGCATGTCCAGGTAGAGGCCCACGGACAGGCCCTGCCCCGGGCGGATGTGGAAGCCCAGGCCGTTCTCCTTCGCGACGAAGTCCCCGGCGGGTTCGCCCCGGGCGGCGGCCTCCGGGGCGAGCGCGTCCTTCGCCACGTTGGCGAGCACGCGGGCTTCGCGGGGGCGGCGCTTCAGGTAGACGCTCCGGGGCATCCAGGCGGAGACGGCGGCGTCGAGCAGCGCGGTCTCCTCCGCGTCGGACAGGTCGCGGTAGAGGCTGACCACGACGACGTCGCCGAAGATGTCCGCGGTGACTTCGGGCACGCCGTCCGCGGCGCCGTTGAGCAGGCGGAAGGCGGTGGTGGCGGCGTCGGAGAGCAGCGCACCGCGACGCGCGCGGGCGGCGCGCAGGGTGTCCACGAGGCGGGGAGGCAGGGCACTCACGCGCCCCTTCTACCCTACGTGCCCAGCCGTGCGCGGGACCAGACGCGCGCCAGGGCGGTGGCGGCATCCCGGGCCAGGTCCACGGAGTCGCTGCCCAGCAGTTGCCCTTCGCGCACGCAGACCCGGCCATTGACCAGCGTCCAGGCCACGCGCGACGGCACGAGCTGGCCCAGGAGGAAGGGCGAGTAGCCCGTCTCCGGGTCTGCGGCGGGGATGGCGTCGTAGACGACGAGGTCCGCGATGCTGCCCTCGTCCACCCCGCCGGAGGGCCGGCCATAGATGCGGGTGCACAGCTCCGCGGGGCCGCTGATGAACAGGTGCGCCAGCGAGTCGTCCAGGTCGGGCATCCGGCCGGAGCGGGCCAGGTGGAGCATGCCGGCGAGCGCCGCGCTCAGCTCCTCCTGGAGGGTGCCGTGGCCACCGGTGCCCAGACCCACGAGGTGCAGGCTGGACAGCGGGCCTTCCGCGGACTCGCCCACGCGCTCCGCCGACCGGGTGGCGCGGGGCGTGAGGGCGACGAAGGTGCCGGAGGTGGCCAGCCGCTCGGCTTCGGCGCGCTCCACGGCGCGCGGGTAGCCGGCGATGGCGAAGGGGCCCAGCAGGCCCAGCGCGTCCAGGCGGGGCACGACGCGGCGGCCGTGCGCGGCGTAGGTGGCGGACAGGTCGTCCTCGCTCTCCGCGAGGTGGAAGACGAGGGGCGCGTTCAGCGCCTCGCGCAGCCGGGCGATGCGGGACAGCAGCGCGTCTTCACAGGTGTACGACGCATGGAAGCCCAGGGCACCGCGCACCCGGGGGTGGTCGCGGTGGCGGCGCACGAAGTCGGCGTTGGCGTCCGCCTGGGCGTCGGCCTGGGCGGGACCATCCAGGCTGTGGGTGGAGTGAGACGCGACGAGGCGCAGCCCCAGCGCGTCGGCGGCGCGGGCCTGGGCGTCCAGGCCGCCGGCGACGTCGGAGGGACAGGACAGGTGGTCGACGACGAAGGTGACGCCATCAAGCAGGGCGCGGGCCGCGGCGAAGCGGGTGAGGATTTCGACGTCCTCGGCGGTGAGGAGGTTGGCCACCTGGCGCATGCGCTCCAGGCGCGAGCGGGGCTGGCGCAGGAGGAAGTCGCCGTTGGGCGGCAGGAGCTGCCCGTTGACCAGGTGCGAGTGACAGTCCACGAGGCCGGGGGCGACGAGCCGGCCGCGACACGCGACCTCCCAGTCACCGGGGAGCACGGGCACCTCGGCGTCCGGGGCGACGCGGCGGATGAGGCCCTCTTCCACGACGACGGCCATGCCGTGGCGGACGCGACCGTCCGCACGGAACACGGCGCAGTTCTTCAGCAGCAGTCGGCCTTCCATGGACATCCCCGTTTTAGCACGGGGCCGGGTCCAGGAAGAACCTTGTCCCTCCCGGGGAGTAGGCCCGGGTGGCGCGGGGACTCGGGGAGCCTCGGGCGGCAGGGCCTGATCGAGCAGGGGCGAACACTTCCACGACGCATCAGGGCCGCGCTTCATCACACCCGCAGCGCCACCCACTTGACGGTCCATTCCGGGCGGCCTCCGTCAAGCACGACACTCGGAACCGGCTCGTGACTGACTACGCTTTCAGCACGGCTTCCCTCAAACGCAATCAAGACAGGACGAGCAGCCCAGGCAGTCCATACGAAGAAGGGGGCCAGACCCTCTCTTGGACAGCGCGCATCCCGGTCCCCATCCGTCCCAGAACTCCCGACACACCGGAGGCTCCGGACCCGGCCGCAAGACCATGCACTCCTGGCCCAGTCCCTGCCCCCCGCCAGGCCAGCGGGCAGGGTAGCCGGGGCCTCTCCGGGTTCTGGAGACCCCTGAGCCCCGCTATACTCCCGGCGCCATGACACCGCTCAGCCCCGGAGTCGCCACCTCCCCCGAGCAGGATACGCAGGCCGTGCCCGGCTCGCTGCGCTTCCGCCACCTGTGGCTGTTCTCTCCCGGGGCCGACCTGGCCATCCTCGCCATCCCCCTGGCCCTCGCCCTCTGCGCCGCCGCAGCCAGCACGCTGCTGGCCCCCGCGTCCGTGGACGGCGCCCACCGGCTGATGGCCTGGACCGCCCAGAACATCCTCGGCAACGCCACCCACGTGGCGCTCACGTTCCTGCTCTTCGGCGTGCACCGGGACGTGCTCACCGCCGCCCCCCGCCAGCCCCTGAACATCCTCGCGGGCACCCTCGCCATGCTCGCGGTGGGCGCGGGGTTCTTCTTCACCTTCTACGCCGACCGCGCCATCCACACCTTCGCCGTGGCCGTCATCTTCAACGTCTTCGGCATGCATCACTCCCTGTCCCAACACCGGGGCCTGTGGTCGCTGCACGGCCTGCGCGGCGGACAGGAGGGGCTCTCCCCGCCGTCCGCGCTCGAGCGAAAGCTCCAGCAGCTCTACGTCCCGCTGCTGCTCTCCATCCTGCTGGTCCGCACCTTCTTCGTCGCCGAGTCCGCCGCGCCCGACGCCACCGCCTACCTGGACGTGGGTCAGGGCCGCGTGCTGCCGTGGCAGATGCTGCCCGTGCTCATCGCACTATGGCTGGGCTACTTCCTGCTGCTGTTCCGCTCCGTGCTGCGCGCCGGCACCGCCAGCGGCCCCAAGGTGCTCTACCTGCTGGGCATGGCGACGGCGACGGGCCTGGCGCTCGTGGCCCCCGAGTGGGGCTACGTGATGCTGCCGGGCATGCACGGGCTGGAGTACTACATGATCAGCGCGCGCCTGCTGGAGCCGCGCGAAGGCGACCCCCCGCGCCTGCGCCGCGCGTTCATCTGGCCCGCCATGCTCCTGTGCATGCTGCCGCTGGCCGCGCTGGGCGCCGTGCACGGATTCCTGGTGGATGGGCCCGTGAAGGGCTCGCTCAGCATCGGCATCGGCGCGCTGTCGCATCCCCTGCTTCGCGGCCTGACGTGCCTGAGCTTCGCGGTGGTGCTCGCCCACTACTACGCGGATGCCTTCATCTTCCGCTTCCGCATCCCCTCCATCCGCCAGGTGATGCTGCGCCGCCTGGGGCTCTCCAGCGGCGCCCCGCGGCCCGCGTCCGCAGCGCGGTAGGGCCCCTGGGCCTCCGGGCGCCCGGCCTGCCCACCGCCGCGAAAATGAAAATGGCAGGCCCTTCCAAGCGGAGGGACCTGCCATTCACGAGAAGAACCTGACGACGCGAGGTGGACCGAAGCCCTCCCAGCGGAGCCAGACGCGGCTCAGTTGTAGGTGTTGTTCTGACCGAAGTTCTTCATCGTCTTCTTCTTCAGGTCGTCCGTCGCCGTCTGGCCGTCGTTCTCGACCCCGTCGTTACCCGCGAGGGCCGCGGCGGACGCGCCGAACAGCTTGCGGATGTTGTCACCGAACAGCGTGATGACGCCGATGGCCGCGATGGCGATCAGGGCGACGATGATGATGTACTCGGTCATGCCCTGACCACGGGACTTACGGAGCTGGATCTTCTGCTTCTTCGCGAGCGTGTTCATGGGGGTCTCCAGGGGTCTTGCAGCGGTGAAAAACTCACCCTGCGAACGTCAGGGTCGAAACGGACAGTAGAACGATCCCACCCGCACCTCCATCCGTCATCGGGAGGATGGGGGGGTGGATCCAGTGATTCCAGCCACCTGGACCCACTCAAGGCCAAAACAACGGTGTTTCACGGCCCTCCGGGGGCCGCGGTCGGCACCGGCGAGGCCTTCGGATCACACGCCGAAGGAGGCATCGCCTCGCAGAACTCCTTGTAGGCCGCCTGGAGCTTCGCATCCTCCGGGTGGCGGGGCACCACCTCCCGGGCCAGCGCGACGGCGACGTCGTCGCTCCGGGGCGTCCACACCGTCCGGGCCGCCCAGGCCTGGGCCGACGCCAGCTTCAGGTAGGCCGTCGTCAGCTCCGGCGAACGGCCTCCCTTCGCCACCTCCGGCTCCAGCAACGTGGCCGCCACGCTCAACTCGCCCTGCGCCACCAGTGTCTTGCCCAGCGCGAGCGCGGAGGCCGGATCCTCCGGCGCCAGCTTCCGCCACAGCGTCGCCACGCCGCGCACCAGCGGATCCCTCTCCGCGTGGTAGCGCTCGATGTTGCGGTACAGCCACGCGGCCTGCTCGGCCGTGGGCGGGTGCTCGCGCACGTAGTCGTGCAGCAGCAGCCCGGGGCCCGAGTCCGGCGCCCGGCGCTCGTCCTTCACCCGCACATCCGTCTGCGACAGGAAGAAGGCCACCGGCGAGGCGTACTCCAGCAGGTTGTGGTCGTCCGTGTTGAGGGGCCCCTCCCCCGCGAACGCCTTCTGTCCCTCGTCGCTGTGCACCTGCTTGGACAGCAGCCCGAACAGGTCCTTGATGTCCACCCGCTCCAGGTCCGCCTTCACCTCCGGTCGGGCCATGCGCGCGGCCACCGAAGCGGCGTCGAAGGACAGGGGCTTGCGGCTGGCCACCAGGACCAGGTCCTCCGGCCCCAGCCACGTGGTGGCGTGGGGGAAGGTGTCGCGCAGCGTGCGTATCACCAGCCGCACCAGCTCGCGGTTGCTCTCATACGTGTGGATCCACTGCACCAGCACGCCGTCGTCGGCCAGGTGCTTGTCCACCAGTTGGAAGAAGTCGCGCGTGAAGAGGCCGGACACGCCCGCCACCCACGGGTTGGAGGGCACGCTGACGATGAGGTCGTACTTGATGGGCGCCAGCGCCATGAACGTCTTCGCATCATCGATGTGGACGTGCGTGCGCGGATCATCCACCGCGTTGCGGTTGTCCGCCTTGAACAGGCGCGCCCCTTCGATGACCGCCGGGGAGATCTCCACCATGTCCAGGCGCTCCACCGGGTGCGCCAGCACGCTGCCCGCGGTGATGGCCGCCCCGGCCCCCACCAGCAGCACGTTGCGCGGCTCGTGCGGCTGGAGCAGCGCGCCCAGGTGGCCCGCCACCACCTGCGTCTCGATGTCGCCCCCGTTGGAGGCGTCCACCTTGCCGTTGATCTTCATGAAGCGCAGGTTGTCCTTGGGCACCTCGCCCACCATCACCGTGGCGAAGGTGTCATCCGCGTAGAATAGGGGGCGGATCCGCTTGCGCGTGCTCTCCACCAGCGTCGCGTAGCTCTCCGGGGGCTTGCGGCTCACGCGGATCGCGGAGATGTCGCTCAGCGTCTGCGGCCAGCCATACATCCCGCCCAGCACCCCCAGCACCAGCACCGCCGCCCCGCCCACGGGCGCCAGCGTCCGCCACAGCGGCACTGCCTTCGCGGCGTCGCCTTCCGGCCGGTGGGCGCTCGCCTCGAACGCCAGCCCCGCGGCCAGCAGGTTCGCCACCGCGCCCGCGACGAAGTTGCCCTGCATGCCCCAGAAGGGCATCAGCACCATGCCGCCCAGCACGGCGCCGGAGAGGGTGCCCAGCGTGTTCCACAGGTACACGCCGCCCAGCTGGCGCCCCACCTCGGACACCTTCGCCGTGGCCACCCGCGCGGCGGCCGGGAAGGCCGCGCCCATGATGAACGTGGGGATGAGCAGCACCAGGCAGCAGAACGCGAAGGTGATGGCCTGGAACAGCGGCCACGTCTCCACCGCGCGCGTGAGCATCCACTCCGACCAGCGGAACAGGTGCGGCAGCCGCACGTACAACGGCAGGGCCACGCAGAGGCTCAGGACCAGCCCCACCTGCGTCCAGCCGTACAGCTTCAGCGAATCCCTGCCCTCCTTGCGCGTCATCAGCCAGAAGCTGCCCAGGCCGATACCCAGGATGAACGCCGTCAGGATGAGGGTGAAGGCGTAGGTGGACGCCCCCAGCACGATGGACAGCAGGCGGATCCACGTCACCTGGTACAGCATCGACGTGAAGCCCGACAGCATCACGCCCAGGAGCGCGGCGCGCACCGCCCGCCGCGGGTAGGCCACGTCCTCCACGGCCGCCGCCGCCCCCACCACCACCGCGGGCGGGTGCTGACGCGCGAGCGCCAGCGCCGCCAGCGCGAGGAACACGTTGAGACCCGCGGCCAGCGTCGCGGACGCGGACAGGCCGATGAGCGGCACCAGCTTCGTGCCCGCGACATAGACGCCCACCGCCGCTCCCAGGCTGTTGATGGCGTACAGCCGCGCCAATTCCTTGCGCACCCCCGCGAGGCTCGCGGCGAAGTGGCGCACCAGCGCCGGCAGCGTGCCGCCCATGAGCAGCGTGGGCACCACCAGCGACAGCGCGGACACCATCAGCCGGGGCCCCACCCGCAGGTGCTCCGGCACATGCGGCGCCACCGACAACCACACGTGCTCCAGCGCGCCCAGCACGTACGGGAACGCCAGCGCATACAGGCCCACGCCCAACTCCAGCAGGCCATACAGCGCCAGCGGGTTCTTCACCCGGTCCGCTGTCCGCCC
This sequence comes from Myxococcaceae bacterium, assembly GCA_004173515.1. Lineage (GTDB taxonomy): Bacteria > Myxococcota > Myxococcia > Myxococcales > Myxococcaceae > Corallococcus. The sequence goes on along the minus strand of SECN01000121.1, from coordinate 3,023 downwards.
GAAGACAAATGCCCCCAGCGCGAGTCCACCCATGAAGGTGGCCAACACCACCGCATGCGCCTGACCACTGTTACCGAGGACGTTTCCCAGGTACTTGGACCACACCAGTTCGTAGACGAGCGCCGTCGCACCCGACAGGAACAGGAGCGCGGCCACAAGGTTCTTCGGAGGACGTGGTGTGTGGGTCATAGGGACAGCGCGCGACGTTAACCGGTATGTTTCAGGCCCACCAATGAATGCCCAACTCCTGCAAGCCGCACAGCTCGCCTGGTCTCCCCAACTCCGGGTGACCCGCGCGGAGGGTGACTGCGCCACGGTGCTGCGCCGCCCCGCCGCCACGCTGGTCGGCAGCCCGCTGCACACGGTCCTCGGCGTCACGCAGGAGCGCGCCCGCGAACTGGACGCCCGCGCCCGCGAGGACCGCCGCGCCGTGGAGTTCGTCTCCACCTCCCCCGGCGGCCCACCCGCCACCTACCTGCGCCTCGTGCTGGGCCTGGACGGCGAGGAGGCCTCCTGTGGCGTGCTCGACCTGGGCGCCGTGCTGGAGGGCGCGCCCCCGGTGCAGATTTCAAGGCTGTCGTCCTCGCTCAGCCATGAGATCCGCAACCCGCTGTCGTCCGTGAAGATGGCCGTGCAGACGCTCGCCCGGAACACCGGCCTGTCGGACCGGGACAAGCGGCGGCTCACCATCGCCAACCGGGAGATCCGCACCATGGAGCGCATGCTCTGGCTGCTCTCCGAGTACGGCCGGGAGGGCGCCGCGAACCTGGACTCCCACCCGCTGCGCTCGGTCGTCCAGGAGGCGACCGCCATGGTGGCCCCTGAACTCGCCGAGCGCCGCATCGAGGTGGACGTGAAGGAAGAGGCGGACCTGCCCCGCGTGCGGGTGGATCCCAACCGGTTGAGGCCCGTGCTCGCCCAGGTCCTGCTCAATGTCGCCATGGGCCTTCCCGAGGAAGGCCGCGTCCAGGTGACCCTGCGTCAGGCCGCCCCGGGCCAGGTCAGCCTCATCCTGGACGACCCGGCGGCCGCCCTGCCCCCCGAGGAGAAGGGCACGCTGTTCGACCCGTTCGGCTCCCGGCTGGCGCGGGGCGCGGGCCTGTCACTGGCGGCCTTGCGCCGGGTGATGACGGGCGTGGGTGGAGAGGTGGTGGCCGAGGGAAGCGCCGAACCGGGGATGGTGTTCACGCTGACGTTCGCTTCCTGAGAGCCCCATGGAGACCCTCCTCATCGTCGACGACGACGTGTCGCTGCTCGAAACCCTCACGATGCACTTCGAGGACATCGAGCAGGACGGGCAGCCGCGCTACCAGGTGTTCACCGCCACGAGCGCCGCCGCGGGCCTCAAGGCGGCGCAGGAGAACATGCCCAGCGTGGTCATCCTGGACATGATGCTCCCGGACAGGACGGGCCTGGAGATCATCGAGGAGATGAAGGGCCTGTGCGGCGACGCGCGCATCATCCTCGTCACCGCCTACCACGACATGGAGACGACCATCCGGGCCATGAAGGCCGGTGCGTTCGACTACATCCACAAGCCCTTCCCCGACCCGGCCGCCCTGGACCTCGTCGTGGAGCGCGCGCTGGAGTACCGCCAGCTGTCGCGCCGCGCGGACGAGGTCCACCGCGACAACGCAGTCGTCCGCCTGGGCGACATCGTGGGCACCAGCGTGTCCATGCAGCAGCTGGTGAAGGAGATCGGCAAGGTGACGGGCAGCGCCGCCACCGTCCTCATCACCGGCGAGAGCGGCACCGGCAAGGAGCTCATCGCCCGCGTCATCCACAACTACTCCTACGACGAGGCGCGGCCCTTCATCGGCATCAACTGCTCCGCCATCGTGGACACGCTCTTGGAAAGCGAGCTGTTCGGCCACGAGAAGGGAGCGCGAGTTCGAGCGCGTGGGCGGCGTCAAGCGCGTGAAGCTGCGCGCGCGCGTCATCGCCGCCACCCACCGCACCCTCTCCGACGAGGTGGCCCAGGGCCGCTTCCGCGAGGACCTCTACCAGCGCCTCAAGGTCATCACCCTCTTCATCCCGCCCCTGCGCGAGCGCCGCGAGGACATCTCCCTGCTCGTGACGCACATGCTGGAGCGCATCAACGAGAAGGTGCACAAGCGCGTCACCCGCGTGCCCCAGGAGGTGATGGAGCGCCTCACCCTGCTGCCCTGGCGCGGCAACGTGCGCGAGCTGGAGAACGTCCTCACCCGCGCGGTGGTGCTCGCCCCCGGCGACGTGCTGCGCGGCGACGACCTGCCCGCGCTGGAAGCCCCGCCGGGCCCCGACGCCCAGCGCAACGCGGGCACCGCGGGCGCCATGTTCGCCGCCCCCGCCGTGGACGATGTGAGCCTCATCCCCACCCTGGAAGAGGCCGAGCGCCAGCTCATCGCCCGGGCCATGGCCGTCACCAAGGGCCACAAGGGACGGACGTGTCAGATTCTTGGAATCAGCCGTCCGACCCTTGAACGAAAGCTTCAAAAGTTCGGTCTCGCACAGGGCCAGGGTCCACAGGTGCACCCTTACCCGGTGAAGGACGCTTCCTGACACTGTCCCTGGCCGGACAGTCCCCTGGCCGCCTTTAACGTTTCGTTCACATTGATCAGACTGTTTGAACGTTTTGTTTCAGGTTTCGGACACAGTCGGGGGGTTGGAACCGCCGCGTACCGCTAAGTACCCGGCATTCCTGGAACTGTTCCCACGGGAATAGTTCAAGTGCCCATGGCACGCCTCTTGGAAAGAGCAAGGTCAGCTCGCAGCAGACACGCCAGCCAACCTTCCGCTTCCTTCGCTTCCCAGGAGAATCCCATGCACGGTTTCAATCGCCCCCTCGGCCCCATCGGTTCCAACGTCGTGGCGCCCCTGCAGGCGACGAGCTCCGGGATGATGGTGACGGCGAACAAGCTGGTGCCCGGCCAGGAGGCCATCGACTTCAAGGGGTACTTCAAGGTCGAGTCCTTCCCGCACAACTCGACCATCTACCGCCCCGGCGACACGTCGGACCGCGTGTACCTGCTGAAGTCCGGCCG
>SECN01000120.1 GCA_004173515.1 Myxococcaceae bacterium | reverse complement strand
TGTGACAACTCATCACACACACGGAACACATCCCGGGTGAGCAGGCGGGGCTCCCGGAGTCCGAGTGCCTCTACGTGGCCGCCGTGCTCCGGGAGCCCCGCCTGCTCACCCGGGATGTGTTCCGTGTGTGTGATGAGTTGTCACACATGGGCCTGCGGATGGTGCTGGCACAAACCACCTCCGGCCAGGGGGTGGAAGAGGCGCTCTTCGAGGCCACGGAGGTGGTGAAGCGGGCGCTCCTCGAGGCCGGCCGCCGCCTTTCCCCAGGAGGGTCGGAGCTGGAGGGCGAGTTCGTCCAGGTGTGCCGCGACATCATGGACCAATGCAACCGGTTTGAGTTCGCGTTTGTAAGAAAGCTCGACTTTGCGGTAGATCGGCCGGCTCGCCCAGGCCAAAGCACCTGATTTTCTTAAGGAGAAGTACCCGAATGCCGACGCAGAAGCCCTCCAAGGCATCCGTGAAGCCCACCAAGAAGAAGGTGGATCCGGTGATCCGCAAGAAGAAGGCACCGGACAGCCCTGTGGCGAAGGTGACGAAGGCTGCGGATGCCGAGGACAAGGAGCTGGTGGCGAAGGACGCCCCCGCCGAGGCACCCGAGAAGATCAAGAAGAAGAAGGGCGTGGCCGCCCTCGCCGACGACGTGGACCCGGAGGAGGCCGCTGAAGAGGCCGCCGCCGCCGTCCAGGTCGACCCCGACGCCGTCGAGGACGACGTGGAGGAGGACCCGGTCGCCGAGCGCAAGGAAGTGAAGGACCTGCTCGCCGCCGGCCGCGAGAAGGGCTTCCTCACCTACGACGAGGTGAATGACGCCCTGCCCGCCGACATCGTGTCGTCCGATCAAATCGACGACGTGATGAGCATGTTCGGCGACAACGACATCGAGATCGTCGACGCGCAGAAGGCCGCGCAGTCCAACGAGATCAAGCCCACCGTCGCGGTCGAGGAAGAGAAGGAAGACCAGGACGAGGACGAGAAGGACGAGGACGACGAGCCGGGTGGCAAGTCCAACGACCCCGTCCGCCTCTACCTGCGCAAGATGGGCAGCGTCAGCCTCCTCACCCGCGAGGGCGAGGTGGAGATCGCCAAGCGCATCGAGGAGGGTGAGAAGGAGGTCCTTCGCGCCCTGCTCGCCTGCCGCGTCGCCGTGGCGGACATCCTGGACATCAGCAACCGCCTGAAGACGGGCAAGCTGCGTGTGCGCGACGTCATCAAGGACGCGCCCGAAGAGGCCCAGTCGGAGAACGCGGAGGAGGCCGTCGAGGAGGTCTCCGAGGCCGAGGCTCCCGCGCAGCTCGCGCAGAGCGAGCTGAACAAGATCGAGCAGATCTCCAAGCAGATCGAGCGCTTCCGCAAGTTCGCCAAGGACTGCGAGGTCCTGGAGGAGGAGCTCTCCGGGAAGAAGAAGCTCACGGAGGTGCGCAAGAAGGAGCTGAAGCAGGAGGTGAAGGACCTTCGGACCAAGATGATGGAGGTCCTGGAGGAGATGCGGCTGAACAAGAAGCAGGTGGACCGCATCGTCGTGAACCTCAAGGGCCTCATCGAGCGCGTGGAGAAGGCCGAGGAGGAGCTGGGCGACCTGGAGCGTCGCTACAGCGTCTCCATGAAGGACCTGCGCCCGCAGCTGAAGGAGTCCCGCGAGAACCCGAACATCGCGAAGAAGCTCCAGAAGCAGCTCAACTTCACCGCCGAGCAGCTGGAGGTCCTGGACCGCGACGTGCGCACCGCGGTGCGGAAGATCAAGCGCGTGGAGGAGGAAGCCAACCTCCCCGTGGACGCCCTGCGCCGCAACTACGACGCCATCCGGCTGGGTGAGAAGCGGGCGGAGCGCGCGAAGAGCGAGCTGGTGGAGGCGAACCTGCGCCTCGTGGTCTCCATCGCGAAGAAGTACACGAACCGCGGCCTGCAGTTCCTGGACCTCATCCAGGAGGGCAACATCGGCCTGATGAAGGCGGTGGACAAGTTCGAGTACAAGCGCGGCTACAAGTTCTCGACGTACGCCACCTGGTGGATCCGTCAGGCCATCACCCGCGCCATCGCGGATCAGGCCCGCACCATCCGCATCCCGGTGCACATGATCGAGACCATCAACAAGCTCATCCGCACGAGCCGCTACCTCGTGCAGGAGATTGGCCGCGAGCCGACGCCGGAGGAGATCGCGGAGAAGATGGCCACGCTCACGCCGCGCGAGGAGAAGGTCCTGCGCATGCGCTTCGGCATCGGCGAGAAGAGCGACCACACGCTGGAAGAGGTGGGCCAGGACTTCGAGGTGACGCGCGAGCGCATCCGTCAGATTGAAGCCAAGGCGCTGCGCAAGCTGCGCCACCCCAGCCGCTCCAAGCGCCTGCGCTCCTTCGTGGAGAGCTAGCCGCTGACCTGATGTCTTGAAGGCCCCCGCTCCCGCTCGTCGTGGACCGGGGGCTTTCTTTTTTGCCCCGAGCGCTCCCGTGCCTCCGAAGAAGCCCGCTGAACCCCTGCCCTTCTCCGAGAACGTGATGCGCCAGGTGCGCGCCATCCCCCGGGGACAGGTGCGCTCGTACGCGCAGGTGGCGCTCTACGCGGGACGGCCGGGCGCGGCGCGCGGCGTGGGGCGGGAATTGAAACTCCTTCCGGGACAGGCCACGCAGGTGCCGTGGTGGCGGGTCATCCGTTCGGATGGGACGCTGGCGCCCCCGGTGGCGCACGAGCAGGCGAAGCGACTGCGCGCGGAGGGCGTCACCGTGGCGCAGCACGGACAGGTGTTCCGCGTGGCGCTAAAGGACCGCGAGGACGGCTGACGGCGAGGTCTTGCCACCGGCGCGCTCGCGGGGAGATAGTCAGCCCGCGCCGCGCGAGGTTGTCTGTCGCGTCTGGCGTTGAAGACCCGAAGGGGGCCCTTAGCTCAGCGGTTAGAGCTGTCGGCTCATAACCGATTGGTCCCTGGTTCGAATCCAGGAGGGCCCACTCCCCTTCCCCCCGCCTGGCGCCTTGGGACTCCGCACGCGGGGCACCGGGTCAGGGAGCCGCCTTCGCCGGCGTGACATCCATGTCGCAGGTGGCAGGGCATTTCGGCCATGCTCAGGAGGAGTTCTCCTCCGGGACACGGCTGGGGCGGTCTGGCTGCGGCTTTGCAATGCGCAGCGCTGTCGCAGACATCCACCGGCTGGCGATTCGCGTGAACGACATGACTGCTCGTCCTTTCCTCACTTCGTTGATGGTGTCCCTCTTCCTGCTGTGGGCGGCGCCCGTGGAGGCCCAGCCACTCGAACCCAAGGGCGCGGGGTTCGCGCTGGGCTTTCGCGCGGCCTATGGCATCCCGGTGGGAAATGCGGTCGGGAACGTGAAGATGACGGACGTCATCGGTGAGACGGTGTCACCGCAGGTGGAGCTCGCGTACTTCTTCAACTCGCAGCTCTCGCTGGGCGTCTACGTCCAGCTTGGCTTTGGAAGGTCGCCCGATGCGTGCTTCGAGGCCCTGTGCGGCTCCAATGTCAGGCGGTTCGGCATCGACCTGGACTACCACTTCCGGCCGGGCGCGTTCGTGTCGCCCTGGGTCGGCGTGGGCCTGGGCTTCGAAAACGCCACGGTGCAGTTCGAGGACGAAGCGGAGGTGCTCGGCTCCCAGCCGTATGAGGGGTTCGACCTGGGGCACGCGCACGTTGGTGTGGACCTGCGGCTCAATCGCACGATGGCGGTGGGTCCCTACCTCTCCGCGTCGCTGGGCCAATACAGACGGTCTGACTCCCATGACGTCTCCAGCGACGGCCGGAGGGTGCACGCCTGGTTCCAGCCCGGCGTGCGCATGCAGCTGCATTTCTAGAGCGCGCCCGCGAACCAGACACGCCGGAGGCCGGTCTCCTCCAACGGCGCGAGCACCTATTGGGCGGAGGCGAGCAGGTTGAGCACCGAGCCCATGAAGAGGTAGCCGGAGCCCGCATGCAGCGGCGGCGGGGCGTTGTTTCGCATCCAGCCGATGAGCTGCTCCGGCGTGCCGCCAGGGTTGGCCGCTCGCGCCTGCTGGTAGAGGCCCATGAGGAGGTTGAAGCCCGTCACCTCGACGCTGGAGTTCATCCCTGGAGGCACCACCAGGTCCAGGATCTGGCCGACCTCCTCCGGGCTCAGCTCCAGGCCCTGGGCAAAGAGCGCCAGGCGGGTCGTGTCCATGAAGCGCGGGATGACTTCATTCATCTGCTGATAGTCGATCCCCATGCTGGCCAGCTCTCGCACCTGGGTGCCGTAGTTGAACCCGAGGTCGACTCGCATCTGCGCGTCGGGAATTCCGAGCCGGGTCGCGCGCTCGATGCTTGCCTTGGCCGCCTCCTCACGGTGGATGCCCTTCTCCCAGGCCTTGCCGAGTTCCGAGAGGACGAAGGTGGTGGCGGCCACGCCGATTCCCAAGGGACCGCCGACGAGCCCGAGCACGGAGGCCGCGGAGAAGATCCCGCCAACCGCCTGCGCTCCGACCTGGAGGTAGGTGCCATTGTTCCTGTCCGCCTGGCTGAGCAGGTTCAGCACCCGGAGCCCCGACGTCGCCGCGCCCAGGATGCTGCCGAGCTTGCTCAACAGCATCGGTGCTCCGCCAAGCTCCGGCTGGAAGCCGACCCGCGTGACAACGCTCCCCACCGTCTTGAGCGCGAAGCCGAGGGCCGACGCCGACATGCCGGCGTTCCCCATCGGTTGGATGAGCAGGTTGAGGGCGGACGGATCCTGGAGGAGTTCCGGGCTCTGGATCATCGCCATGGACAGCGCCGCGGAGACCAGCGAGGTGGCTCCCGGCGTGCCGAGCTTGCCCGCCTCCGCCGCCAGGCTCTTGATGGCCCCCACGTTCCCGGAGGCCACACTCGAAAGGTGGCCCAGCATCACCTTCGGGTCGGCTCCGAGGATGCGCTCCTGGACGCCCTCGGGCATCTGCTGGATGAGCGCCGTCACCCCCGCGAGGGCCTTGTCGGGGGACTGGCCGGAGGCCAGGGCGCTCGTCAGGGTGGCGTTGATGGCCGGGCCGTAGACGTCCTGCTCCAGATACCGACCCGCGGGGTCACCGAGCTGTTGCAGCAACTGGTTCTCGGACGCGTTCAGGTAGGCCACCGCGGTCGCCGCGCGCGGCGAGTCGGCCACCAGCATCAGGGCCTGCTGCACGGGCACGGCATGCAGCCCGAGCATGTACGGCGAGATGCCCTGGACGTCCTTGAGATAGGCCTCGATGTTGGCGCCTTCGGCTTCCAGGTGGTCCGCCAGTCGCCCCACGGCGGCGTCCCGGGCCGTGTAGGCCGCCGCGTGCTCGGTGCGGAAGGACTGGATGAAGGCATTGCGCTCCTCGGGTGTCAGGAGGGGGCCGATGATGGCCAGCTCCTCCGCTAGCTTCCGCTCCACGGCATCAAGACCGGCCTGGGCCGCCTGGGCATTCTTCACGCGCGTCTCCAGCACGGCGTACGCCCCGGCTCCCGAGAGTGTGCGGGCCTCGGAGGATTGCTGCACGCCGCCCGCCGTTCCGTCGAAGAACAGCGGCTTCATCGTGTTGCCGGAGCCCCCCGCGCGCACGGGCGCGGGCTGGAGTCCCGTGGCCGACGTGCCCCCATTCTGTGAGGACCACTGGCGCAGCGCGGCCTCGCGACGCTGGGGGGGCTCGAAGAGGCTCTGCTGCCGCGCGGGCGTGCGCAACGGCTGCGGGGAGGCGGACGGCGCCGCCAGTGGGACCGTGGGCTCCTGGCGAGGAGGGACAAGGGTCGGCGTGTTGCGGGGCGGGATGCGGATCATGGCGTGTGCTCCTGGATGAAACTTTCAACCTGGATTCACGCGGCAGCCGTCCGCTGTTGAATTAAGCCGAGTTAAATGCGGGGCGCTCTCCCTCCTGACCGTTCCTGGCGTGGCCGCCCGCGACCAGGGCGTCGGGGGCGCACGCTCCGACCGCGCGGGTAGACTCGGGCTTCTCATGACGCTTCCCCGCTCCGGCCTCTTCCGCACCCTCCGTCGACGCCGCTGGCTGCGTCGGCCCTTTCCTCCTGAATGGTCCGGCCCCCTGGAGCGCCACGTCCCCTTCGCCCAGGAGCTCGCGCCCGAGCTGCGCCAGCGATTCCTGGACCTGCTCAAGCTCTTCATCTGGGAGAAGGAGTTCATCGGGGCGGGGGGCTTCACGATCACCGATGAGGTCCGGGTCGTGGTGTCCGCCACCGCCGTGCGCCTGGTGCTCCACCTGGACCTCTCCTATTACGATCGCTTGAGGGAGATCATCGTCTACCCAGACGCCTTCCGGCTTCCGGACCGCACCGGCGTGGTGCTGGGCGAGGCGAAGAACTGGGGCAGCGTCATCCTGTCGTGGCAGTCCGTGCTGACGGGACTGCGCAACCCGAATGACGGCCACTCCACGGCCACGCATGAGTTCGCCCATGTCCTGGACCGGGAGGACGGAAGCTTCGACGGTACCCCCCAGTTGCGCCGCTACTCGCACTACGCGGCCTGGGCTTCGGTGATGGGCGAGCACTACCTCAAGCTTCGCGAGGGCGGTCGTCCGGAGCGGGCGGTGCTGGACGACTATGGCGGCCTCAACGAGGCCGAATTCTTCGCCGTGGCCACCGAGTCCTTCTTCGAGAAGCCGCGTCAGATGAAAGAGCAGACGCCGGACCTCTACGAAGAACTCATGCGCTTCTACGGATGGGATCCGGCGCGCGGGTGAGCCTCTCAGGGCCGCACCCGGCGCGCCTCATCCCTGTCCGGACGCTCAGGTCTGCTGTCCCAACGCGACGTTCGCGATCCCGGGCGGGCCCCAGCTGCCGGGCGGCTTGCCCCCCCCAGCGTTGGTGACGCTGTTCGCCAGCCAGTAGCCTTGCGCCCCGCTGTTCCACGGGACGGACGTCGTGCTGCCGCCGGCGACCTCGAACGCCATCACCTGGGCTCCGCTCGAATCGGTCACCGCGACATTCACGGACGTGTCGCCGTGATGGCCAGCGCTGGCGGCGAACTCCAACATCGCGTACGCCGGCAACGGTTGGCTCATGTTGCCCCAGCTCACGGGGCAGTCATGGTTGGGCGTCAACGTCATCGTGAGCGCGTTCGGCGTGCAATTGAAGACCCGCGCGAGCAGCGTCTGGTTCCAATTGGTCGACAAGGTGGTGCCGATGCTCTTGCTGTCCAGGCCGAGGATGGACATGACGCGCGTCGGAAAGGGCCAGCTCGGGCTGCCCATGTAGAACGCTGACGCGCTGACGCCCAGGTTCCACACGTAGGTGGACATCAGCGTGGAGGATGGATAGCTCCCGTTCGAAGAGGCGAGGACGTAGAGGTCGTAGGCGCCAAAGTACTGCTTGGAGCCGTCCATCGTGACGATGCTCATGTAGCAATCGCCAGGCACGTTCTGGGACATCGGCGCGAGCGACATCGACGACTGGACCGAGTCCAGGAGCGACTGCTGGAACGCCTGCCAGATGTAATACTGGACCGGCATCAGCATCTGCGCGATCGCGAGGTAGATGCCCGGCGTGGCCGAATTCTCAAGGCCGCTCTCCGTGTCGACGGTCCAGGCCAGCGAATCGGGGTGACCGGGCATCAGCGAGGTGAGCGGTCCGATGGCTCGCATCTGCCCCCAATCACCGAGCGCCGCCGTCATTTGATCCTGCGTCGCGGCGGTGACCTGGGTGAACAAGGTCCCGACGTTCAACATCAGTTGGGAGACCGCCGCCTGGACCTTCCCCAGCGAACCGGGCTGACCATAAGAGGCGGCGGCGTTCAATCCGGTCTGGAGCAGCCCGGCAATGCAGCCCCCGACATCCGGCACGAGCTGGATGAACGACAGCGCGATGCCCTCGATGACGGCGCTGGCGTTCCCGGAGGCCTGTGTGCCGAGTCCCGTGATGCCCTCGGCTATCGAGTCGAGCAGCCCCAGCACGTTGACCTGCAGCGCGGAGTAGAACGCGCTGGCATTGGAGCTGAGCAGTTGGATGGCGTTGGCGTACGTCAACTCCTGTTGGATCTGCTGCTTCACCTGGGTCCACACGGCCGACGGAACGTTGAGCGATGTCGGCGGCGGAGGCAGCCCCGGGAGGTTCGCCAGCCAATCCGGCACGTCGGTCGTGTTGGTGTACTCGCCGCGGATCCCTTCGCTGCTGGTGACCTTCGGGAGGATGCTTGTGTTGATGTAGTCGTAGGCGGCAAGCGCCGACGCATCCGACGAGGTCGGGAACCCGAGCGGCATCTGCCCGACGATCGCATCCAGCGGATAGCCATTCGTGTTGTACCAGGCCTGCTGGGACGGGGAGCTCGTGCTCCCTGCCGCCGCGAGGACCAGGGCGGTGCCCTGGGTCAGCGCGTTGGCGGGCATGGTCAGCAGCGCGCCGGATTGCACGTTCGCGATTCGCAGCACCTGCAGCGGCATGCCGCTCCACGTCACCTCCGACGCCGAGACGTTCCATTGCTGGGCGGGCGTGGCGATCCGCTGCTTGGGGTACATCACCGCGGTGCTGTCGGGCATGGCGGTGAGCACGAAGTCGGGCGCCAGGTCGGAGGTGATGTACCCGTCGATGCTGTAGCGCCAGAGGTTGTTGTTCGGCCAACTGACATTGGAGAACGGCGGCTGCAACCCAGGGGGGACGCTGCTCAAGGGCCAGAGGATGACGGGTGTCCCGCCCGCCGTCGCGTTGCCCTGGACGTTCGCCACGAGCGGCAATGGCAGTGAGAGCGTGGAACCTGGCGTCGATTCCGTCCGCGCCTCCACCGCCGACGGCTGCCATGTCGACAGCGAGGTGGTCCAGAGCGCGGCCGCCGGCGTCTGGCTGCCCGCCGGGATCGCCACGACGCTCGTGCCCGCGGTGAAGTCACCGTTCAGCACCGCGAGCACCTGGTTCGTCGACCGGTTGATGATGGTGCTCGCATTCGGCATCCCGTACAGGTTGCCGCCGCCAAGCGTCCAGAGCTGGGAGTCGTCGCCAGCGTCCACCTCGCAGGTGACGACGGGCTGCACGCCATTGGCGTAGGGCCCGAGCCCGAGCACGAGCGATGGGGAGAGCGCGCTCACGATGTAGCCGGCCGGCGTGAGCCGCCAGAGGTCGTTGGTGGCGTTCGTCTGGGGCGTCCAGACGATCACCTGGGTCCCTGGCGTCGAAGCGCCGCCGGTGACGTTCAACAGGAGCGTGCTCGGCGCACTGGCGGCGACGATGTTGAAATAGCCGGCGTTGAGGGCGCTGCTCAGCGCCGTCGGCTGGTCGAACGCCACGGGGAACGGATCCATCGTCCACAACGCGTCGGACTGCGCCGGATCGGTGCCGTCGCTCATCACCAGCGAAGCGCCATTGGAGTAGGCGGTGACCGTCAGCAGTTGCAGGCTCGCCGTGCTCTGGAGCGTCCCGGCCCGAGGCTCGTCGGCGACCTCACCGGCGTTCAGTTGCCACACCTGGGTGTTGTCGGTCGGGCTCTGCGTGGAGAGCACGACACCGCCCGAACCCGCCGCGAGCACCAGGCTCGGGTCGTAGCCGTTGACGAGATACCCACGGGCCGTCAACCGCCACAACTGGCCCTGGGCCTGGACGCCGCCCTGCCGTTGGGCCAGTTGCACCGCGGAACCCGAGGTCGAACCCGCGGCGCCCACCACGAAGGAAGGATTCTTCGAGGACGCGATGAAGAAATACTGAGGCATGGTGCTCCCTGGTTCGAATTCCGGAAATAGTCGCCAAACCGGAACCTATCAGGGATGGGCTTTCAATGGCTTTTCCGGAAGGGGTTCTCCGGGTCCTCGATGTCCCAGGGGCGAAGCAGGCGCGGGCCTCCCCTCCCCCCATGGAGGGATTGCCAGGACCGCGTCCCCATTGCGTAGTGTCTCGGGTGGGCGTCATGCCCACGCATCAACCCAGGGGGGAGCATGAGGAACATCGGCATCATTGGAGCGGGCCAGGCGGGACTGCAGCTTGGCTTCGGCCTGCTCGCGAAGGGCTACTGCGTCACCGTCTACTCGGACCGCACGCCCGAGCAGCTCTTCAACGCCCGGCTCGCCACCACCACCTACCTCTTCGGCCGCGCCCACCAGTACGAGCAGGAGCTGGGGCTCGACTTCTGGCCGGGCCCGGGGGCGTCCGCCCAGGGTGGCGACCTCGACATCTGCATGGCGCCCGGGCAGCGCGCGCTCCACGTGCAGGGGCGCATCCTCAACGCGGGCAAGGCCCTGGACCTGCGGGCGAAGTACTCGCGCTGGCTCGCGGAGTTCGAGCGGCGCGGCGGCACCGTGGTGGTGCGCGAGGTGGACGTGGAGGCCCTGGAGGCGCTCGCCCCCCGGCATGACCTGGTGCTCGTGACCGCGGGCCGCAACAGCTTCATGTCGCTGTTCGAGCGGGATGCCGGACGCAGCCCCCATACCCAGCCGCAGCGCAACCTCATGGCAATGATTGTCACCGGCATGAAGCCGCTGCACCAGACGCCCTACCCCGCGCTCAAGTTCATCCTGACCGCGGGCCACGGCGAATACTTTTCCATGCCGTACTTCGACCGCATCCGAGGCCCCCTGCACTGCATCCTGCTGGAGGCCATCCCCGGCCAGGGGTTGGATCGCTTCCGCGGCCTCACCACCGCCCGGGACGCGATGGCGCGCATGAAGGACGTCATGCACGACTTCTCACCGTGGGTGGAGGACCGGCTGGAGGACGCCACCATCGTGGACGAGTCGTCCTGGCTCACCGGCGCGTTCACGCCCACCGTGCGCAAGCCGGTCGGACGGCTCCCCTCGGGCCGGGCCGTGATGGGGCTGGGAGATGTCGTGATGCTCAACGACCCCATCGCGGGCCAGGGCCTCAACAGCGCGTCGAAGCAGGCCCACGCCGTGACCCAGGCCATCCTCGAGCACGGTGATCAGCCCTTCACCCCGGACTGGATGGAGCAGACCTTCGAGCACTTCTGGCGGACCGAGGGCCAGTACATCACCGGGTTCACGAACATGCTGCTCCAGCCGCCTCCGCCCCATGTGATGCAGTACCTGGGGGCCGCCTCGAAGGTGCAGGCGCTGGGCGACACGTTCTTCGACAACTTCGGAGAGCCGCAGCGCTTCTGGCCCTGGATCGCCAGCCCGGCCGAGACCGAGGCTCGCATCCAGGAAGCGACCGCCGCATAGCGAAAGAGACCGCCCCGGCTCATGGCACGGCCTGTCTTCAGGCGCTCGCGTAAGCTGGGAGTCCCGGCTGTGTAGGATACGTTCTTCACGGGACACCACCCGCCCCCCCCTGGGAGCACGGATCTTGGACGCTCGGCACCGTTGGCTCTCCCCCCTACTCCTGGAGCAGGCCTGCGCTCGGGGCTGGGCGCTCCCAAGGCGGTGGCGTGTCCGGTTCGAGCGCGCCTTCGGGGCCGAGCTTGGCGGTGTTCGCCTGCACGAGCATCCCCTGGTCTCGCGGCTGGGGGCCGAGGCCCTGTGCTGGGGAGAGCACGTTCTCTTCGCTCCGGGAGCACTGGAGCACGACTCGGCTCGCGGGAGCCGGATCCTCGCGCATGAGCTGGTGCATGTGCTGCAACAGCGCGCGGGGCGCGCAGCTCCTGGGAACGGCGGGACCGGGCTGCTCGTGGACGGGGCCCTGGAGGCCGAGGCCGAGGCCCTGGCGGTACGGGCCCTCTCGGGTGAGCGTGCGCACCTCGCGACTCCGGGGACGGGCCGGGGCCGCTGGGCTTCGCCCACTGCCGTGCTTCAGGCGTACCACGTCATCCCGAACGCCCAGTTCGCCGCCCAGCACGTCAACCTCCACACAGCCGTCTTCGAGACGCAGCGGGACGGAGTGCGGCCCGGCCCCAACCTGAAGACGCACCCGGACAGCTTCCTCCTCGATGCCGGGACGGTGAACGTCATGGCGCGGCCGCACCACGAGGTCGCGCTCCGGTTCTCGGATGACAACGAACTCGCCATCGAGGACACGGATCTCCACCACGCGCAGCCCAAGTTCTTCTTCGCCACGGACACCGCCATCGGTCGGTGCAACAGCGCGTTGAGCGCCGCGAACTCCAGCTATCGGATCGCCAAGGTCCCCGGGCCGCTCTCCCTCAAGATCGGCCCTCCCGCGCCGCTGGGCTGTCTGCCCTTCCTGGGCGGCCCTGGACCCAAGCGACTGTTCCAGGTGGCGATGTCCCAGGACAACCAGCTCAATCCCCCCGTCGCTGAAAACTGCAACGAGATCTCCGGCAGGGTCATGGGGGAGCGCGACAACTCGAAGCGCACCGCGAAGTTCAAGCAGTCCGGCAACCAGCTCTTCCACGGTCTGCCGCGCTGGCAGCTCGGAGGGTGGCACCCTCTTTACGTGGCCCATGGCGACATTGCCCTCCGGCTGGCGGTCCTCATCACCACGTTCCTCTTCCATGGACAGGAAGAGGGCCCCAGTGCCGCCGCGGCCAGGCAACGCGCGGTCAATGACTACCAGGTGGGATTGCAGCGCGCGCTGGTGGGTGCCAATAAGTCCATGGCCACCCTGAGGGCGGCACTCCTCGGCTACTGTGGCCCCATCGGTCGCGACTATGGCCGGCTGGTGAACCGGGTCCGTGCCCATGCCTCCATGGCGCTCAACGGCGTGAACCTCGACGGAGCGATGCTCCACGCACGTTACGAGCAGATCCTCTTCCGTCTGGGTCTCAATGCCTATGCGGACGCACAGGTGGGCGAGGCATTCCAGACGTGCTCGGTGGGCGCCATGGAGCAATATCAGGATGCCCAGCACCGCACCTGGATGCGGATGCGGGACGAGGTGGCTCCCCGCCCGGCGGTGCCCGCTCCTCCGCCTGTGTACTGCGAACCCGTCTGGGAGTACCACTGGGGAGGGGTGGTCGCGGAGAGCGGAGCGGACCGCATCACCTTCGAGAACTACGCCCGCGGCTACGAGGATCGCGAGGGTCCCAGACTCCATGGCAACGAGCGCCGCTCGTTCTTCCGGATGACCCGCGTCCCCACCCAGATCCATGATCCGCTGATCGCCCAGTCCTGGCACGAGAGCTGTTACGCCCACGGCTTCGCCAACGCCCTGACGATGTCCATCTCCAAGATCAGCAACTGCGGGCGCTAGCCGGGGTCCAGGCCATCCCCCGCTTCGGGGTCAGGCGATCAGGACCTGGAGCCCGCGAAGAAGGTGCAGCGCGGCGTCGCGCGAGGGCAGCCCTGCTTGTTGGACGAGCATGGCCTCGGGTTCCTCGCTCGCGACCCTGTGCTCCAACTCATTGAACGCGGCGAGGCGCGCCTCCCGCACCCGTTGGCGCGCCTCGGGGGTGAGGCGCCCGGTCGCCCAGGCGTCCACGGCCCAGGACAGCTCGGCATGGCGCAGCTCCTCCTCGGCAATCCGGCTCAGCGCCTCCCGCACCCGCGCATCGCGCGCCGTGCGTGCCTGCCACCCGGCCACCAGCGCGCCATGGGTCTCCCCGACACACCCCTCCTTCGCGTTCTCCACCAGCAGGGCCTCCAGCGAGCGCGCGGAGAACGGTGCGACCTCCACCTCGGGCACGGTGGCGCCGTGGCGCCGGGCCAGCACGGACGCGGCGCGCGCGTGGCGGACCTCCTCCCCCGCCGAGCGCCGGGCCGCGCGGATCAACTCCCGGGGCGCTCCGTGGGCCTTCAGCTCCTCCGCGAGCCGAAGGAAGGCAGGCACGGAGGCCGCCTCCAACCAGGCCATGCGCGCGAAGTGGGTGCCCAGCGCGCACCGTGCCTCCGCTCGCGTCGCCTGGAGCCCCTCGGGCCGACGTCCATCCCCGGTGCATCCCGCGGCCACGTCGAAGTAGCAGCTCGTGTGGGGCTCCAAGGGCTTGCCGCCGTCCGTGGGCATCGTGGGAGGTGGGGAGGCCTGACAGCGATGGGCCCCCACTCTCTGGCACACCAACATGCAGTCCGCGCTCGTGGGGGGTCCCCCATCTGGCAGCCGGTCGCGGGTGTCATAGCGCCCCTCATACGCGTCATAGGGGATGCAGCCCCCCGGCTCTTCGCCCGAGCAGGCAATGGCAGACACGACGGGGGCGGCGAACAGCAGACGGGCCACGGTCTGTCGAAGCAGCGGATGGGGTGCGAACACGTTGCGCTTGTCACGGGTCATGGGAAGCCTCCAGGGGGCACGGGGTGGGCACGGCTGCCTGCCAGTCTCGCGGAGCATCCCATCTGAAAGGTGAGCTGCGCGCAGGATTGACTGGTGAACGGATGGAAGGACTTCGACAGGGGCGTGAATCCAGTTCCACGGCCTCCGCGTAAGGCCCCAGGAACGCTGATTCATTCCATCCACCCGGGAGCCCATGTCGCTCATCAAGAATCAGAACCGAATCCTCGCCGCGCTCGCCACCGCCCTCATGCTCACGGCCTGCGGAGACGACGACGACCCCACGCCCCCGCCGGACGCGGGCACCAACATGGATGCCGGCAGCGACGCGGGCACCGGCACCGACGCGGGCACCGGCACGGATGCAGGCACCGACGCGGGCACGGACGGCGGGTCGACCCCGGTCCTGGTGGGTGAGGTCGTCGCATTGACCGCCTCGAACAAGCTCGTGTCCTTCGACCGCGCGACGCCTGGCACCCTGGTGGGCTCCGTCGACGTGACGGGCCTGAACTCGGGCGAGTCGCTGCTGGGCATCGACTACCGTCCCGCGGACTCGCAGCTCTATGGCCTCACCAGCGGGGGCCGCATCGTCACGCTGGCTCCGGACACCGGCGTCGCCACCGTGAAGTCCACGCTGGCCGCCATGGCGGGAGACGACAACCCGTTCACCGCGCTGGCGGGCACCGACTTCGCCGTGGACTTCAATCCCGTGGCGGACCGCCTGCGCGTGGTGAGTGACACCGGGCAGAACCTGCGCATCAACGTGGACACCGGCGCCACCACTACCGATGGCGCCATCAACGGCGGCGCGAGCGGTGCGAAGGTGACGGGCGCGGCCTACACCAACTCCTTCCCGGAGACGGCCAACACGCGCCTCTTCGTGCTGGATGCGGCGACGGACACCGTCTACCTCCAGGATCCGCCGAACAACGGCACGCTCTCCGCTCCGGCACCGCTGGGCGTGGATGCCTCGGGGGTGAATGGCTATGACATCGACGCCCGCACCAACGTGGGCTACGCCGCGCTGACGGTGGGTGGCACGCAGCGCCTGTTCCGCATCACCCCGGAGAACATGGCGGGGGCCGCCACGGAGCTCGCGGTCATCGGAACGACGGAGCCCCTCAAGGGTCTGGCCCTGAAGCAGGCATCCGGGGCCGCGGTCTACGGCCTCACCACGGACAGCAAGCTCGTGCGGGCCGCGGTCTCCGCGCCCAACACGCTGACGGCGACGGTGGCCCTGGCGGGCGTGCCGACCGGGGAGTCCCTGCTCGGCATCGACGTGCGTCCGGCGGACCGGAAGATGTATGCCCTTTCCTCCGCCGGGAAGCTCTACACCGTGGATCCGCAGACGGGCGCGGTCACCGCGAAGTCCACGCTGAGCGCGGACGCCGCCGACCTCACGGCGCCCTTCACCGCCCTGTCGGGGACCCGGTTCGTCATCGACTTCAACCCGGTGGCGGATCGCCTGCGCGTGGTGAGTGACACCGGGCAGAACCTGCGCATCAACGTGGACACCGGCGCCACCACCACCGACGGCGACATCAACCGTTCACCCGCCGCGGTCGTCTTCGGCGCGGCGTACACGAACAGCATCATGGGCACCACCACGACGGCGCTCTACGACCTGGAGCGCAACAACAACGTGCTGGCGAAGCAGGACCCGCCCAACAACGGCACACTGGCCAACGTGGGCGCGCTGGGCGTGACGTTCGTCGGCGCTGCGGGCTTCGACATCGCCGGCGGTGACAATGGCCTGCCGCTGGTGGCGGGACGCACGGCGACCAGCGGTCCCCATGTCCTGTACCAGGTGAACCTGCTGACCGGCGCGGCCTCGTTCTTCCCGAGGACCGCGACCACGGCGGAGCTGGCCTCCATCGGTGGCGCCTCCGGCCCCGAGCTGCTCGACATCGCCATCGTGTACTGAGTCAGGACGTTCCCGGCCGGATCCGAAGGGGTGGATCCAGCCGGGGACGTGTGTCCGGGAGTTCGAAGGCGGCACAGGGGTCGGAGCCGCTATTCCGGCACGTCGACGTGGCGCGCGCAGCCACTCACCGAGCGCCTTGCCCTGTGCATCGAAGCGGGTGGATGACGAGACGCCGTGCGCAGGTGCTCCATCCCTGACGCGCTCGCCCAGGTCCGCGTCAGCCCGAAAAACCATGTCCCAACGTGACGGGCTCGCGTGTCCCAAGGGCCATGAAGACATCTGGATGGACCGCGCTGACGGTAGGGGTGTTCCTGGGAGGATGCCTGGTACTGCCCCCTTCGGCGGAGGCATGCAGCCCGCCTGTATGTGACGCCCGAAACAGCATCGTGCCCATGCCCCCGGACGCGGTCGTCCCCGCGAACGTGCCCGCCCTGGTGGTGCTTCCCCCTCACATCAACACCATGGATACGTTGAGCCTGCGCCTGCGCACGGAGGAAGGCGTGGACGTGGAGGCTCGCCTCGTCGATGGCCCCCAGGGAAGTGGCGTCCTCGCCCCGCTCGCCCCGCTCGTCCCCGGGACGCGCTACCGCATCGAGGGCACCCCTTCCTGCGGTTCCAGCAACCCGGAGCCAGGCGTCGCGGCGGCGACCTTCACCGCGGGGCCGCAGGCGGCGCTACCTGCGGAGACCGGGACGCTTCAGGCGGCCAGCGAACAGCACGGGGTCTTCAAGGTCAGTGGCGGCTCCTCCTGCTGGGCGGACGTGGAGGGCAGCACGGTGACACTGGGCTTCACGCCTGCCCCGGAGCTGGTGCCCTGGCTGCCTTGGGTGCACTGGACATTGAAGGTGGATGGACAGACCTGGGCCACGGCGCCGCACGGCACGGTGAACGCCAGCGGCCAGGCCACGCCTTCGGATGGGTTCAGGACGATGCGGGACCTGCTGACCGTCTATTCCATCTGCCGCGACTTGCGGCTCCCACAGGACTCCACGGGCCCGGGCCTTCTTAGGCCCGGACGGCACATCGCCACCCTGCAGCCAGTGCTCGAACAGTCCGGGACATCGCTACCGGCCCTGACGGTCTCCTTCGACATGACGTGCCCGCAGGACGGGTCCGACCCCGACACCGACCCCAAGCCCGAACCCGAGCCCGAGCCCGAGCCTGAAGCCAGGCCCGATGCGCCCCGGAACGAAGGGTGCTCGCAGACAGGCGGAGGTCTCACGGCGTTCGGACTCCTCGCCTCACTCCAGCTCTGGCGCCGCCGCACGGTGAAGGACCGCGCCTGAGCGAAGCCCCACCCGCTACGGCTGGCGTGCCTGCTCCGTCGACGGCAGGCCCAACGCGGTCGAAAGCTCGGTGAGCTTCGCCTGCACCTTGCGCATGTTGTCCGGGCCCATGCGCAGCAGGTGCTTCTCCGCCGCGCCCAGCGCCTCCAGGTTCGGATCCGCATACACATAGAGCGCGCCCTTGGGCGTGAGCTCCACCGGTGCGCGGGGGACCGGGACGCGGGTGAGCCGGCCCACGGCCTGTGACAACGCCTGTTCAAGTCCGCGCCCCGGCGGGGCCAGCTCCGCGTGGGCCGCGTCCAGCAGGGGCTTGAGCTCCTGATACACCCGCTTCGCGGCCTGCACGTCCAGGGACGCGATGACGCGCGCCATGGCGTCGTAGCGGGCGGTGCTCTCCGGCGCCATCACGGTATGGCCCTTGCGCTTCGCGACCTGGAAGCCCCCGGCGGGCGCCATGAACGACAGCGGCATGCGGGGGCTCTGACCTTCGGCCACCAGATTCGTCGCTGCGGCGAAGCGGCGGATCAGGTCCTCGGAGGCCAGCCAGCGCGCGAAGTCCGCGTCACCGGAGAGCCCCTTCAACACGTCCCGGACGCGCGGGTCCGTGCCGGAGAGCACCGCCCGCTACGACGCCATGGCGCGCGTCATCGCGTCCCTGGACGTGCAGGCCGCGAAGCGGGTGTATCAGGAGCTCAAGCCCCTGCT
>SECN01000593.1 GCA_004173515.1 Myxococcaceae bacterium | reverse complement strand
GGCGTCTCCGTCTGCGGCAGCGGCTTGAGGATGCAGTCGGAGAACGGGTGCACGAAGAAGGGCATCGAGTAGCGCACGGTGTCCTGCTCCGTGCTGGGCGGGTTCACCACCCGGTGCGTGGTGGACGGGATGACGCCGTTCATCACGCGGCTGAGCATGTCCCCCGAGTCCACGACGATCTGCCCGCGCAGCGTGTCCACCGGAATCCACTCGCCATCGCGCGTGAGCAGCTCCAGGCCGCCGGACGTGCCTTCACACAAGAGCGTGATGAAGTTGATGTCCTCGTGTTCCGCCGCGCGCACCGCGCCCGGGATGAAGCGGTCCTTCAGCGGCGGGTAGTGGATGAGCCGCAACACCGAGTTGCCATCCACCGTCATGTCGCTGAACGTGTTGCGCGCGATGCCCAGGTAGTCCGCGAGCGCCTGGAGCATCACCGTCGCCGCGTCGTCCAGTTCCTTGTAGAGGCTCAGCGTGTGTTCGCGAAAGGAGGGCACCTCCTCCGGCCACACGTTGGCGCCGTAGTCGTCGCGGTAGGGATGGCCCACGGGCAGCTCACGGCCCACGTGCCAGAACTCCTTCATGTCCCCCACCTTGCGGTTCTTCGCGTGCTCCTGGCCGAACGCCATGAAGCCGCGCTGGCCCGGACGCTCCGGCACCGCGTAGCGCGTCTTGGTGGACTCCGGCAGTTGGAAGAAGCGCTCCACGTCCGCGTACGTGCGGCGGATGAGCGCGTCCTCCACGCCGTGGCCTTCCACGGTCACGAAGCCGAACTCCTTGAGCGCGTCGCCAAACACCTGGACGAAGCGGGCCCGCTCCTCGGGAGTGCCGGAGCGGTAGTGGGACAGGTTCACGGTGGGGATGCGTCGGG
This sequence comes from Myxococcaceae bacterium, assembly GCA_004173515.1. Lineage (GTDB taxonomy): Bacteria > Myxococcota > Myxococcia > Myxococcales > Myxococcaceae > Corallococcus. The sequence continues at coordinate 5,266 of SECN01000593.1, read as the reverse complement.
CCGAGCGGGACATGCGCGCATCCTACCCGCGTGACCTCTTCCTGACACGCCGCAGTCCTGCGCCCAACCGTCACCCCGGCCCACGGGAGGGGCCCCGCCTCACTTTGCGACAACCGCCCTCATTGACAGTGGATACAGGGCTTCCGGGATGTGCAGATTGGGCGGGGAATTGGCCGGGGGGGGAGTGGTATGGCCGAAGTCGCGAGGAGTGAGCGCACGTGTGTGGCGTGCGGTCGGGGACATGGACCGGAGACGTCATGCGACACGCTCGTCCGGGAGGCGGGCGACGCGGCAGTCCTGGCCGTGGGGGAGCCTGGGGCGGGGCCCGCGCAGGAGGACGTGGATCCGCTGGTGGGAACCCGGATGGGCAGCTTCCGGCTGGTGCGCCGGGTGGGCCGGGGCGGCATGGGGTCCGTGTACCTGGCCGAGCACGTGTCCATTGGCAGCCGGGTGGCGGTGAAGGTGCTGCACGAGCACCTGGCGCGCTACCCGGAGCTGGTGCAGCGCTTCCATGCCGAGGCTCGGGCGGTGAACCTCATCGGGCACGAGAACATCGTCAGCATCTTCGACCTCAACGCCACGGCGCCGCGTCCGTACCTCATCATGGAGTTCCTGGAGGGGGCGCCGCTGTCGGCCTGGGTGGGGACGCCGCTGTCGGCCGGGGCGGTGGTGCCCGTGCTGGCCCAGGTGTGTGACGCGCTGCATGCGGCGCATGCGCGGGGCATCGTCCACCGAGACCTGAAGCCGGACAACATCTTCCTGGTGAAGCGCGGGCGGCGCGGGGCATCGTCCACCGAGACCTGAAGCCGGACAACATCTTCCTGGTGAAGCGCGGGCGGGGGATGCCGTTCGTGAAGGTGCTCGACTTCGGCATCGCGAAGCTGGTGGACGCGAGCATGCCGGAGACGATGGCGGGCATCATCGTGGGGACGCCGGAGTACATGGCCCCCGAGCAGTCCCTGAGCCGCCGCCTGGACGGCCGCGCGGACCTGTACGCGGTGGGCGTCATCGCCTACCAGTTGCTCACCGGTCGGCTGCCCTTCCCAGACGAGGGGCTCACCGCCCAGCTCGTGGCGCACCAGACGCGGCAGCCGCCTCCGCCGCGCTCGCTCTGCCCCACGGTGCCGGCCGCGCTGGAGGCCGTCGTCTTGCGCACGCTGGCGAAGACCCCCGAGGAGCGCTTTCCGAACGCGCTCGCCCTGCGCGCCGCGCTGGAGCAGGCCCTGGCCGTGCGGACCCCGCCGCCGCGCGTGTCCACGCCCGCGGCCCGTCCCGCGGCCCCCCCGCCTCCGGGGGCTTCCCAGGGAAGCTCGCCCGGTGGACCCCGGAGGACGCCCGCCGTGGCGCCCGCCGCGTCCGCGAGTGGGGGCGCGACCCTGCCGGCGCCGGTGCAGGTGCTGCTGCATCCGGGCGCGCAGCCCCGGCCCTTCACGGGCTCCGACCTGTCGCGCGGAGGGGTGTTCCTGCACGCGACGGGGGAGCTGCCGCTGCTGTTCTCCCGGGTCCAGGTGGTGCTGCCCCTGCGCTCGGGACCGCTGAGCGTCACGTGCGAGGTGGTGCGCCACGTCTCGCCCGAGCAGGCCCAGGCCTGGAGCATGCGCCCGGGCTTCGGCGTCCAGTTCGTCGCGCCGTCGGCCACGCTGAAGGCCCGCGTGGAGCAGCACCTGTCCGGCGCCCCGGCCTCGTCGCCCCCCGCGCCGCCCCGGGAGCTCCCGGATGACGCGGAGGCGGAGCGCGTCCTCGCGGCCCATGGAACCCGGCTGGGCGGGGAGGGGACCCATTACGCGGTGCTGGGCCTGCCTCCGGACGTGGAGCTGGAGGCCGCGCGGGAGCGGGCCCGGGAGCTGTGGACCGCCCTGTCGGCCGTGCGGCAGCGGCCCCTGTCGCGCGGGCAGCAGTCGCGCCTGGAGTCCATGTTGATCCGCGTGCGCGACGCGGGCGACACGCTGGGCCTGCCGCTGCGCCGGGCCCGCTACGACGCGCGGCTGGGCAACTCCCGGGGCGTCGCCCGGTGCCTGGAGGCGGGCCTCACCCCCGGACAGGCGGAGACCCTGCGCCGCGAATTCCTGGCCGAACAGCCCCGGGCGGTGGGCACCGCGCGGGTGCACTTCCTCACCGGCAGCGCGCTGGAGCGCGACGGCCAGCTCAAGCGGGCCCTGGAGGCCTACGAGCGCGGCCTGCAACTGGACCCCTTGGAGCTGGAGTTCCAGCAGCGCCGGCGCGTGGTGGACCGGGCGCTGGAGGCGCGGGGGGCCGGGCCCCGCAATGAAAGAGCCCGGTTCCCAGGGGAGGGAACCGGGCCCTAGGGCCGACCGTGGGGTCGGACCGGGGGGCTTACTCGGCGAAGAGGCAGGCCGAGCTCACGCCGACGAGCTCCGAGGAGCACGCCTCGAGGCGGTCCGCGTAGGCGGCCTGCTCGGCGGTCGTCTTGTCGCTGCAGCCCTTCACGTCCTTGATGCAGGAGAACCAGGCGTCGACCTTGTCCTTGTCGGAGTCGGAGCAGGCCTCCAGGGACTCCTTACACGCGTCGCGCTGGGCGTCGGTGGGCTCGGTGGGCTCGGTGACCTGCAGGCCACAGGCCTCGGACTTCTCGAACAGGTCGTTGGCAACGTCCTCGGAGTCGTCGCACAGGTTGCCGCCGCAAGCGGTGAGCGAAGCCATGGCCGCCAGGCCGATCAGGAACTTCTTCATGGTGGTTCTCCCCCTCAGGGATGAGGTACAGGTGGGTTGGGATGCAGGCCGCAGACTTTGCGGCCACGGGATGCGTTCTAGTGGACTTTATTCCAGGAATTCTATTCAAAAGTCGCTGAGGGGGTTGGCGGTCGGTCTGATCCGCCATGTGCCTTGACTCCCCCCCGGGTTTCCCGTAAGTCCCGCCGTCTTTTAGCGCGCCGGGCGGTCCCCCGTCCGAAATGCGCGTTGGATTCCATAGCTGACAGGGGTTCGACGATGTACGCAGTCATTCGCACGGGCGGGAAGCAGTACCGCGTCGCCGAGGGCGACGTTCTCCGGATCGAGAAGATCACCGGGGACATCGGCGCCGAGGTTTCCTTCACCGAGGTCCTCCTCCTGGGCGGCTCGGACAGCCCGAAGGTGGGTCAGCCGACGGTGTCGGGCGCGAAGGTCGTGGGCAAGGTGCTGGCGCAGGACAAGCACCGCCGCGTCCTCCACTTCCGCAAGGAGAAGGAAGGCTGGACCCGCCGTCGTGGCCACCGCCAGCCGTACACCGAGGTGAAGGTCACCTCGATCTCCGGCTAGGTCGGTCCCCTTCGCAGGTCTTCTTCACTCGAACTTCAAGGAGCAGGTGTCATGGCCCATAAAAAGGGACAGGGTTCTTCGCGCAACGGGCGTGATTCCAACCCGCAGTACCGCGGCGTGAAGGTGTACGGCGGCGAGACCATCACGGCAGGCAGCATCCTCATGCGCCAGGTCGGAACGGTCATCCACCCGGGCACGAACGTGAAGCTCGGTCGCGACTTCACCCTCTATTCGACGGTGGACGGCGTGGTGAAGTACGAGCGCCTCGGCCGCGACAAGAAGAAGGTGTCGGTCTACCCGGTCGCCGCCGAGCAGGCGAGCGCCTAGTCGGTGGCTCCGGGGGAAACCCCGGGCACGGCATCCCCGAGCGGGTCGTTCCCGGTCCACCCCGTCCTCACCGACGGTTGGATGCGAGGACGGCCCGCTTTGTGTTTTTCCAGGAGGGCAATCCCCCCATGAAGTTCGTCGACGAAGTACGCATCTACGTGAAGGCGGGGGACGGCGGGAACGGTGCCGTGTCCTTCCGGCGCGAGAAGTTCATCGAGCGGGGCGGCCCCAACGGCGGGGACGGCGGCAACGGCGGCTCTGTGTCGTTCGTGGCGAACCCCCAGCTCACCACCCTGTTGGACTACCGCTACCAGCAGCACCACCGGGCCAAGAACGGCGAGCACGGCATGGGCAGCGACTGCAATGGTCGCGCGGCCGATGACATGGTGCTCCAGGTGCCGGTGGGTACGCTGATCCGCAACGAGCAGACCGGCGAGCTGCTGGTGGACCTGAGCGACCCGGGCCAGGTGTTCCTGGCGGCCAAGGGAGGGCGGGGCGGACTGGGCAACATGAACTTCGCCACCTCCACGCGCCAGACGCCGCGCTTCGCGCAGGACGGCACCCAGGGCGAGGAGATCACCCTGCGGCTGGAGCTGAAGCTGCTGGCGGACGTGGGCCTGCTGGGCTTCCCCAACGCGGGCAAGAGCACGTTCATCTCGCGCGTGAGCCGGGCGCGGCCCAAGGTGGCGGACTACCCGTTCACCACGCTGGTGCCGAACCTGGGCATGGTCCAGTAGTCATGGCGGACATCCCCGGCATCATCGAGGGCGCCAGCGAGGGCGTGGGCCTGGGCCACCAGTTCCTGCGCCACGTGGAGCGCTGCAAGGTGCTGGTGCACCTCATCGACATGGGCGCCATGGGCGACGGTCGGGATCCGCTGGCGGACTTCAACATCCTCAACAAGGAGTTGAAGAAGTACAGCGCGGAGCTGGCCGGCAAGCCGCAGGTGGTGGCCGCCAACAAGCTGGACCTGACGGAGGCGCGCGAGCGGCTGGGTCCCTTCACGGAAGCCCTGCGCCGTCGCGGCATCCGCGTGTACCCGGTGTCCTGCGCCACGGGCGAGGGCATGCAGGTGCTGATGGACTCGGTGGCGGAGGTGCTCTTCACCGGCCGCACCGACAAGATCCACACGGAGGCCCCCGCGAAGGGCGCGGGGAAGCGCTCGGGCGCTTCCGCGAAGAAGGCGTCCGCGACGCGTCCGGCAAAGAAGGCTTCGACCCGGACTCCGGCGGCGCGCAAGCCCGCGGCGAAGAAGGGCGCGGCCAAGAAGGCCGTCGCGAAGAAGGCCAGCCCGGCTCGCAAGTCGGCGGCGAAGAAGGCCGTCGCGAAGAAGGGTGCGGCGAAGAAGGCCGTCGCGAAGAAGGCGTCGGTGGCGCGCAAGGCCGTGGCGAAGAAGACCGTGCGCAAGGCATCCGCGAAGAAGTCCGCCGCGAAGAAGTCCGGCGGGAGGCGCTGAGTCGATGGCTGGTGGAGGACCCCGCTACGAGAAGTTCGAGCGCGACGTCGTCGAGCCGGAGCAGTTCCTGCTTGATGTACGCAAGGAGAGGATCGACCGTGTCGTTGCGCAGCGCACGCGCAACTTCACGGTGGTGCTCGACCGGCTGGAGGACAACTTCAACATGGCCGCGGTGCTGCGCACCTGCGAGTCCATGGGCGTGCAGGAGGTGCACGTCGTCATCAA
>SECN01000592.1 GCA_004173515.1 Myxococcaceae bacterium | reverse complement strand
CCGCCCAGCGTGTCCCCGTTGCGCACCTTGTACATCATGAGGTTCTGGTCCGGCTGGAGCGCCAGGAGCGGCGCCACCCGGCGTCCCAGCTCCTGCGCGCGCGCGTTGAAGAAGCGCACGTGGAAGTGGTCGCGGTGCCGGCGCGCGTGCTTGATGACGGAGTTGAAGCCCGCGTTGAAGAGCGAGTCGAGCCACGCCTTGTCCTCGCCGATGCTCAACGCATGGTCGTACAGGACCTTCTGGACGCGCTTGTCCACGAGGATCATCTGCACGTCGGTGTTCATCACCAGCGAGCGCACCAGCGCCCAGTTCATGGCCACGTTGATGTAGCGCTCGCGCTCGCGCTCCCGGACCGGCTCCGCCGTCGGGTAGTAGAAGCCCAGGTCCACGTCGCGGCCGTTCTGGTGGCTCTTGTGCGGGCGCAGGTAGCCGCCGTCCTTGGTGGACAGTCGGTTGACGCGCAGGGGCGGTACGTCCGGGTACTGCGCGCGCACGGCGCGGATGGCGGTCATCACGTAGTTGACCGTCTCCTCCGTGCCCCAGGCAATCTCCGGCGACACCACGAGCCAGTCCTTGTCATCCGGGACGCGGTGGCTGTTGAGCTGCCGGCCGCTCTCCACGAAGCCGATGGACATGGAGCCCAGCGTGCCCGGGTCCTTCTTCCAGGCCTCCGTGAGCGCCTCGTCGGACAGGTCCGCGGTGTACAGCGGCCCCGAAGGCGCGGCGGGCGCGAGCGGCGCCTGCATCTCGCCCTCCTCGCTCACGCCTTCATCGTCGGCGGCCACCGCCGCGTCGTCGTCCTCCTCATCCTCCGCCCCCACGGGACAGGGGTTGTCGCGCATCGCGGCGGCGGTGACGACGGCGGCGACCTCCGACGGGGACGGCATCGCGGCGGGCGCGGCGGACACGCTCGCGGGGGCCACGGCCTGGGTCTCCCCCGTCGCCGGAGCCTGCGCGGCCGGAGCCTGCGGCGATGCGGCCGGAGTCCCAGCGGGCGGCGCGGCCTCCCCGGGCGGCGCGGCCTGGGTCGGGGCCGGGGCGGACACCGGAACGGGGGTGACGACACGCGCGGCACAGCCGGCGCAGAACAGGAGGATCAGGAGTGAGGAACGCACCGGGCCGAAGGATGGCCCGAGAAAGCCTCCTCCACCAAGAGCTGACCGCGATTTTGACTCCCCGTGCGCACCCCTGCCTGCCTGCTTCAATCCCTTCCGTGACGCGAAGCCGGCCTCACCTCCGCCTCCAGCAGCAGCGACGCGCGCCGGGGCGTCAGCACATCGAACGGCAGGCGGCGTCCGCCGCCCATCGACAGCACGCGCTTGTCCTTGCTCACCAACCACGAAGCCCCCGCGCGAGCGGCCAGCACGAGGAACTTCTGATCATCCCGGTCCCGGCACGGGGGCAGCACCACCGCCGCGCCCTCCCCGTCGGAGACCCGCGTGAGCGCGCCGTACCGCTCCCGCACCGCCTGCTGCGCCTCCGCCGCCAGCGCGAACGAGCGGTACGCGAGCACCAGCTCCAGCTCCCGAAGCGTGTGCCGGTCCACCCACGCCGTCAGCGCGCCCGCCAGCAGCGCCTCCTTCAACGGCCGCGCGAACGCATCGTCATAGACGAACAAGTCCAGCACCACGTTGGTGTCCAGCACCACCGAACGAACGTCAGGCCCAGCGGAAGGAGTCATCACGGAGAAAGAACTTTCCGCCAGCAGCGCCGCCAACTCAACACGCTCGCCGACCAGTCAATCACAATACACCGGGCGTCCATGGTCGAAACCTGGAATAAGGGACAAAGATGTTTCCTGTCGTGCCCCTCCCCCGCCGGCCCAGGCCGGTGAAAGGTCTGTCCATGACCGTCATCCCCCGTTCGCTGTGTCTGACGTTGTTGAGCGCCGCCGCCCTGCTGGGTGGCTGTGGTGGTGAGGAGCTGCCTGAACCGTCGGCGGAGGGCGTCGTCGTTCCGCCCGTCCAGACGCAGGTCGCCAGCGACGGGGTGACCGCGAGCGCCGCGTACTGCGATGACGTGACGACGTGGGATCCGGCGTGGGTGGCGCTGGAGAATGAAGTGCTCACGCTCATCAACCAGCGCCGCGCCGCGGGGGCCACCTGTGGCGGCGTGGTGAAGCCGGCGGTGGGTGCGCTCACGCTCGACACGAAGCTGCGCTGTGCGTCGCGCAAGCACTCCAAGGACATGGGCACCAACAACTTCTTCAGTCACACGGGCTCCACCGGCACCACGCCGTGGCAGCGGATGGCGTCCGCCGGCTACACCTACCGGACGGCCGCGGAGAACATCGCCGCGGGCTATGGCACCGCGGCGGCGGTGGTGAACGGCTGGATGACCAGCACCGGCCACTGCAACAACATCATGAACGGCGCGCTCAAGCAGACGGGCATCGGCTACTTCAACGCGCCGTCCAGCACCTACCGCGCCTACTGGACGCAGGACTTCGGCACGCCGTAGTCGCCCGCATCCGGACCGCCGTCCCGCGCTCAGGGGCGGCGGTGGCCCAGGGCGCCGTCCAGCGTGAAGCGCGCGGCGCTCGCGTGGTGCAGCAGCCACGCGTACACGAAGGCGTAGAAGAGCTGGAGGCCGGCGATCTCCCACTTCTGCTGCACACCCGTGCCGAAGGTGAGCGCCGCCATCGTCAGGCCGCCCACCACCAGCGCGGCGCGAAGGCGCAGGCCCAGCAGCACCGCCAACCCGGTGAGCAGCTCCACGAACGGCAGCACGACCCCAAACGCGCGCACGCTCCAGGCAGGCAGCCACGTCTGGGAGAACGCCGTCACCATCCCTTCCGCGAAGGCGGCCGGGTTGCCCACGCGGGTCAGCCCGTGCACGGCGATGTTCACGCCGAGCACCAGCCGCAGCACCAGATGACCGAGCGAAGCATCGGACAGGCCGAACAGGCCCGGCCGGGCCTCCGGGTTTCGTGAAGCGTCTTCCATCATGCGCACCGCCTCCAGGATCGCCCACCGTTCTATGCTGCGCGGCCCATGAACTCCCCATTCGCATCTCGATTCCCCGCCCTGCGCTCCGGCTTCAGCTATCTGGACAACGCCGCCGGGGCGCAGGTGCCTTCGCACTGCATCGACGCCATCAGCCAGTTCCTCACCACGGGGAGCTGCAACGTGGGCCAGCCCTACGCCGCGTCGAAGGTGGCCACCACGCTCAAGGCCCGAGCGCGAGCGGAGACGGCGGAGTTCCTCCACTGCCAGCCGGAGGAGGTCATGCTCGGCCCCAGCGCCACCGCGCTCACCTTCCAGGTGGGCCGGGCCCTGTCGCGCCTCTTCAAGCAGGGGGACGAGGTCGTCATCTCCGAGCTGGAACACGAATCCAACGCGGCCCCGTGGCGGGCCCTGGAAGCGCAGGGCGTGCAGGTGAAGACCTGGCGCGCGCGCTGGCCCGAAGGACGGCTGGATGCGGCGGACCTGCGGGCGCTCGTCACCCCGCGCACGCGGCTGGTCGCGGTGACGGCGGCCGCCAACTCCGTGGGCGCGACACCGGACGTGACCGCCGCGGCGGAGGTGGCGCACGGCGTGGGCGCGTGGCTGTTCGTGGACGCGGTGCACTCCAGCCCGCACCACCTGCCGGACGTGAAGGCCTGGGGCGCGGACTTCGCGGTGTTCTCTCCCTACAAGGTCTTCGGTCCGCACCTGGGCTGTCTGTATGTGCGGCGGGAGCTGCTCGCGGGGCT
>SECN01000591.1 GCA_004173515.1 Myxococcaceae bacterium | reverse complement strand
CCGGTCCTCCAGGCCCCACTCGGCGCCCACGCCCACCACCACCAGGTCGTAGCCCGCGCGCGCCTCCTCCAGCGCCGCCTCCTCCGGCGACGCGTGGCGCACCACCTTGAGCTTCACCGCCGCGCCCTCCTCCTCGGGGAACAGCTCGTCCACCTGCGCCCGGCCCGTGCCCGGCCCTTGCGGCGACGTCACGTGCAGCACCGTCACCTCCGCGCCGGCCTGCTTGAGCAGCCGCCGCGCGATGCCCAGCGCCGCCCGGTCATGCCGGCTGCCCACGAAGGGCACCAGCACCCGCCGCACCTGGGACAGGCCGCGGTCCACCAGCACCGCCACCGTGCCGGTGGACTCCTGCATCACCTCGTGCACGGTGCCGCCCAGCACCGTCTGGCTGAAGAGCGGCTTGTGCCAGCCCAGCAGCACCAGGTCCGCGCGCTTGGCCTGGGCCGTGCGGCAGATGTCCCGCGCGGGCTCCGACGACACGAACGACAGCGTGCGCACCGACAGCCCCAGCTTCTCCGCCCGCCCCATGAGCGGCGTCAGCGCGCTGCCTGACGCCCCCGCCACATCCAGGGCCTCCTCCGCGCGGGCCTTGAGCGCCCGGTCCGGCGACAGCAGATGGAGCGCGTACAGGCTCGCCTCGTTGCGCTCACCCGACAGCGCGCGCGACAGCACCGCCATGCCCGGCCCCGCCTGCCCGTGGGACACGCACAAGAGCACCGTGTACGCGGACGGGGGCAGGGGCGCGCCCACCGTCTCACGCGTCAGCGGGTCCAACTGGTCGCGCGCCTGCTCCTCCGGCCTCCGGCGGATACATCCACTTGAGCAGCGGCGACGTCATGAACGTGGTCACCAGCGCCATGATGACCATCATCGTGAAGAGCGTGGGGGAGATGACGCCCAGGTCCAGGCCCAGGTTGAGCACGATGAGCTCCATCAGCCCGCGCGTGTTCATCAGGATGCCGATGGCCCCCGCCTCCCGCCACCGCAGGCCCGTGAAGCGGGCGGCCACCGCGCTGCCACCGAACTTGCCCAGGCACGCCAGCAGGATGATGGCCCCGCACGTCACCCACGCCTGCGCGGTGTCCAAGAGGCCAATCTGCGTGCGCAGGCCGCTGAAGGCGAAGAACACGGGCAGCAGCAGCACCACCGCCACGTCCTCCAGCTTTTCAATCAGCGCCGCCGCCAGCCCCCCCTCCTTGGGCACCACCGCGCCGAAGAGGAACGCGCCGAACAGCGCGTGGATGCCAATGCGCTCCGTGGTCCACGCGGACGCCAGCAGGAGCAGCAGCGTGCCCGCCCGCCTGCGCCAGGCTGGACGCGCGCACCAGCGACACCACGAAGGCCAGCAGGCACCACGCCGTCACGTCGTCCACCGCCGCGCACGCGATGGCGATGGCGCCCAGCTTCGACTGCATCAGCCCGCGCTCGGTGAGGATGCGCGCCAGCACCGGGAAGGCCGTGATGCTCATGGACACCCCCATGAACAGCACGAACGACGAGAACGGCACCGAGGGGTCGGACAGCGTCCGGTACAGCCACAGCGCCCCCGCCACCGCGCCCAGCCCGAAGGGGACGACGATGCTCGAGTGGCTGATGACCACCGACGCGTGCCCCCGCCCCTTGAGCAGCTTCGGATCCAACTCCAGCCCGATGAGGAACATGAAGAGCACCAGCCCCACCTCGGCCAGCATCTTCAGGAACGGCATCGAGTCCGCGGGGAACAGCCACTGCAACGTCCCCGGCGAAATCCACCCCAGGAGCGACGGCCCCAGCGCGATGCCCGCCACCACCTCCGCGATGACCAGGGGCTGCCCCAGCCACCGCGCCCCCCGCCCTATCAGCCGCGACAGGCCGATGATGACGATGAGCTGGACCAGGAGCTGGGCGAGCATGTGGGTGTTCATCGGACGGGCCTCGCTGGAATGCTGTTAAGGAGTCGCTTACCAGCCCCTCACGCGCAGCGTCAACGCACTCGGGCGTGCCCGGTGGTCCAGGAGCGGCAAGCAGGCTCAGGGGCTTTCAGGCGCCTTGTTGGCCGCCACCGCGTCCAGCAGCGTCGCCACGTCCACGGGCTTGCGCAGGTAGCCGCAGGCCTTCATCTCCTCGGCCACCTGGCGGGCGTTGGCGGAGGCGGAGAAGACGAGCACCGGGATGTCGCTCCATGCCTCCACCTGGCGCATCTGCCGGCCGAAGGTCGCGCCGTCCATCACCGGCATCATCATGTCCAGCAGCACCAGCGCCGGCAGCGTGGATTGGGCGCGCAGCACCTCCAGCGCCTGCAGGCCGTTGCCGGCCCCCAGCACGGTGTAGCCCGCGTCGCGGAGGACCTCCTCCAGCGCCTCGCGCAGGTCCGTGTCGTCATCCACCACCAACAGCGGCCGGCTCACTCGCGCGTCTCCTTCTCCAGCGGCAGTTCCAACGTGAAGCGGGCGCCCTCGCCCGGCCCGGGCTCCGCCCAGGCCCTGCCACCGTGCGCTTCCGCCGCGCGGCGCGTGAGGTACAGCCCCAGGCCCAGTCCACCGTACGAGTGTGAGCTGACGGCCCGCCCGAAGCGCTCGAAGATACGCTCCACCTGGTCCAGGGGCACGCCGATTCCGCGATCCCTCACCTGGATGCGCGCGAAGGCGCCTGCCCGCCCCACGTCCACCTCCACCGGCCGGCCCGGACCGAACTTGAGCGCGTTGGAGATCAACGCCCCCACCGCCTGGTCCACCCGCAGCCGGTCCCACGTGCCCCACAGCCCCTGGCGCGGGGACTGGCGCAGCTCGCACCCCGCCGCCCGGGCCTCCGCCTGGTAGCGCTCCAGCACCTCCGCGACCAGTTCCTCCAGGTCGAAGCGCTCCGGCATCAGCGACAATTCGCCCGAGGACAATTGCGACACATCCAGCAGGCCCTCCACCAGCGTGCCCAGCCGCCGCACCTGCCGCACGCTGCGCTCCAGCCGCGTCACCACCTCCGGCTCCAGGTGGTGCGACTCCGAGCGCTGCAGCAGCGTGCCCAGCTGCAGGCGCAGCGTGGTGAGCGGCGTGCGCAGCTCGTGCGCGGCCACGGTGAGGAACTCGTCGCGCAGGCGCACCGCTTCGCGCGCCTCCTGGAACAGCCGCGCGTTCTCCAGCGCCAGCCCCGCGCGCCGCGCCAGCTCCTGTCCCAGCGCCAGGTCCACCGGGCCCAGCATGCGCTCGCCCAGCGTGCCCAGCGACAGCACGCCCAGGGGGCCCTCGCGGCCGGGCAGCGGCACGTTCACCACCGAGCGCAGGCCCATCTCCTCCACCGCGCGCCGGGGCACCTCATCCCGGTGGATGGGTTCGTGGCGGCGGCGCACGTCCGGCACCAGCTCCGGGATGCCCGTGCGCAGCACGTGCGTGGGGCCCCCGGAGGCGTCGGGGTCCAGCGGGAAGCGGTCGTTCAGCCGCATCGCCAGCGAGCGCCGGGCCGCGTCCGGGTGCGCCAGCGCCACCAGCCGCAGGCCGCCCCGGTCCGGGTCGGAGAGGAAGAAGGCGCTCCAGTCCGCCACCTTTGGCACCAGCAGCTGGACCAGTTGATCCAACCGCGCATCCTGCTCCAGCGACGCGGTGATGAGCAGCTCGCTGGCGCGGGCCAGGATTTCGCGGTCCACCTCCGCGCGCGCCCGCTCGCGCCGCACGCGCGTCTCCTCCAGCTCGCGCGCCACCGCCGGGCCCAGCCGGGCCAGCCGGTCCTTGGAGAAGCAGTCGCGCGCGCCCGCCTTCATCAGCGAGACGGCCTGCTCCTCGCTCAGCAGGCTGGACAGCACGATGAGCGGCACGTCCCGCCCCACCCCATGCAGCAGCCCCAGCACGTCCAGCGCCGTGAAGCGCGGCAGCCGGTAGTCGCACAGCACCAGGTCCCACAAGTCGGTGGCCAGCGCTTCGCGCAAGCCCTCCAGGGTCTCCACCCGACGGATCGCGGGCCGGTAGCCGGACTCCGCCAGCGCCTCCGTCACCAGCGCCGCGTCGGTGACGCTGTCCTCCACCAGCAACAACCGGAAGGGCGTCATGCCCACGCCCCGGCCGTCACCGCCGCCCGGCAGGAAGCACCTTCAACGTCTGTCTGGACACGGCCGGGCACGAGGCGCGGGGCGCGCCGCCCGGGGGCCCACCGCCGTGCCGGCCGGGAGCCTTGTGCTGCATCCATTCGCGTGACTCCTCCCGGGGTGGAGCCGGAAAACCGCTTCTCTTCCCGGCCACGGGCCTGCGCTCCACATGCTAGTGGCCCTGCCCCTCACGCCATCGGGAGAAATGGTGGACGTTCAGCACCGAGCGCTGGCTGGTGAACGTCCCGCGTCCCGAAGCCCCGTTTCCGCCCCCCAGACGGGCCGGGCCGGAACTACCAGGAAACGTCGTATTCGGTGTCCAGCAGGGACAGCTGACGCCCGTGCACGCGCACGTCCTGGGCGCCCACCGCCTCCATGGCGCCCAGCAGGACGCCCTCGTGGTACGGCGCGGGCATGAAGTCCCGGCGCATCACGAAGCGGGCGCTCCGGTCCCCGGTCCACAGCACGCTGCGCTCGCCGTAGCTCACCGCCGTGCGGTAGCCGTCCGCCAGGTGCTGCAGGAGCAGGCGTGGATCACGCCGCGCCGCCTGCATCAGCTCCCGGCCGAACATGGAGGCCAGGAAGTCCACCGTGGCCTGCGTCCCGATGTAGTGCAGCGACTGCGCCCAGTTGCCCAGCTGCGGGCGCAAGAGCCGCGTCGCCCGGGACGTCATCGCCAGGAAGCGCGTCACCGGGTACAGCTCCGCGGGGTTCAGCTCCCGCAAGCCGGACGCCTCCAGGCACTGCGCGCCCGCCGCCTCTCCTTGAAGGAAACCCACCACCCCCACGACCCCCTGGAAGAACATCCCCCGGGCGCCGTCTTCCGGGGTGGCCGCCAGGCATCGCTCCGCCAGGTGCCACTCCGCGCCTTCATCCACCGCACCCACCACACCCGCCCCTGCCGAACCCTCGAACAGTTCGAGCGCCATACCGACCTCCCATCCA
>SECN01000590.1 GCA_004173515.1 Myxococcaceae bacterium | reverse complement strand
CTGCTGCATGGCGCCGCCCTTGGCGTTCATGGCGCCCAGGTCGTTGAAGGCCTTGATGATGCCGAGCACCGTGCCGAACAGGCCGATGAACGGGGCGTTGTTGCCCAGCGTGCCCAGGAGCGACAGGAAGCGCTCGTACTGGGGGCGCTCGCGGGCGACGGTGGACGCGATGACCTGCTCCACGGTGTCGGGACCCTGCGACGCGGAGGCCAGGGCCTCGCGGATGACGGCGGCCTCCATGCCCTTGTGGTTCTTCACCTCGGCGCTGACGGCGTCGAACTCACCGCGCGCCAGCCGCACCGCCAGCGCCTCCGAGTTGGGCAGCCGGTGGCGCGAGAAGTAGACGGCGCGCTCCAGCATCACGGCGATGGAGAGCACGGAGAGGATGACGAGCAGCCAGAGCACCCACTCGGCGCTGCCCAGCGTCACCCCGAGCAGCTTGCCGCTCAACCATCCGAGTTCGGGTTGGGCCGCCTGGGCCAGGAGGAAGAAGGACGTCATGGGTGACAAGCCTGAGGGGTGAAGAGTGAGGACCGCCAACGCGCGGGGCAGTGTCTTGTTCCCCTCGACTCAAAAGTCAAATGGATCGGAGGGCGGGTCATGGGACCGTGACAATCCATTCGACCGGGAATGGTGGGCGGAGGGCGTGGATGTCGGATGCCCTGTCACGTGAGAGGGCGGCCGTGGGGGCGCCTGCCGGTACAGGCCCCCGGCCGTACGTACGCCTGGGGGGCGGATTTCGTTTCTTCGCTCAGGGCCGGCGGTCGGGGCTGCTGGTCTGCCCAGGGTCGCGCTCCACGACCGGACCGATGATGGCGTCGATGCGGCGCAGGAGGTCGGCGTCGAGCTTCACGCCGGTGGCCTTCACGTTGTCCAGCACCTGCTCCGGCCGGGTGGCGCCGATGATGGCGGAGGAGACGCTCTTGTTCTGGAGTACCCACGCGATGGAGAGCTGCGCGAGCGACAGGCCGGCTTCCTTCGCCAGCGGCTTGAGCTGCTGGACGCGGGTGAGCACGTCGTCGGTCATGAAGCTGGTCATGAACATGGCGCCCTGCTTGGTGGCGGCGCGGGTGTCGGCCGGCGGGGGCTGTCCGGGCTGGTACTTGCCGGTGAGCACGCCCTTGGCGAGCGGGGACCAGACAATCTGTCCCATGCCTTCCGCGTCGGAGGCGGGGACGACCTTGGATTCGATGACCCGCCAGAGCATGGAGTACTGGGGCTGGTTGGAGACGAAGGGCACGTGCAGCTCGCGGGCGAGCTTCGCGCCGGCGGTGATCTGCTCGGCGGTCCATTCGGAGACGCCGATGTAGAGGGCCTTGCCCTGGCGCACGATGTCCGCGAAGGCGAGCATCGTCTCCTCCAGGGGCGTCTCCGCGTCGAAGCGGTGGGCCTGGTAGAGGTCCACGTAGTCCGTCTGGAGCCGGCGCAGCGAGCCGTGGATGGACTCGATGATGTGCTTGCGCGACAGGCCGCGGTCGTTCTGGTCGTAGCCTTCACGGCGCTGGCCCTTGAGGGCGCGGCCGAGCACGGCTTCGGCCTTGGTGCCGGCGTACACGTCGGCGGTGTCGAAGGTGGTGATGCCCGTGTCGAGCGCCGCCTTCACACAGGCGAGCGCGGCGTCCTCCTCCACCTGGGAGCCGTGCGTGAGCCAGTTGCCAAAGGAAATCTCGCTGACCTTCAGACCACTGCGACCGAGGAACCGGAAGTTCATGCGCGGCAGACTACCCGCCGCGTCGCGGGGTTCGTACGGATTCGCATCTTCTCGACGTCTGGAGTCAGGCGGTCGACCACTCGCGCCGGGATTCGACCGTTCCCGGGCGTCGCTTGTGAACGGTGGGGCGGGTGTCCGACACTGCCTCCCGTCCATGGCCGCCAGCGAAGAACGCCGCTTCCAGTCCCTCGTGCTCTCGCCCATCCGGCGGGTGCAGCGGCGCCTCAACGCCGTGGCCTGGCTGGGCGCGGGACTCGTTCCCATGTGGGCCACCGCCACCGCGTGCGTGCTCTGTCGCATGCTGCAGCGGGGGGCTTCGGTCTGGGTCGTTCCTCCGCTGGTCGTCGCGGGCCTTGCGTGGTGGTTCGTGCGGGCCCGTTCCCGGGGCGTGTCGCTGGAGTACGCGGCGGTGCTCGCGGACCGTTCGGCGGGGGCCGGGGGGCTGTTGCTCACGCGCCTGGAGCGCCCGGTCGGTGAATGGGAGCTGAGCCTCAACCAGTTCGCCCAGCAGGTGAAGCTTCCGGAGGTTCCCTGGCGTCGGCCCGTGGGGGCGCTTCTGGGGGCGCTCCTGTTCCTCGCCGTGGGGTTCCTGGTTCCGCTGCCCGCGCTTCGCGCGTCGAACATCAACGCCGCCGCCGCGACCCAGGTCGCCGCCGTGCAGGCCCAGGCGGAGGCCCTTGCCCACGAGGAGCCCCTGGGCCAGGACGTCGAAGAGGAGCTGCGCCGGTTGTCCGATGAGGTCGCTCAGGGCCGCTTCGACTCCGCCGACTGGGAGGCTTCCGACGCGCTGGAAAAGCGGCTCGCGGAGCGCGCCTCCGAAGCCGCCGCTGAATTGAACCGCGCTTCCGAGGCCGCGTCGGAATTGGAGGATGCTCTCGCCGCCGCCGGTGGTGCCGAGTCCGCCACCCGCGAGCGTGAGTCCTTGGAGCAGGCCCTCATGGCGCTCGATGCTCGCGCCAATGGAGGACAGGAGTCCGCGTCCCCCGAGGACGGCGAATCGCAGGCTCCATCCCCGCAGGGCTCGCAGGGACAGGGCGCTGGAGATCAGGACGGCGACAAGCAGGGCGGTGACAAACAGGGTGCTCAGCAGGGCTCGGGCGATTCGTCCCGCGAGGCCCAGGCCCGTGCCTCTGCTCGCGCGCAGGCCTCCGGTTCTCCGGATCAGGTCGCGGACCTTCGCCGCACGCTGGAGCGCCGGCAGCAGGCGCTGGCCCAGCGTTTCGGTCAGGAAAACAACGCGAACGCGGCGGGGAACCGTGGTGCCCAGGCGCGGCGTCCCACCCGGCGTCAGCAATCCGGTCAGGGACAGGGACAGCAGGGGCAGGGCCAGCGCGGCCAGGGGCAGGGCGAGGGCCAGGGGCAGCAGGGCGACGGTGAGGGTGAGGGTGAGGGCGAGGGCCAGCAGGGCGGTGAGCACGCGAGCCGGCGCATGAAGCAGGGCAACGGCGCGGGCGTGGGGCGGGGCGGCGAGAGCAGCCCGCTCGTCTTCGGCGGCGAGGCGGAGATGGATCCGGACCGGCTCGCCTTCCAGCCACTGCCGGAAGGACACGGCGGGGACGCGGAAGAGTTGTGGGGGCTTCGCGCTGCGGATCCGCAGGCCCGGACGGGGCAGGCGGGCGCGGCGGGGGCGAAGGGCACGGGCGCGAAGGGCGATGCGACGGCGGGACCGGGTTCCGGTCCGCTGCTGCCTCGCAACCGCGACCTGGTGAAGCGGTACTTCGGTGGTCGGTAGTCCAGCAGGGGGAATCGACGTGGCAGCGGAGCTTCTGAGTCCCGCCGAGGCGCAAGGCGCGGCGGATGTAGCCTCCCGGCTCAAGGCCGGGCTCAACCAGGTGATGCTCGACCAGGAAGGGGTCGTCGAGCAGGTCGTGGTGGCCGTGCTCGCCCGGGGCCATGTGCTCCTGGAGGGCCTGCCCGGCCTGGGCAAGACGGAGCTGTGCAAGGCCCTGGCGCGGCTGCTCGCGCTGCCCTTCCGCCGCATCCAGTTCACCCCCTGCAGGAGCGCTCGGTGACGGTGCTGGGCCAGACGCGGCCCCTGCCCGACCCCTTCTTCGTGCTCGCCACCCAGAACCCCATCGAACTGGAGGGCACCTACCCGCTGCCCGAAGCGCAGTTGGACCGCTTCCTCTTCCGCATCCTGGTGCCGCCCGTGGGCGCCAGGACGCTGCGCACGCTGCTCACCACGCGCGTGCGCGGCGCGCCTCCCGCGCAGGAGCCGGTGCTGGACGCGGAAGGCCTGTCGCGCTTGTTCACCGCCGTGGACCGCGTGCACCTGCCCGGCCCGGTGGCCGACTTCATCGGCCGGCTCGTGGAGGCCACCGACCCGCGTCAGGCCTCCGCCCCCGACACCGTGCGCCGCTTCGTGCGCTTCGGCGCGAGCCCCCGCGCGGCCCTGGCCCTCGCCGCCGCGGGTCGTGCGCTCGCGCTCCTGAACGGGCGGCCCAACGTGGGCTTCGACGACGTGGTGGCCGCCGCCGCCTCCGTCCTCAACCACCGGCTGGTGCTGGCCTACGAGGCGTCCCTGGAGAAGGTGACCGCGCCGGACGTGGTGCGCGAGCTGCTCAAGGCCATCCCCGAGGTGCCCCGTGGCTAGGCGCGACTCGTGCGCCCCGGTGCTCGCCGTGGCGCTGCTCTGGGCGACGCTCGCGGGCGCCACCGACATGCCGGCGGCCGCGGTGGCGACCGCCATGGATGCGGCGGAGGCGGGGGAAGAGCAGGACAAGCCCACCGGCTACCGCGAGCTGGTGGAGACGTCCAGGACCCTGCCCGAGCAGGGCGACCTCACCGCCACCCTGCGCTCCACCACGCTGATTCCGCAGCGGGGCTACACCCCCCTGCAGGTGACGGTGCACAACAAGGGCGGTCAGCCGCATCCGGTTCGCCTGTCCATCCACAGCCAGGGCCGCATCACGGAGCGCTCGCTCCAACTGGGGCCACGCGAGCGCATCGTCACCTACCTGCTGCTGCCCGCGGACATCCAATCCGGACAGCTCCACATGGACTCGCCCGGACTGCCCACCGTCGCAGAGCCCTTCTACCTGGACAGCAACCGGGGCGGGCGCGTGATGGTGCTGGGCGACGTGAAGTCCTTCGAGAGCGCGACCGGGTTGCCGCGCGCGGAAGACAACCAGGAGCCGCTCGTCGCCACGCGCTTCCTCGAGGCCCGCGTGGCGCCTCGCGAGCTGGCCGCGTACGTGGGCTACGACGCGGTGATGGTGACGGCGCCGCCGGCGGAGGTGCCCGACGATGTCTGGGCCGTGCTGGAGTCCTTCGCCCTGACCGGTGGCCGGCTGGTGCTCGCCCATCCTCCGGCCAACCCCCGCCTGCACTTCCCGCTGCTCCGGGACGTCGGTGAGGAGCTGTCGCCGTATGGCTTTGGTCAGGTGCGCCAGTTCCTCGGCTGCCGTGACACGCAGGAGTGCGGGCAGAGGCTCGCGATGGACGTCAAGGAGGTGACGGGCGCCGTGATGCCCGCGGGTCCGCCACCCCGGTGGGACCGCACCAGCCTGCTGCGCGACGGGAGGACTCCGCTGCTGGAGAGCGCGCGTGCGCCCGTGGGCCGCTTCATGCTGCTCATCTTCCTCTTCACGCTCGCGGTGGGCCCGGGCGGATTGATGCTCGCCCGGCGCAGGGGCCCGCTGGCGGTGCTCATCGCCGTGCCCACGCTGGCGGCCATCACGTGTCTGGGACTGGTGGCGTGGTCGGTGCTGGTGGATGGCTTCCGCGTGCATGCCTCGCGCTACAGCCTCACGTTGCTGGACCGTGAACGCTCGCGCGCGGTGACGGTGGGCCTCACCGCCTGGTACGCCAACCTGGCCGAGGAGGGCGTGAGCATGCCCGCCTCCAGCGTGCTGCTGGCTCCCACGGATCCGGAGGACCCGCCACGCGTGCTGGACTGGACGCGGGGGATGGTGCTGCGCGACAGCTTCCTGCCCTCGCGGACCTACCGCGAGTGGGGCGAGGTGGCCGTGCTCCCGTCGCGGGCGCGGCTCACCGCGCGCAAGGTGGAGGACGGGCTCGTCGTGCAGAACGCGCTCGGGGCGGCCGTGGAGGCGGGTCGCCTGCGCTTCCAGGGCAAGCTCTGGGACCTGCCGGTGATCGCGGACGGCGCAGAGGCGAAGGCCGAGCTCATCACCAGCGAGAAGAACGTGGCGCTGCTCGACCTCGAACAACATCATCCGTTGAGCCTGACGTTCCAACCGGGCATGCGCTTCCCGGCGTCGGAGGCGCGGGTCATCGACAAGGACCTGCCGGATGGGACCTTCCTGGTCCGTCTGGGAGGCAGGGGCTTCGCGCCCACGGCGGCGGTGGACGTGGACCTGGAGTCCGGGGTGCATCTGGTGCGCGGTGGCATCGAGGAGGCGAGGCCATGAGCCTGCTGGAAGTGAAGGGCCTGCGGCGCGACTACGGCGCGCTGCGCGCGGTGGACGATGTGACGTTCTCGCTGGAGGCCGGCGGCATCCTGGGTTTCATCGGTCCCAACGGCGCGGGCAAGAGCACCACGCTGCGCATCCTGGCCACGCTGGACGTGCCCACCGCCGGCGAGGTGCTGCTGGACGGCAAGTCGCTGGTGGACGCGCCAGACAAGGCTCGGCCGCTGCTGGGCTACATGCCGGACCGCTACGGCACCTATGACGACGTCACGGTGAGGGAGTTCCTGGACTTCTTCGCGCGCGCGTACGGGCTGAAGGGCGCGCAGCGACGACAGCGGGTGGAGTCGGTGATGGAGTTCACCGGGCTCAACCCCTTGTCGGAGAAGCTCACCACGGAGCTGTCCAAGGGCATGCGTCAGCGCGTGGCCCTGGGGCGCACGCTGCTGCACGACCCCCGGTTGCTGTTGTTGGACGAGCCCGCGGACGGCCTGGATCCCCGGGCGCGCATCGAGCTGCGGGAGCTGCTGCGCGCGCTGGCGGATCAGGGCAAGGCGGTCATCATCTCCAGCCACATCCTCACGGAGCTGGCGGAGATCTGCGACTCCTGCGTCATCATCGAACAGGGGCGCCTGCTCGCGCAGGGCCGCGTGGAGGACCTGCTGCGCTCGGGCGCGGACGCCTCCCAGGTGGTGGAGCTGGTGGTGCGGCTGGCGGCGGGAGCGGAGGGCGAGGCGATGGGGGCTCGCGCGGAGCGGCTGATATTGGAGCAGCCGCGCGTGAAGGATGTGACGCGCGAGGCGGGCTCGCTGCGCGTGCGGTTGGAGCTGGAGCAGGGCGCGGGGCCGATGCAGGCGGAGGCCGCCGCGGCGGCGTTGCTCGCGACGCTGGTGGCGCAGGGGCTGCCGGTGTGCGCCTTCAGTCGGCGCGAGCGCAATCTGGAAGATGCCTTCATGACCGTGACGAAGGGGAGGGTGGCGTGAGCACGCAAGCAAGTCCGGCGTCGGGTGCGTCCGAGACCGTCCCTGTGTCCCCTGCCGGTGTGTCCGACCGGTGGGAGAAGTGGGGCGACCGGCTCAACCCGCTGGTGGTGAAGTATTCGCGCGAGGGGCGCACGTACTTCTTCTCCTTCTTCGTGTGCCTGGGGCTGGTGCACTTCGGGGTCATCCCCTTCAACGCGTACCGTTCGCTGGCGCGCGAGCGCGAGGACGAGACGTGGTCGCTGCTCCTGCTCACGGGGCTGGGGCCCCGGCGCATCCTCGGCGGCAAGGTGACGTCGTTCCTGGTGCAGGCGGCGCTGTACGCGTCGGCGGTGGGGCCGTTCCTGCTGTTCAGCTACTTCCTCAACGGCATCGACCTGCCCACCATCCTGATGGTGTTGATGCTGGGGGGAGCGTGGCTGGTGTTCCTCACGTTCGCGTCGGTGTGCGCGGCGACGCTGGCGGACGGGCGGATGGGGCGCGCCTTCGTGCGCTTCGCGCTGGTGGCCGCGCTGGTGGTGACGTTCTTCCAGGCGCTCACCTTCATCTTCGTGATGACCGAGGGCCGGGGGCGCGGCTTCTCCTTCGACCGGGACTTCTTCCTGCTGATGGGCGCGGGGCTGTGGCTGCTGCTGTCGGACGGGTGGCTGCTCTTCGAGGCGGCGGTGGCGCGGCTGTCGCTGGTGACGGAGAACTACACGCGGCATCCCCGGCGGGTGCTGGTGGTGCAGGCGGTCCTGACGTTCCTGGGGGTGGCGGTGGTGTGGTGGCTCATGGACCGGGACCACGATGTTCCGGGCATCGCGGGCATCCTCGGGGGGTTGCACCTCATCCTCACGGGGCTCTTCACGGTGTCGGACGTGGACGGGCAGACGCGGCCGCTGCGCGCGGGCACCCGGCCGTGGTCGCTCTTCCGGCCGGGCGCCCTGCGTGGCTTCCGGCTGACGGTGTTGCTGCTGCTGGGCTGGGCGGCCGGGTGCGCGGGGCTGCTGTGGGCGTCGGAGTTTTCGAGCGATCGGCTGCGCATGGGGATGGCGCTGGTGGCGCTGGCGCTCTACGGCGTCATCTACCTGTCGGTGGCGCTGCTGGTGGGGCGGATGCCGAAGTCGAGCCGGTTCGCTTCGCCCGTGGCGGTGCGGCTGCTCTTCGTCGCGGTGGGAGCGCTGGGGGCCGGGGTGCCTCCGCTCCTGTCGGTGTTCCTGGGGCTGGAGTCGGGGGATGAGCTGATCAACCTGCTCAACCCCGTGGTGGGCACGGCGAACTTCGGTCGCTACGACTGGAATGATCCGTCCGGGATCCGGATGCCACCGGAGCTGCTGCTGTGCGTGGCGCTGGTGGCGCTCCTGTGCGCGTTCGCGGCGGACCGGGTGCTGGTGCGACGCGAGCGTGAGGCCCACGCGCCGTGAGTTCCCGGTTGGACGAGGCGGAGGTGGCGCGGCTGGTGCCGGGGTTGACCCTGGCGCTGCCGCGCGTGCCGCAGCGGGGACGGGTGGGCGAGGTGCGCGCCACGTCCGCGGGCAGTGCGATGGAGCTGCACGACTTCCGCATCTACCAGCCGGGGGATGACCTGCGGCAGCTCGACTGGAACGCGGTCGCGCGCACGGGGGACCTGGTGTTGCGCGTGCGCCAGGATGAAGTGTCGCCGCGCGTGGAGGTGGTGCTGGACGGCTCGCGCAGCATGGGGTTGTCGCCGCGCAAGGCGGCGGGGGCTCGCGAGGTGGCGCTGCTCACGGTGGAGGTGG
>SECN01000589.1 GCA_004173515.1 Myxococcaceae bacterium | reverse complement strand
AAGTTCAAGTTCGTGCTGGTGCTGCTGCTAGGCAAGGGGAAGCTGCTGCTGCTCGGGTTGACGAAAGCGAGCACGGTGTTCTCCATGCTGTTGGCGGCGTGCGCGATGGCGCCCAATCCCTTCCATCCCGTCACGAGCGCCGCGACCATCGCCGCCACCGCCGCCGCGCTGCCCCAGATGGGGCCCGCCAATCCCACGCGCGCGTCCTCGCGCCCATCCACCGGCGACTGCTTCAGGCGCACGAACGCGCCCAGCCCCGGGATGAACATGGGCGCGCTGGCCTGCATGCCGAAGTTCCGCAGCGCCGCCACGTGCCCCATCTCATGCACGTAGATGCACGCCACCAGCCCCAGCGCGAACGGCCAGCCCCACACCGTCCAATACACGCCCGCCGCCAACAGCATGGAGAACACCGTGCTCGCTTTCGTCAACCCGAGCAGCAGCAGCTTCCCCTTGCCTAGCAGCAGCACCAGCACGAACTTGAACTTCCACAGCAACAACCCCAGCGCCCCCATGCTGGCGAGCACCCTGGGCATCCCCGAACGGCTCCGCTCCGCCTCCGCCAGCGGCACCTTCAGGCCCAGCGCATCCACCTGCTGGCTCAAGCCCTCCACCCGCGCCAACACCTGCGCGTGCTGCGACGTGCCCTGCGGCAGCAGGTCCAGGGCCTGACGCCACAGTGAAAGCGCCTCCGTCGGCGCGCCCCGGTCCGCCGCGGCCTGCGCGTCCGCCGCGAGCTGCTTCAATGTCTGTCCATGCACCAGCTTCCGGCACGACGGACACGTGAGCAGCCGGGGCGCGAGCTCCGAACCACACCCCTCACAGCGCTGCGTGACAGGGATTGCGAGCGCTTCAGCCAACGGACTGCTCCTGCCGCTCGGACGCCTCGTGCTCCGACGTCGCGGGGGCCTCGGCCAGTTGGAACGGGCCGGCGATGTTCAGCACGGCGCGCTTGTTGCGGCGCCAGGCCTCGTACAGCGCGAAGCCGTAGATGAGCCCCGACAGGGGGCTGTTGATGCCCACGAGCACGGGCGCCGTCACGGAGACGATGCCCGCGAAGACGACGCTGCCCGCCGGGGACAACGACTCGCCTTCCGCTGGAGCCTCGCCCGTCGCCGCCTCCACGGGCCGCGCGGTGAGCTCCTTGTAGACGTCCGGCGCGAGCGAGCCCGCCACCGACAGGTACGTCAGCAATATCGCGAGCACCTGGTAGCCCGCGCCTCCGCGCCCCTCGGAGCCCTTGAAGACGGCGGTGCCCACCATCCAGCCCACCAGCACCGCGATGAGGCCGATGTTGTAGCCCGTCAGGCCCACGCCGTAATACACCGCCGCCCCGGCGATGCCCGCGCCAATGCCAAACACCGTCGCCTTCAGCAAGCGCATCGACTTCGAGCCTCCCACCATCGACGCCTCCACCGTGCCCCGGCACTCCGGGCACAGCAGGTGGCTGTTCACCTCGAAGTAGGTGCGGGTGATGGCACGCTGACAGGCGGTGCACCGGGGCGCGGGAGGCGGCTCGGTGAACTCGGCACGGTCGAACTGCAAGGGCGCATCGGTGGAGGCCGGCGGAGAAACAGGTGAGGTCATGGGCGCGCCCAACCTAACAGCAGGCTCCCACCGTTCTCAAATCACCCCAGGTGCGACGTCTGTCTTTTCAGCCCTGTCGCAGGGCCGCGTGTCTCGCCGCCTGCACCAACGCGAGCAGGTCTCCCGCCATCCCCACGCCCAGCGCGGCCGGCGTCGCGCGCTCGGGTGAGAACAACCTCGCGGGCGTGCTCGTCCGGCCCCGCAGCAGCACGAAGAGGCGCAGCGCGTCCCGCAGGGCCTCCACCTCCGGCCCCTCCTCGCGCCGAGCCCGCTGCGCCGCCTGCTCCAGCCGCGCCCACACCAGCTCCTCGCTCCACGCTCCCGACGGGCGCGCTCGCGACAGGTCCGCCAGCGCCGCCGCCGCCTCCAGGACTCCCGCGCGCCCCTCCGTGAAGGCGTCTCCGGACTCCAGCCGCAGCTCCGGCTTCACGGTGCGCTCCGCTCGCCACGACAGCAGCGCGGGCAGCTCCGATTCACGCGGCACCACCGGCGTCAGCTCCGCCTCCAGCACCGCGCGCACCCGCACCCTCGCCACGTCGTGCCAGAAGGCCGCGTGCAACAGCAGCTCCGGCCCGCTGCGCGGTACCCGCATGGGGGCTCGGCGCATCCTTCGCTGGAGGAAGTCCCGGATGCCTCCCCGCGTGTCGTAGCGCTCCAGCCGCTCCCACAGCGCCACCAGCGAGGCGGCGCCCAGCGGCAGCGCCCGGGCCAGCTCGCGCGCCTCGTCCTCGGTGAACGACTGCGCGCCCTCCGACACGGGACGCTTGAAGACCCGCTCGAACACCTCGCCCGCGGCGCACGCGGCCCGCAGCTCCGGCAGGTTTCGCGGCAACAGCTCCACCGCCTGGGCCCAGACCCGGCCGCCCAGCAGCGGCCCCGCGTCCAGCACCTCCGTCTCCAGGAGCAGCAGCGCTTCACCCAGCGTGTCCGGCCCGCCGTCCTTCGCGGACAACCTGCGCCGGGCCGCGCGGTCCACCGCTTCGCGCAGGCGGAACACGTCCAGCATCAGCTTCACGGGCTCCGTGTCGCGCGGCCAGCCCTCCGCTTCAGACCGGCGCTTCACCGCCTGGAGCGCCGCGTCCACCTCCGGCTGGACCGAGGCCACCTCCCGCAGCAGCTCGAAGTGGTTGCGCAGCCGGTCCTTCCAGAAGAAGGACTCCAGGATGCCCTTCAGCGCGCGGTAGCGCAGGCGCGTGGCCTCCAGGAGGTCCGCCCGGTCCTCCAGCCGCGCTCTCAGGTCGTCCGGACGGGTGGCCACGCCCCCATCATAAGGAGACCCCGCGCCGGGCGCAGGCCGTTGCATGGCGCGGAGCGTCGGACGTGGAACGGTGCGACCGGGACGACGTGGGAAGGTGGACGCCGACCCCGCTCAAACGCGCATGGGCATGACCACGGCCGTGAAGCTGCGGTCGCCGGGACCGTGCAGCACGCCCGGGCTGTGCTCGTCGCCCAGCTCGAAGCTGACCTCGTCCGTGTCGGTGACGCCCAGCACGTCCATCAGGTAGCGCGCGTTGAAGCCGATGGTGATGTCGTTGCCCTGGTAGTCCACGTCCAGCGCGTCGCGCGCCTCGCCCAGGTCCGGGTTGCTGGCGGTGATGAGCAGCTTGCCCTTCTCCAGCCCGATGCGGATCGCGTTGCTCTTGTCCGCCGACAACAGCGCGATGCGCTTGAGACCTTCCAGGAGGCGCGTCTTCGGCACGAGGACGACCTTCTCGCCCTCCTTCGGGATGACGCGCTGGTACTCCGGGAACTGCCCGTCGATGAGGCGCATCACCATGGTGAGGCCCGGCTTCTTGAACAGCGCCGAGTTCTCCGCGAAGCCCAGGTGGCACTCGGCGTCCGGCGCCTCGTCCAGCAGGCGCTTCAACTCCATCAGGCCCTTGCGCGGGATGATGACGCCGCTCTTGAGCTTGAAGTCGCCCTTCATCTCGCGCTCGATGAGCGACAGGCGGTGACCGTCGGTGGCCACCATGCGCACCTTGCCGCTGGCCTGGGGCTCGAAGAAGACACCGTTGAGGATGTAGCGCGTCTCGTCGCTGGAGATGGCGAACTGGGTCTTCTTGATCATCTCCAGCAGGACGTTGCCGGAGATCTGCACCAGCGGCGCGTTCTCCTCCTTGGGCAGCTT
>SECN01000588.1 GCA_004173515.1 Myxococcaceae bacterium | reverse complement strand
CAAGCTCGACGCCTACATCCTCGTGACAGCGGCCTCGGGCGGCGTCCGCCCGATGACCGGCAACGGCAACGGAGGCTTCACCGCGGGCACCGTCGTCACGACCGGCGCCTCGCCTGGCCCCAACGCCATCGCCACCGCGGACATGGACGCGGATGGGTACGCCGACCTCATCCTGACCAACAGGGGCTCCGGCACCGTGACCGTGGTCCCCAACGGACTCTGAGTCGCTGTCCGCGATGGGGCGGTGTGCCCTGATTTCAGCGCGGTCTCGGTAGGAGAATCGGTGCGCCGCGTGCTTCGCGCGCGGCGCACCGAAAGACGCGCAGGCGCCTGTACCGCACCGGATTGATGAGACACCAGGTTGGTCGTAATCAGGCCACCTGCCTCGACTGCATCAGCTCTCACCGGACCCGAATCGCCGGTAGCCACAGGCGGCGTCACAGCCGCCCAGCCCGCTCTCGCGGCTCAGCCGTACAGCTCGCTGAGCGGTCCCGGCGCGATGCGCGTGCTGCCCTCGTGCCCGAAGGTGTTGAAGTCCGCATCTCCGAACGCGTGGCCGAGCGTGTTGAAGAGATTGGAGACCTGCCGGTTCCGGGCCGCGTCGTACTTCGGGTACACGACCGTGCGCCCGTCGGTCTTCAGGCCCAGCGCGTTGCCGCCCACCACGAGCTTCGGCCACTCGCGGGCGGTTGAGTGGTGCTGCTCGCCGTTGTCGGACATGAAGACGATCGCGGTGTGATCCAGCATCGAGCCGCTCGCGCCGACCTCGGGCGTGGCGGCCAGCGTCCTCGCCAGCTTCGCCACCAGTTGCACGTGGCGGCGGGTGACCTCGGCGACGCGATCCCAGTTCTGCCCCTCATCCAGGCCGTGCTGCAGGCTGTGTCGCGGGATGTCGGTCACGTCCGGGCCGTAGGCCACGTCGAAGCCCGAGGTGCCCGTCGCCAGCACCACCGTGTTCGTCAGCCCGCCCAGGAGGGACGCCGTGGCGATCTGGAACTGCGCCTCGAACCACTTCAGCGAGTCGGGCGGTGAGCCCGCGCCGGTGATGAGCGGGTTGTCCTTCGGCGCCAGCGGCAGGTAGGGCCGCACGCGGTCCGCCATGCCTGCGAGCTGATCCTCCCGCGTGCGCAGCGACTCGAGCGAGGAGAGGTAGCGCTCCAGTTTGAGCCGCTCGTTGGAGTTGCCGCTGAACTCCGCCAGCGCCTTGCGCGAGTCGGCCAGCGCGAAGTCGAAGAGCATCTTGCGGTCGCGCCCATTCGTCGAGCCGCCCAATAGCGAGCCGAAGGTGCTGTCGAACGCGAGCGACGGATTGACGATGATGCCCGCGGGCTTGCGGGGTCCGAGCGCGCAGGTCTCGTACACGATCGACACGCGCGCGGAGCTGGTGCCCAGGCGCAGCACGTCGAACGGTGCACCCCGGCGCAGGCGAGGTGCGATCACCGCGTCGAAGGTCGCGCCCGCGCCGTTCACCGCGCAGCTCAGCGCGCCCGTCCCGCTGGAGTGCCCGCCGCCCGCGATGAGGCTCGAGAGCCCCAGCAGCACGGCGGAGCGGTTCACCAGGTCGATGTTGCCGGAAGACGCCGCCAGCGGCCCGAGACTGATCGCACTGGCGAGATTGTCGCCCTCACGAACCAGCGGCGTGTCCTTGTACGCGTCCCAGAAGAGGCGGTCGGAGGTGTTGGCGCGTCCCCCCAACGCCGCGCGGGTGCCCGTGCTCAGGAGCGCGCGGGGGTAGACGCCGTTGCACTCGAGGACCAGCACCAGGCGCGCCGGCAACGCTGACGGCTGGGCATGGACGTCGTGGAAGTAGGGCGCGAAGAGGCCGGTGGCCATGCCCTTCAGGACGGTTCGTCGCGAGAACATGGCAGTCACTCTCCAGCCTGCGGCAGACGCCGCGTCTTCCAGGTGTCGCTTGTCATCAGCGTGGTCAGCATCTTGGAGAACGAGCCATTGTTCTGGTCATAGGCCTGCTCCATCTGCGTCAGCGTGCAGGCGTCGCTCGGGTTCTCCGGGCGGCCCATGAAGTAGCGGAAGGCCTGTCGCACGAAGCAGCGTTTCACGTGCCGCGAGGTCGCCAGGCGCTCGCTCAGCTCCACCGCGTCGCGCACCGCGCCGTCCAGCGAGGAGTCCGGCATCGACGTGAGCGTCGAGCTTCCATCCGGCGTGGTCCAGCCTCCGCTGGTCGAGTGATCCCGCGCGCGCAGGAAGCCCGCGTGGTTGTAGGTCTCGAAGGGCAGGCCGAGCGGATCCATCAGGCGGTGACAGCCCTGACACTGCGCTCCGGCGGTCGCCTCCTGCAGGCGGCGGCGCGCGTTCTTGTCGGCGGCGTGAGCGCCGACCTGGGCCGCCACCTGCACGCTGCTGAGCGGCGGGACGAAGCCGCACAGGAGGTTCTCGCGCACCCACTTGCCGCGGTGGACGATGGACGGATCGTCCTCGAAGTTGCCGCCGTGCGCGGCCAGCCACACCGGGTGGGTCAGCACGCCCGCGCGCTCGGCGTCTGGCAGCTTCTTCCAGCGGCCCGCGACGGTCGCCGGGAGGATCTCGCTGACGTTGTAGGGGTGCGAGAGGCCCTTATGCGAGTCGTACGCCGCGTTCTGCATGGAGGGCACGTAGAAGGTGCGCGTGGTGAGCAGGTTCGCCAGTACGTCCCGATCCTCGACGACCACCCGCGCGATCAGATCGTCGAACTGCTGGATGAAGGTCGGCTCCAGCGGATGGAAGTTGGTGAGCAGGTTGTCGTACGAGACCGAGCTGATGTAGCCGAGCCCCTCGATTTCGAAGCGCGAGGTCGCCGCCGGGGACTCCTTGAACACCGCGGACACGTGCTCGTAGCCGAGCCACTCGCGGAAGAAGCCCGCGACGCCGTCACCCAGCCAGTACTGCCCGCGCTTGGAGCGCTGCTCCTCGTTGTAGTCCTGCACCAGATCGAAGCGCGGTGTCCCGTTCTGGTTGGCGTCGACGCCGCCCAGGTACTTCTTGATCAGGGCGGTGGTCGTCGCATCCTGCGTGAGCGAGCCATCCTTCGCGGCGGTGGCCACGTCCCCCAGATGCCCCTCGAGGGGCGCGGAGTAGTACGGCCACACGAAGCTCGGCGTGGCCGAGGGCGCGCGCCCCGCGAGCGCGTAGGCCATCTGCGAGCCCAGCTCGAGGCTGGTCAGCTCAACGCGACCGTCGGCCGGCTCGCCGCCCATCTCGCGGCGAAACATGGCACCGGTCATCATCCACGCGGCGTTGGAGATCCGCGTGATGGAGTCCGCGCGGTTCCGCGGGGAGTAGCTCGGCTCCTGCGCGATGACCGCGGCCGCGAAGGTGGTGAGGCGGGTGAGCTCATCCTCGGTGGGCGGGCGGAAGAAGACGCCGAACTCGAGCATCTGTCCGAGGTGGAAGCGCTTGCAGGTGTCGCTCGGGTTCGCGTCGTTGAACATGCAGCTGAAGCGGTTGTTGGTGTAGACACGCTCCATCCGGTTGCCGTCCGGGTAGTTCATCGTCCACGGCGCGGCGGCCGCGCCGACCACCGGCAGGAAGAGCTCCACCGTGGCCTCGTCCAGCGTCTCGTCCGTGGCCCAGGAGCTGTACTGCTCGATGGCGCTGAGCGGGTTGTCGTAGAAGCTGAACCCGGTCCAGCTGCGCTCGACCGAGCCACCGACGTTGCGGGTGAACTCGCGCCGGTTCATGCGGCGGATGCGCGTCGGCGCATCCGAGCGCACGCCGGTGCAGGTGAAGAGCGCGGACTGATCGAGCAGGTTGGGCTCGGACACGACGGTCACGGGCGGGCCGTCCGTGCCACTGCAGAGGGGCATCCCCTGCCCGATCCAGGTCTCGAGCGCGGTGAGCTCGGCTGCGCTCGCGCGCTCATGCGGGACCGGCGGCATCGGAGACGCGTCGTCGCGCATGCGGATGAGCGCGCGCTGGGCGTTGCTGAGCTTCCCATCCATCGCCGAGCTCACCCGCATGTCGTGCAGGGTGCGCAGCGGCATCGTCGCCCCCTGGGTCGGCAGCGCGCCGTGACAGCTGGCGCAGCGATGGGTGAGCACCGACTGCACCACGCACGCGGCGCCCAGGTTCCCGCCGGGGTCACCGGCGTCACCGGGGTGACCGGCGTCAGCAGGGTTGTTGGGGCCTCCGTCGTTGGTGTTTGGCTCGATGATGCCCTTGCACGCAACGAGGCTCAACAGTCCGGCCAGCAGGAGGACGCGGTTCATCCAGCCAGATTGGCACGGACAGCGGGGGGGATGGCAAGGTCGATGGGTCCTGAGGCATGTGTCGAAGCTGAAGCAGAACCCGGGAGGGCGGCCGATACGTGCAGCGGTTGTTCAGCCGGGCAGCTCAGGCCCCCGTCGCCGGGGCCGGCGTCTCACCGCGCGGCAGGACGCCCTGCATCACCAGGCTCAGCACCATCACCAGCGCACAGCCGATGACGTTGAACCAGAGGTAGCCCACGTCGGAGAGGAAGAAGAGGGCAATCACCGTCGCCTGGGAGATGACGGCCGCCGCGAACACGGCATGGCCGCGCACGC
>SECN01000587.1 GCA_004173515.1 Myxococcaceae bacterium | reverse complement strand
ACCCCGCCGACCCTGGCACCGCAGGGCACCCCGCCCGCCCCCACGAATCCGCAGTCCGCGAGCGCGCAGGGCACGAGCCCCTAGCCCTCGATGGATGACAAATCGCTGCGCGAGGCCTTCCAGGCCACGGGCTACATCGTGCGTGCGGACCCACGCGTCGGGGACGTGAAGCACGTGCTGCGTGTGGGCGCCACGCATCCGCTGCTGGACACCGCGCTCACCGCGCACGGCCACGCGTCCTGGGCCTTCCTCACCGCGTGGAATCCCCACGCACGTGCGCGGTCCGCCCGGACCAACGAGCGGCTCCAGCGAAGCCTGCGCGACCTGCTCGAAGCCCGCGGCCATCCCTCCGTGTCCGCCGTGGGCGTGGCGGATGACCGGAGCTGGTTCGAGGAGAGCCTCTTCGTCCCCGGCATGTCGCGCGACGAGGCCCGACGCCTGGGTGCGCTGTTCCTCCAGAAGGCCGTGCTCTGGGGCCGCGTGGGCGGCGTCGCGGAGCTGCTGTGGTGCCAGGAGCCGCCCCTCTCCTGAGTCGCAGCCGCGTGTCGTTCGCGTCACATCCGCCGGACGACACCCATTCGCGACCCAGCCCTCACGCGAGCGCCATGCGACAGTGCCAGGGTCCCGCCGTCCGGCAGGAACCCACATCCCGCTCGACCCTCCGCTGCCCGAATCCAGGAGCCGCCTCGATGCAGCCTTCCGTTCCCCGCACGCGGGATGTCCCGCGTCCCAGCGTCTTCCTCCTCGCCGGTGCCTTCGTCACGGGCCTGCTGCTCGTCCTGCACGGCGGCTGCGGCAATCACGAATGCGTCAACGCCTTCGACTGCGAGGATGCCAACCCCGCGCCGGAAGGCCAGGGTTGGACCTGCGTCGAACACGTCTGCCAGGCCGTCATCCCCAAGCCCCCTCCGGAGACCGACGCGGGCACCCGCACCGACGCCGGCACCTCCACCGACGCTGGCACCAGCGATGACGGAGGCACCGCCGCGACGGTGTCCGTGAAGATCATCGCGTTCAACGACTTCCACGGGCAGTTGGAGCCCGCGAGCGGCTCCGGCGGACAGATCATCACGGCCGCCCTGCCAGACGGCGGCACGGACCGCGTGAACGCGGGTGGCGCCGTGTACTTCGCCCGCCATGTCGCGGACCTGCGCGCGAAGAATCCGAACACCGTGGTGGTCTCCGCCGGTGACCTCATCGGCGCCACGCCGCTGCTCTCCGCCCTCTTCCACGACGAGCCCACCATCGAGGTCATGAACCAGGTGGGCCTGGACATCGCCGCGGTGGGCAATCACGAGTTCGACGAAGGCGGCCCGGAGCTCTTGCGCATGCAGTCCGGCGGCTGCCACCCGGTGGACGGCTGCCAGGACGGCACCGGTTTCGAGGGCGCGAAGTTCAAGTACCTGGCGGCCAACGTGGCCACGGGCCCGGACCGCACCCTCTTCCCGCGCTACGACGTGCGCACCTTCGAGGGCGTGAAGGTGGCCTTCATCGGCATGACGCTGGAAGGCACGCCGAACATCGTCACCCCCTCGGGCATCGCCGGCCTCACCTTCAAGGACGAGGTGGAGACCGTCAACGCGCTGGTGCCGGAGCTGAAGGCGCAGGGCGCAGGCGCCATCGTCGTCGTGGTGCACGAGGGCGGGATGCCCGCGCTCGATTCGCTCTACAACGAGTGCAAGGGCATCTCCGGCCCCATCCTGGACATCGCCCAGGGGCTGGACCCCGCGGTGAGCGTCATCGTCAGCGGCCACACCCACCAGTCCTACAACTGCACGCTGAGCGGCAAGCTCGTCACCAGTGCCGCCTCCGTGGGCCGGCTGCTCACGGACATCGACCTGACCCTGGACGCGAAGACGGGCACCGTGACGAAGGTCCAGGCCCAGAACGTCATCGTCACCCGCACCGTGACGCCGGACCCCACCGTCACCGAGCTGGTGTCCCGCTACAAGGGCCTGACGGCGCCGCTGGAGGGCCGCGTCATCGGCTGGATTGCCCAGACGCTCTTGCGCGGCGACACCCAGAAGGACCCCACCGGACAGTCCACCCTGGGCTTCGTCATCGCGGACGCCCAGCTGGAAGCCACGAGGCCCGCGGGCCTGGGCGGCGCCGGGGTCGCCTTCATGAACCCCGGCGGCGTGCGGGCCGACCTCGTGCGCGACCCGGCCAACCCCAGCGACACCGGCTCCATCACCTACGGCGAGGCCTTCACCGTGCAGCCCTTCGGCAACAGCCTGGTCACCCTGACGCTCACGGGCGCGCAGATCGAACGCCTGCTGGAGCAGCAGTTCCGCGCTGGCACGGCCACCCGCATCCTCCTGCCGTCCGCGGGCTTCTCGTACGCGTTCAGCGCGTCGGCGCCCCTGGGCTCCAAGGTGGACCCGGGCAGCATCAAGCTCAACGGCACGACGGTGGATCCCGCCGCCAGCTACCGCG
This sequence comes from Myxococcaceae bacterium, assembly GCA_004173515.1. Classification (GTDB taxonomy): domain Bacteria; phylum Myxococcota; class Myxococcia; order Myxococcales; family Myxococcaceae; genus Corallococcus. The sequence continues at coordinate 1,300 of SECN01000587.1, read as the reverse complement.
TCACGGTGAACAGCTTCCTCGCGCCGGGGGGTGACGGCTTCACCGTCCTCACCGAAGGCACGAACCTGCGGGGCGGCGCGGTGGACTCCGACGCGCTGGAGGCCTACCTGACCGCGAAGAGCACGGAGGCCCACCCGCTGCCAGCCCCGGCGCTCGACCGCATCACCCTGCTGCCCTAAGCCGCGTGGCGCTTCAGCGACCCGAGCCGCCCGTCGCGGGGCTCGCGTCGCTGGGCCGGTACGTGCTGGAGGTGGGCTCGAAGGTGGGCGTGATGTCCAGGCGGCGCGACCCCGTCACGCGCTGCGCCAGCTCATCGAAGTCCAGCTCCAGCAGCTTGCCGGAGCCTTCCTGCGGGAGCGCGAAGCGGATCCGCCAGTAGTTGGGGCGCACGCGCACCGCCTCGCCGCCCTGCGCCAACAGGATGCCGTTCTGACGGGCGTACTCCGCGCCCGCGTCGATGACGTTGCGCTCGCCCAGCTCCGACTGCACGGACGCGGACGCGGGAGGCACGGGCGGACGCCCGGTGGGTCCGGTGGCACAACCAACACCCGCCAGGAGGGCAGGCAGGAGAGCGGCAATCACAGAGCGGGGCGCCATCTCCAGACAGTGGGCACGCCAACGTCAAGCCGCACTGTGGGACAGTTGCGAATCGGCCGCTCCAAGCATGCCTGGACGGCACGGCGGCGCGGGGGAGGCTCCCCCGGCCGCTCGGGAATGCAGGGCTACTTGGGGGTCGGGATGCCCGCGCGCTCCACGACCTCGTCGATGAGGCCGTACTGTCGGGCCTCCTCGGCGCTCATGAAGTAGTCGCGCTCGGTGTCCTTCTCGATGCGCTCGATGGTGTGGCCCGTGTGCTTCACGAACAGGCCGTTGAGGTACGCGCGCAGGCGGAGGATCTCCTTGGCCTGGATGTCGATGTCCGTGGCCTGCCCCTGCGCGCCGCCCAGCGGTTGGTGGATCATGATGCGGGCGTTGGGCAGGGCGTAGCGCTTGCCCTTGGAGCCGGCCAGCAGGAGCAGCGCGCCCGCGGAGGCCGCCTGGCCCACGCAGATGGTGGACACGGGGCATTTGACGTACTGCATCGTGTCGTACATCGCGAGCGCCGCGGTGACGGAGCCACCGGGGGAGTTGATGTAGAGGTTGATGCCCTTGTCCGGGTCCTCGGACTCCAGGAACAGGAGCTGGGCGACGATGAGGTTGGCCACATCGTCGTTGATGGGCGTGCCCAGGAGGATGATGCGGTCCTTGAGCAGGCGGCTGTAGAGGTCGTACGCCCGCTCGCCGCGGTGCGTGGTCTCAA
>SECN01000586.1 GCA_004173515.1 Myxococcaceae bacterium | reverse complement strand
CTGCTGGACGCGCTGCGCGCCGGCACCGCCCTGCCCGCCTTCGCCGCCGCGGCCGTCGAGCAGGCCCGGCGGTTGGCGTCCGATGTGGCCTCCGCCTCCCCCGGGGACGTGGAGGCACTGCCGGAGCCGCTGGCGGGCGCGGTGCTGGAGGCCGCGGTGCTGGCGGGCCACGTGGCCCTGCCGGAGTCCCTGGCCGCCTCCCGCGTGAAGCCGCTGGCCAAGGCCGCGAAGAAGGCGCTGTACCGGCTGCGTTCGCGCGGCGTCACCCCGCCCGAGGCTCCCCGGGAGTCAGCGCCCGCGGCGGCCCCGGAGACGCTGCCGACGCTGGTGACGGTCGTGTCGTCCACGGGGCAGTACGGCCTGCTGCTGCCGCGCGTGGTGCGGGGCGGCGTGGAGCTGCTCCAGGTCATCGCGTCGGATGAGCAGGGCGTGCTGGAGATGACGCGCACGGAGGTGAGCCGGGGGGAGGTGCGCCGCATGCTCAAGCACGCGCAGCAGAACCGCTTCGGTTCGGAGGTCTCCCGCGAAGAGGGCGCCACGCTGCTCGCGGAGGCGGCGGCCCTCAACCTGAGCACCCGCACACCCTTCCCTCCGGACCTGGAGGCGGCGCTGCGCCACCATGGGGTGCAGCCTCTCCACGAGCCCGCGCCCCTGCCCGCCCCGCAGCCCGACGACGCACGACATGCCCTGGAGGGCGACCAGCTCCACGCGACGCCGGAGATCGCCGAGTGGATGCCGCCTGAGGCGCACATGCAGCGGCTGATGGAGCAGGTGCAGGCGCTGGCCGGAAGCCCGCTGGCGTTGAGCGGGCCGCAGCGCCAGGAGCAGGTGCGGCAGAAGGTGCTGGACGCGGCGAAGGCCTACTTCACCCCGGAGGTGCGCCAGCGCTACGCCCGCCGGCTGTGGCGGATGGCGGCCTTCTTCGAGGACACCGGCCGGTCGCTCCAGGCGGCCATGGCCCGGGGCGAGGCCCGGCGGCTCTTCCACGGAGTCGAGGAGCCCTTCTCCCGCTTCGCGGAGACGCTCTTCGCCAAGGTCGTCGTCCTGGCCGCCGCGGGCGCGCAGGCCCCGTCAGCGGCGGCGACGGGGGCTCCAGCGTCGGGCGAGCCCCCTGCCCCGACCACCTCCGAGCGGCGTGACCCGGGCGGCCTCATCCTCCCCTGACGCCCTCACGGCGCCCGGGGACGAGGCCCTCCGTCAGGCCTGCTCCGTGCGGGCGCACAGCAGCAGGTCCAGGTTCTCCCGCTCCCAGGCGACGGCCCGCTGGTAGTCGTGGAAGCGCTTCTCGTGCTCCATCAGCTCCGGCGGGTGGATGCAGCGCCGGCCGTCCTCGCCCCTGCGGGCGCGGTACACGTGGTGCAGCATCTCGTGGAAGACGATCCACTCCACGAAGTAGCGGGGCACCAGCGGCTGGTCCAACGCCGGTGAGCCGCTCATAGATGCGCGCCAGGTCGTGGTAGCGCCCCACCGGGGACAGCCGCAGCCGCTTGCGCATCTGCGCCGGGGACAGCCGGCGGATGAAGATGCGGTTGCGCTCGATGTACCGGTCCAGGAGCACGCTCGAGTCCGCGTCCCCCGTGCGCACGAAGCTGGCGAGCGCCTGGAGCACCTCATCCGGCGCGGCCAGGAACATGTGGTGCAGCCGAAGCCGCCACAGCGCGCGTTGGCGCTGGAACGTGAGCATCGTGTGCGTGTTGTCGTGGATCTCCACCGCCACCTTCCCCCGCAACCGCGTGCGAAGCCGCCGCTCCAATACACGTCGCCACACCTTCACCAGGCGGTTGGGCTCAGGGGCGACCGGAAGCTGCCGGGCCACCCTCCCCGCGGGGTAGGTCCTCTGTCGGATGATGTTCTTCTGCTTCTTCGCGCGAGCCATAGAGGGGGCGGAGTCTACGGACCCCTCTGACATGTGTAAACGCGCCCGCTTGGTGGAAAGCCAAGGAATTCCAACGACTTAAGGGCACTCAAGCTTACCCGGTCCTACGTGTCCGCCGCAGGGTGCGCATGCCGCATACGGGCAAGTGGCCGTCCCGATTAGCGTCGCCTCCGGCATGGGACCCGGAGCGTCTGGAGTTCCACGATTCCAGGTCGGATGTTGTAGGTCTCGATGCGTGGAAGTATCCGTTTTCCCGGACAGGTGTACTGAACACGAAGAAGGCCGGGAGCCACGGCGAGCACCTGGTTGACGGGCAGCTTTTCGCCCCCCGGCCGGCCAAGCACGGTGCGCGCTGGCGCCTCGAACCGGACCTGCACCGTGCCGGGCGCCGGTGAAGGGGCAACGGGGGCCTGAGGCTCCGGGTCCGGCTGGGGCTCCGGAGGAGTCACCGCGGCGAGCGCGTTCGCGTTGCCCCCAAGCCCCGCATCCACGGTCGCGGAGGGCTCCGCGAGGACGGGCTTCTGCACCGGGGCGGCCCGGGCGACAGCGCCCGTGGGCGCAGTCACGGGAGCGGTGCCGGACGACTCCTCCGCGCCGGGCGCCTTCATCGGAATGGCACCGGGCGGCCCCTCCGGGTCGAAGGCCCCCATCATCCAGGCGGCGCCCAGGCTCAGCATCGCGACGAGCACCGCGACCACCGTCAGGATCACGGCGGTGCGCCCCCTGCGGCGGGCCGCGGACGAATCGAAGGTGTCCGGTCCGTCGTCCTCGTCGAACCCCTGTCCGTCTTCGTCGTCGGGCTCCTCGGCGTCCGAGGCGCGCAAGCCCCTGCGGGCCTGCCGACGCTGCGACGGGAGGCCCATGGTGGACTCGTCGTCATCCGGATCCAGGGAACGGCCGGGCGTGGGGTCCGTCTGGCTCGCGCCGGACATGCCCGGGTCGGTGCTGAAGCGCTCGTCATCCTGCGGGGACGGACGCGGCGGCGCGCGGACATTGCGCGCCCCTGCGTTCCCGGGCGGGGCGGAGCGGTTCGCGTCGCTGGACAGCGTTCCCGGACGCCGAGCCCCCGGAATCGCGGCCCCGCGGCCCTCCTCGTTCGAAGACCCCTGCGGCCGGCGGGAGGAGTCCGCGCGCCCGTCGTCGCCCGGAGGCACGTTCATGCGCCGAGGCCCTGAAGCCAGGGCTTCAGCGCGCCCGTCATCTCCCGGGGGCACGTTCATGCGCCGGGGTCCCGAAGCCAGCGCTTCGGCGCGCCCGTCGTCGCCCGGAGGCACACCCATGCGCCGGGGCCCCGAGGCCAGCGCTTCGGAGCGACCGTCTTCCCCCTGGGGCACGCCCATACGCCGGGGTCCCGAAGCCAGCGGCTCGGAGCGGCCGTCATCACCGGGTCCACCGCCCGGACGGCGTGAACCCGGAAGCGGCGGCACCCGAACCTCGGATGCATGCGGAGGCGTCCTGCGCGGAGAGGGAGAGAACGGATCCCCGTCCACCGGACCGCGCGGCATGGCCACGCCCGGCGAGGACATCCGGCGCCCGCGGTCGACGTCCCCGCGCTCCACCGGAGGCGACGGGCGCGACGTGTCCGCGGCCCCCCCCCTGCGCACCGGCGAGGGCACGCCACCCCGGGGCCGACGCGCGCGCAGCGGCACGGTGGAGTCCGCGTCCTCGTCCTCTTCGTCCCGCAGCGTCTCCGGCTCCAGCACCGGCTCCAGGTGCCGGCGCGGCGGATAGGCACCGGGCACCGTGCCGACAGCGGTGGACTCGTCGAAGTCCTCGTCCTCCTCTTCGTCGTCGTAGCCGCGCGTGGGCAGTTCGCGGGGCAGCGCCATCTGCGTCGCGGGCTCGCCTTCCTTGTCGTCGTAGGCGTTCAGCACCGCGCCTTCCCGCGTGGGCCGGCGCGCATTCGGACGCGCCACGAGCCCCGCGGGCGTCACCGCGCCAGAGCCCGTCCGGGGCTGCGTGCGGCCCAGCCCGGACGCCGAGCCCCCCAGGGGCAGCGTGCGCGCGGCGGTGTCCTCCACGTCATGCTCGTTCGGCAGCGGCAGCGTGCGCGCGGCGGTGTCCTCCACCTCCGACGCCAGGGGCAGCGTCCGGGCCGCGGTGTCCTCCGGCGGGTCCTGGACGGGCGGGGGCGGAGGCTGCCGCAGGGACGGCAGCGGGACGGTGGCCTCGTGCCGGCCCGCGCGCTTCGCCGGCGGGATGTGCAGCACGGTGCGCTCGTCGGCCTCCCCGAGCAGGCGCGCGATGTAGTGCGGGATGTCCAGACTCTGCTTGAGCACCCCGGAGGCGAGGAACGCGTCCAGGTCCGCCCTCACGGCGGAGGCCCGCTGGTAGCGCTGGTTGCGGTCCTTCACCAGGCAGCGCATCACGATGCGCGACAGCTCCTCCGGATAGTCCGGGCGCACCAGGTGCGGCGGCGTCGCCTCCTCGTGGCGGATGGCGTAGAGGATGCCCTCCGTGGTCTGCCGGGAGAAGGGCTGCTTGCCGGTGGTGATTTCATACAGCATCACCCCGAGCGCGTAGATGTCCGCCCGGTGGTCCAGCCGCTCCTGCATGATCTGCTCGGGCGACAGGTAGAGGAACTTCCCCTTGATGACGCCCGGCTTGCTGCGCTCCATGAAGGCGCCGGCCTTGGCGATGCCGAAGTCGACGAGCTTCACGCGCCCGTCGTAGGAGATCATCACGTTCTGCGGGCTGACATCCCGGTGGATCAGCTCCAGCGGCCGGCCATCCACGCCCCGGCTGAAGTGCGCATGGTCCAGGCCCGACGCGATGTACGCGCAGATCCTCGCCGCGACCCCGTAGGGCAGGGAGGAGCCGAACTTGGCCTCCTCCACGAGCACGCGGCGCAGGTCGACGCCTTCCACGTACTCCATGCAGATGAAGATGTTGTCGCCCTCCTTCCCCAGCTCGTGCACCTGCACGACGTTGGGGTGGTGCAGCTGGGCGGCGATGCGCGCCTCGTCCAGGAACATCTGGACGAACTCCGGCTCCTCCGACAGGTACGGGAGGATCCGCTTGATGACCACCAGCTCCTGCGACGGCGGCTTGTGCGCCAGGAACAGCTCCGCCATCCCGCCCAGCGCGAGGCGCTTGATGAGCAGGTACTTTCCGAACGGGGTGGCCGTCTGGGGCGAGCTCAAGGACGTGGAGGGTGTGCCTGCGGGTGGGACCAAGAAATGCTACCGGAGCCTACCTGCAATCCAGGCCCGGGGGGAGCCGGCCGACCCGCCCGGGTCCCGACTCTAGGCAACCCCGCGTCCCCACGCGAACTTTCGGGCCCCCT
>SECN01000585.1 GCA_004173515.1 Myxococcaceae bacterium | reverse complement strand
TACGGCCGGGGCTGCGGCGGGCGGGGACGCGGACGCTGGGGCGGCGGTCCCCACAACGACGACGCGCCCCCTTCGATGGTCTGAGCCGCCCTTCCCCTTCCGCATCCCCTTCCTGGAGATCTCCCCATGAGACACCGCTTGCTCGTCGTCCTTCTCGCCGCGGGTGCCATCGGCGGCTACGCCTCCGGCTTCTCGAAGCTGGCCCGCCACCACCGCGCGCCCTGCCATTCAGGGGGCTGGGGTGCCACCGCCTACCGCAACGGGACGCCGCCGTACTGGGACTGGCACGCACAACGGGCTCCGGCCGGGTCGTCAGGACCCGCTGATGCACCGGGAGCACGTTAGGATTCACGCCGACCATGCCCACCCGCGTCCTGCTCATCGATGACGACACCCGGATGTTCGAGCTGCTCGCGGAGTACCTCGGGCAGAACGGCATCACCGTCAGCCACGCGCCCGACGGCGGGCGGGGGCTGGCGGCGCTGGAGGCGAACGCCTTCGACGCCGTGCTCCTGGACGTGATGATGCCGGGCATGGACGGGCTGGAGGTGTGCAAGCGCATCCGGGCCAAGAGCCGCATCCCCGTGCTGATGCTCACCGCCAAGGGGGATGAGACGGACCGGGTGGTGGGGCTGGAGCTGGGCGCGGATGACTACCTGCCCAAGCCCTTCGGGCCCCGGGAGCTGCTCGCCCGGCTGCGCGCGGTGTTGCGCAGGGCGCAGCCATCGTCGGTGGCGGACCGGCTGGAGTCGAGCGGGGTGTCCATCGACGTGTCCGGGCGCGAGGTGCGGGTGGAGGGGCGCGCGGTGGACCTGACGGGCCTGGAGTTCGACCTGCTGCTCGCGCTGGTGCGGCGGGCTGGCCGGGTGATTCCCCGCGACGCGCTGCTGGGCGAGGCGGGGCGCAGCGACACGGTGGTGAGCGAGCGCACGGTGGACGTGCACATCTCCCACCTGCGGCAGAAGCTGGGGGACGTGGGCACGCGCCTCATCAAGACGGTGCGCGGCGTGGGCTACGTGTTCGCCAAGGAAGGCGCGTGATGGGCTGGCATCGCTGGGAGCACCGCGAGGACCCGTGCATCCCGCCGCACGTCCGAGGCTTCGGCCGACACCGGAGGGGCCACGAACACCACCGGCCGCCCTGGCACCTGGGGCGGCTGGGGTCGTTCGTGCAGGCGCGGTTGCGAAGGCGGCTGTTCGTCCTCTTCGGGCTCACCATCCTGGTGACGGTGCTGGTGGTGTCCGGGGTGATGAACCTGGTGGGCGGCTCCGCGTGGCAGCAGGAGACGGAGCGCGTGCGCTCGTTCGTGGGCCACCGCTTCGCGGATGCGTGGGACGCGCCGGCCGAGCGCGCGGCGTTGGTGCAGGGCATCTCGAACGACCTGGGCGTGGACGTGGAGCTGACGGACCTGTCCGGCGCGGTGGTCGCGCGCGGTGGGGCTCCGTGCGAGGAGCCGGACGCATCCATCCCGGTGATCCGCGACGGGATGAAGCTGGGCACGGCCCAGGCCTGCTACATGCGCATGCGCGGCCGCAACCCTCTTCGAAGCATCCTGCCCCTGGGCATCGCGGTGCTGGTGCTGTGGACGGCGGCGGGGGGCATCTCGTACCGGCTGGCGCGGCCGGTGGACACGCTGGTGAAGGCCACGCAGGAGCTGGGCGCGGGCAAGATGGGGACGCGGGCGAGCCTCCACCGCCACGCCACCGGCGAGTTCGCGGTGCTGGCCGAGTCCTTCAACGACATGGCGGCGCGCATCGAGAAGCAGATGGCGGATCAACGCGAGCTGCTGGCCGCGGTGTCCCATGAGCTGCGCACGCCGCTGGCGCGGTTGCGCGTGCTGACGGAGCTGTTACGCGACGGGGGCGGCAACCCGCGCACGTTGGATCAGGTGGACCGCGAGGTGGTGGAGCTGGATGCGCTGGTGGGTGAACTGCTCGCGAGCTCGCGCCTGGACTTCGGACAGCTCACGCCCAAGGCGCTGGAGGCGGGGGTGCTGGCGGCGCAGGCGCTGGAGCGTTCGGGGCTGTCCGCCACGCTGTTGCAGCCGGAGACGGACGACGTGATGTTGCTGGCGGACGCGACGCTGCTGGGACGGGCGTTGGTGAACCTGCTCGACAACGCGCGTCGGCATGGGGCGGGCGTGGAGGCGCTCCGGCTCCAGGACCACGGCCCCGAACACCTGTGCTTCTGGGTGGAGGACCGGGGCCCGGGGCTGCTGCCCGGAGAGGAGACGCGCATCTTCCTGCCGTTCTACCGGAAGGACCGGGGCGGCGAGGCGCGCGAGGCCGGCTCGCTGGGGCTGGGGCTCGCGCTGGTGCAGCGGATTGCCCGGGCCCACGGGGGCGAGGCCTTCGCGGAGAACCGGCCCGACGGAGGCGCGCGCGTGGGCTTCACGATCCGCAAGGCGGGGCCTCCCGCTCCGGTGGTGGAGCGCGCACAGGCGTAGCGAGGGCCCGGGCGTTCGCACCGCGAACGACGTGTCACCTCGCGACTTGAGCAGGCGGCACGGGGGCATCAGGCGCCCGCACCTCGGGCAACCTGGGGTGCCACTTCCGTCACCCCGCCTTGAGACTCCGTACAGGAAGGGGCCGAAAGAGCAGTCCCCTTCCCATGTACCGAACCCGCGCTACGGCTTCGCGGGGGCGTCCGTCGCGGCGAACGTGAACGACGCATCCGCCGGAGCGCCGTCCTTCACGGTGACCTCCGCCGTCTTCGTGCCCAGCGTCTCGTGCCACGCCTCCACCGTGTACGTGCCCGCCGGCAGGCCCGTCAGGGTGAACGTGCCGTCGTCCGCGGTGGTGGCGAAGTACGGGTTCGCGTTGCTCACCACGAAGGCCGTCATCCACGGGTGCACGTCGCACTTGAGGCGCAGCACGTCCGCGTCCGCCGGCAGGGGCTTCTGCACCGGCGCGCCCGAGGGCGGCTGCGCCACGTTGAACACCGGCTTCGTGCCCACCACGCCACGCACGTTGTGCAGCGTGCCGTCGCTGTTCTTGAACACCACCTGCTGGCCCGCCATCGCGCCCTGCACGCGCGGCACGTACGTGCACTTGGACTGGTCCACCACCACCGGCGTCGACGGCGCCGCGGGCGCTCCCGCCACCGTGCCGCGCACGCGCACCAACACGTTCTTGAGCTTGCCGTCCTTCACCAGCACGGACTGCTCCTTCTCCGGCCGGCCGTCACACGCGGGGTCCACGCTGGGCGCCAGGTCCGCCATCACCGGCGCCGTGCCGGTGAAGGACACCGTGCCCTTCACCACGCCGTTGCCCGCGGGGGCCGCAGCCACCGCCTCGCCCTCACCCGCGCCCGCGTTCGCCGCCGGAGGCAGCGGCTGCTGCGTGGGGGGCGTCGCGCGGGCAGGAGCCTCCGCGACAGGCGCCTCCTCCTTCTTGCACGCGGGCAGGGCCAGCAGCCCCACGACGGCGACCATCGACAAGCCAGGCGTACGCAGCTTCATGTGGCAGTCTCCTCGAAGTGGATCCGTGTTGCGGTGCCCGCCGTCGTAGTGGAAGGCACCGGGCAAGTCCAACCCGTGAGGCGGGCTACTCGCGGCGGCTCACGCTGAACGCGGCCAGTCCCACGAACACCGCCGCGAACGCCAGCAGCGCCGGCACCTCCCAGCCCACCCCGCCGCCGCGAGTAGCCCGCCTCACGGGTTGGACTTGCCCGGTGCCTTCCACTACGACGGCGGGCACCGCAACACGGATCCACTTCGAGGAGACTGCCACATGAAGCTGCG
>SECN01000584.1 GCA_004173515.1 Myxococcaceae bacterium | reverse complement strand
GATCGCCCCCGCCGTGCCCGCGATCGCCCCCGCTGTTCCCACGGTCGCGGTCACGCCGCCCTCGGCCTCCCGGATCCCGGCCGTGCCGTCCATCGCGCCGGCCGTGCCCGCCGTCGCGCGTCCCGTCCCCGCCATCGGACCGATGACGCCCGCGCCCGTCGCGCCCCGGATCAGCCCTCCCGCCGTCGTCCCCGCCGTGGCGCCCATGTCGACGCCGCCCCCGGTGCTCGCCGTCGGAATGGTCGTACCGCCCATCGCCCCGGCCGGCCCTCCGGTGCCCCGCCCTGGCAACCGGCCCACGGTCTCATTGCCCGCCATCGCGCCCGCCGGCTCCGCGCGTCCACCCACGCCGCCGCCCGTGCCGGGCCTCGCGCCGTCGGTCTCCGCGCTCACCCCGCCGCCACCGCCCGCCGCGGCCGGAGGCCCGGCGCTCAGCCTGGAACAGCTCGCGGAGCTGGAGTCCCGCTGCGCGAAGCTGGACCAGACGGACTACTTCGAGCTGCTCGCGTTGGAGCGCTCCGCCGTGCCCTCCGACATCAAGAAGGCCTTCTACCGGGAGAGCCGCGTCTACCATCCGGACCGCTTCTTCCAACTGGAGTCCAAGGCGCTCAAGGAGCAGGTGCACGAGCTCTACAAGCGCATCACCGAGGCCTATTACGTCCTGCGCGACGACACCAAGCGCAAGAAGTACCTCGCGGACATCGCGGGCCCGGACCGCGCGCAGAAGCTGCGCTTCACCGACGCCTCCGAGTCGGAGACGAAGGCCGCGGTGAAGAAGGAACAGGAAGAGCAGATCGGCACCCATCCCAAGGGCCGTCAGTTCTACGCGCAGGCCCAGAAGGACCTGGACGCCGGCAACCCTTCCGCCGCCGAGCGCAACCTGAAGATGGCGCTCACCTACGAGCCCTCCAACGCCCGCTACAAGGAAGCCCTCGCGGAAGCGCAGAAGCAGACCGCGGAGAAGTCCAAGGGCGATTCGTCGTTCAAGATCCGCTGAGCGCTCACCCCACCGGGAATCCCATCCATGGCCATCGACCTCATCCTCCTGGGCCTGGTGCTCTTCTTCGGCATCCTGGGCGCCCTGTCCGGCGCGTCCCGGCAGATGGCCAACACCGCGGGCCTCGCGGTGGGCTACTTCGTCTCACGCAAGCTCGCGCCCATCGTGGGTCCCAAGCTCGCCGTCGCCATGGGCGCCCCGCTGCTCGTGGGCACCCTGGCCGGAACGGTGCTCCTCTTCGTCGTCACGTGGCTCACCGTGCGCTACGCCCTGAGCGCGCTGCTCATGCGCTTTCTGTCCGGACGCAACCCGGACGAGCGCGGCCTGGACCGCACCCTGGGCTTCATCCTGGGCGGCGGGAAGATGGCCGCCATCTTCTGGGTCAGCCTGAGCGCGCTCACCTTCCTGGAGCAGCACGTCGTCGTCGCCGGCAAGCGCGTGGGCGTGTCCCCCATGGGCTCCGTCTCCTTCGAGATGGCCCGCCGCTACAACCTCTTCGAACTCACCCAGTTCGCGCCCCTGAAGGACCTGGTGAGCGTGGCCCAGGCCAGCCAGGACCCGGAGCGCGCGCGCAAGCTCCAGGACGACCCGGCCTTCAAGGCCCTGCTCAAGGATCCGCGCTTCCAGGCCGCCTTGAAGCAGCAGGACCTCAAGGGCGCGCTCCAGCGCGGCGACTCGCAGGCCCTGCTGCGCAACGACGCCATCCTCCAGCTCATCCAGGACCCGCAGACGGCGGCGCGGTTGGGCGCCGCCGCTCGGGCCGCGGACAAGCCGTCCGTCAAACGCTGATCTCGACGTCGTCCAGGCTGGACAGGCGCGCCTTCACGAACTCCGCGTCCACCGCCACCTGACGGTGCCGCCGCTCGGGCGCCTCGAACATGATGTCCGACATCACGTGCTCCAGGATGGAGCGCAGGCCGCGCGCCCCCAGCCCCCGCGCCACCGAGTAGCGCACCACCTCGCGCAGGCCCCCTTCCGGGAACTCCAGCTCGATGTCGTCCAGGGAGAGCAGCTCCTTGAACTCCCGGGTGATGGCATCCGGCGGCTCGGTGAGCACGCGCAACAGCTCCGGCTCGCCCAGCCGCTCCAACTGCACCATCACCGGCATGCGGCCCAGGAACTCGGCCATCATCCCGAAGTCCACCAGCTGCTTCGTGGAGATGCGCTTCTCCTTCTTCTTCGCGCCCGCCGCGTCCGCGCCGAAGCCCATGGCCCGGCCGCCGTCGTCGCCGAAGTCGTGCAGGTCGCTGAACGTGCCCGCGCAGATGAAGAGGATGTCGCGCGTGTCCACCTGCACGAAGTCGCTCTTGTTCCACGCCTGGGTGACGTTCATGGGCACGTGCACCTCGCGCCCCTCCAGCAACTTCAGCAGCGACTGCTGCACGCCCTCACCGCCGATGTCGCGGCTGCCGGCGCCGTTGCGGGCGCCCTGCGTGCGACGGGCGATTTTATCCACCTCGTCGATGAAGATGATGCCCCGCTGGGTGTCCTCCACCGAGTGGTTGGCCTTGAAGAGCAGGTCGGACACCATCACCTCCACGTCCTTCCCGTAGTAGCCCGCCTCCGTGTACTCGGTGGCGTCGACGGTGGTGAAGGGCACGTGGAGGATGTCCGCCAGGTTGCGCGCGATGTGCGTCTGACTGACGGCGCATCCGGCGTGCCTGGATGCGCTTGAGGTGGTTGTGCGCTGCGATCGCCACCGCGCGCTTCGCGGCGTCCTGTCCGATGACGAAGCGGTCCAACCGCTCGAAGATCTCCCGCGGGGTCAAAGGTGCTTCTTCCCTGCGTGCGGACGACTCCATGTACCCTCCCCTTCTCTCCACTCGGCCTCCCTGGGCTTCCAGGTGGAAGGGTAGGAATTGGATGCTCACCGGCCCAGCAGGGCCAGCGCACTGCCTGGGGCCCCCGCTCGCCTGCCTGCTCCTCGAACAGGCGGCTATTGAATGCCCGGGACGTTTCCGATAGTCCGGCCCCCCTCCCTTGTTCATGGGAGTTTCCATCCGCCGCACGTCCTACCCGGAGGCAACGAAACAACACCGCTCCGAGCATGGACCTCAAGGAGCTGGTGGACGAGGTCCGCCGCCGGGGCATCGGCCTGCCGCTGCTACTGCGCTTCACGGACGTGCTGCGCCACCGCGTGGTGCACCTGAACAACGCGTTCAAGAAGGCCATCGCGGACCAGGGCTACAAGGGCCTGTACCGGGGCGTGTACCCCATCAAGGTGAACCAGCACCGCTACGTGGTGGAGACCATCATCGAGGCGGGCAAGGAGTTCACCTACGGGCTGGAGGCCGGCAGCAAGCCGGAGCTGCTCGCGGTGATGGCGCTCCTGGACAACGAGGACGCGCTCGTCATCTGCAACGGCTACAAGGACGAGGAGTACATCGAGACGGCGCTCTTCTATTCGCGCCTGGGCCGCAACGTCATCCTCGTGGTGGAGAAGCCCAGCGAGCTGCCCCTCATCGCGGAGGTCGCCCGCCGCACCGGCATCGCCCCCCGCCTGGGCATGCGCGTGAAGCTGTCCACGCGCGGCGCCGGCAAGTGGGAGGCAAGCGGCGGTGACCGCTCCAAGTTCGGCCTGTCCTCCTCCGAGCTGATGTCCTGCATCGGCTTCACAGACGAACTTCGCCTCCTCCATGAACTACACGACGGAGGAGTACGCCAACGACGTCGTCTTCGGCGTGATGGAGGCGTGCGACCGCGCGGGCGTGCCGCACCCCACGCTCGTCTCCGAATCCGGCCGTGCCGTCGTCGCGCACCACGCCGTGCTGGTGGTGGACGTGCTGGGCACCAGCGAGTTCGACCCGACGCAGACGCCCGACAAGGTGGATGAGAAGGCGCCCTCCGTGGTGCGCAACCTCTGGGCCACCTTCCGCGAGGTGACGAACAAGAACGTCATCGAGGCCTTCCACGACGCGCAGGACGCCAAGGAGGAGAGCCTCCAGCTCTTCAGCCTGGGCCACCTGTCGCTGGAGCAGCGCGTGGCGGCGGAGAACCTCTATTGGGCCATCTGCCACAAGATCCTGCGCGTGGCGCGCGAGTCCGGGGAGATTCCGGAGGAGCTGGAGGCGCTGGAGAAGCAGCTCAGCGACACGTACTTCTGCAACTTCTCCGTGTTCCAGTCGCTGCCGGACTCCTGGGCCATTGATCAGCTCTTCCCGATGATGCCCATCCACCGCCTCGCGGAGAAGCCGACCCGGCGCGCGACGCTGGCGGACATCACCTGCGACTCGGACGGGAAGATCGAACACTTCATCGACAAGCGGGAAGTGAAGGACGCGCTGGAGCTGCACGCGCTCAACAGCGACGACTACTACCTGGGCATCTTCCTGGTGGGCGCGTACCAGGAGATCCTGGGCGACCTGCACAACCTCTTCGGGGACACGCACACGGTGCAGGTGTCGCTGGCGCCGGGCGGCGGCTGGACGAGTCGCGCAACCTGCTGCGCGTCTACGAGGACGGCCTGTCGGGCTACACGTACCTGGAGCGCGAGGTGGACGCGACGTTCACCTCCGCCAGCCAGCTGCGCCTGCTGCCCGGGCCGGAGAACGGCGGCGTGCGTCCTCCGGTGTCACCGTCGGGCACCTGAGGCCCTGAAGCCTCAGGCCTCTGTCGGGACCGGCATGTCCTCGCCGGTCTCGACGGAGGTGTCCATGAACGCGGCCTCCGTCGAGCGAAGCCGCAGCGTCTGGAGCGTGGCGAGCTGTCCGTCCGCGCGCTCGGCCAGGAAGGCGAAGTCGAACCGCGCCAGGCGCGGATCCTTCGCGGCCACCTTCTCCAGGCTCCTCCACAGGGACACGCGTCCGTGGGAGCCCACGCACAGGCCCTCCAGCTCCACCAGCCGGCTCAGCGGGGAGTAGCGCAGCCAGGACCCGTTGAGCTTCAGCCGCGACAGCTTCTCCACCACCCACGCGCCGCCCACCTTCAGCGGATCCGGCTTCACCTCCAGCGCGGACATCACCGCCAGGAGCGTGGCGCGGTCCTGCTCCAACAGCGGAATCAGCGAGGACAGGTAGGCGCCCACCGGGTTGCTGCGGTTCTCGTGCTCCGTGCGGCGCGCGAGGTCCACTCCCACCGTGGAGCCCAGGAGGTGGTCGTTCAGGTAGATGCCCAGTCGCTTCAGATTCATGCGGCGTTTCCTCCCCGGAGCGTCGAAAAGCTTCAGCCCAGGGTGGGCACTCGGGTGCGTGGCCGCACGTCACACCCGGGGGCTGGAGGGCGAGCAGCCGTCCAGGCCCCCGTCAGGCGGCCTCAGTCCGGATACGTGAACGACGTCGTCACCTTCACATCCGGGTGGAGGCTGCGCGCCACCGGACACTCGTGGGCGATCTTCTCCAGCATCTCGCGCTGGGGCGGAGCGAGCCCCGAGGGCAGCAGAATGGACAGCACCAGCTCACCGATGCGGCGCGGCGGCGGGGTCATCCGCTTCTCCACCGTCGCGCGCACCTCGCCCAGCGTGAAGCCCTCGCGAGTGGCCGCGATGCTCATGGTGGTCACGACACACGACATGAGCGCCGTGGCCACGAGGTCCGTGGGGGAGAAGCTGCCCCCGGTGCCGCCGTTGTCCTTCGGGGCCTCCGTGGGCAGGACCGCGCCCGACGGGCCGTGCGTCACCTGGGTCTTCAACTGCGGGGCGCTCACCAGGGTCATCACCACGCCCGTCGCGGGCGCTGCAGGCTGAACACTCATCACCGGCTCCTTGGGACTTCGCGGACTGCGAGGAAGGGGACCTGCTCTAACGGACGTACGCGTCGTGGGCCTTCGCGTCCTTCTTCGTGGAGGGTTCAGCCTCCTCGACGCTCCAGTCCAGGGTCTTCATCAACGACTTGCTGCGCTTCTTGACGTCCGCGTCCAGGAACTTCACGGCCGCGTCCATCTTGTCCATCAGCCGCATGGGCTTGCGCTTGTTCTTCGGCTCGCTGAACAGCGCGTGCGTGAGCCAGGGGAACACCGCCGTCACGTCGCAGTGCACGTACATGGAGCCCGTCTCCACGGCCTCCACGGACACCTTGCCCCAGGTGTGGCCCTCACCGGCCGGGCAGCTGGACAGCGCACCGTTGTCCACCGGGTCCACGCAGAACTGCACGTCGATGTCGAAGCCCGACGTGGGGACGTTGAGGATTTGATCCAGCAGGGGCTCGCCCTGGAGCGTGTAGTTCTTGGGCACGCCGCCGCCCAGGATCCAGATGGCCAGCTTCCCGCTGCCGTTGTGGCGGCAGTAGTGCTGCATCGCGGCCATGGAGAAGACGTCCTCGTTGATGTCGAGCTCGAACTTGAACGCGTCACCCAACAGGCGCTTCAGCTTCACGACGTTGAGGAAGATGGAGCCGTCCTGCACCGCGCCCACCCAGATGGGGACGCCGTGCTTGTAGCAGGTGGACAGCAGCGAGGGCTGCTTGACGCCCAGCTCCTTCTCGATGCCGTGGATGGCCTTGCCCAGCAGGTAGTGGAACTCCGGCGTGGTCATCTTCTTCTGGAACTCGGGCTGCCGGAGGATGGCGGAGAAGAGGCGGTCGGTGTCGAGCAGCGCCTCCTCCCAGAAGCCCAGGTCGTAGATGCGGATGATGCGCGCCAGGCGGTACTGGAGGTCGCCCGCGTTGGGGTTCACCTCGCGGATGCCGTGGCCGATGATGCGGTGGGCGTCGTGGTAGAGGTTCGCGCCGGTGGTGGTGATGGCGGAGATGATGCCCTTCTCCACCAGCGGGATGAGGCAGGACTGGTGGAGGCCCGCGGGCGTCATCGCGCCCGACAGCGTCAGGAAGATGGACGCGTCCTGCTGCACCGACTGCTGCATCAGTTCGAACGCGGTGCGCTCCTGCCGGCCCACGTAGGCGCTGAACGCGTGCGCGAGCAGCTCCGCCGGCTTCTCCTTGCCGGTGATGGGGCGGGGATCCGCCTTGCGCGCGTTCGCGTAGGCGGCGCGAAGGGTGGACTTCTTCGGGGTCGGGGTCTTGGCCATGGCGCGGCGATCTAACACCGCCAGCCAGACAAGGGGAGGCCCGGATTCAACCCCGCCCCTCCCCGAAGGGCAGACAGGTGACAGGAACAAACAGCCGGCCGTGCTGATTCACACAGGGCCTGCTCTTCCGGCCCCTGGTCGCATGGACATGGCATAAGAGTGCCTGCCTCCCCGCACGGCCCCCTGGAGGGGGGCCCGCCATGATCGACCTGCATTCGCACACCACCGCCAGTGACGGCCAGTACCCGCCCGCGACGCTGGTCGCGCGCGCCGCCGCCGCCGGGGTCACGGTCCTGGCGGTGACGGACCACGACACGGTGGCGGGCCTCGCCGAGGCCCGGGAGGCCGCCCGCGCGCACGGCGTGGAGCTGGTGCCCGGCATCGAGCTGTCCGCCTTCGTCCACGGCAAGGAGGCCCACATCCTGGGCCACTTCCTGCGCCCGGAGGACCCGGAGCTGGCGCGCTTCGCGGACCGGCTGCGCGACGAGCGCACGCAGCGCATGGAGGCCATGGTCGCCCGCCTGCGCGAGCTGGGCTTCCCGGTGCGCATGGAGCAGGTGCGCAAGGTGGCCGGGGACGCGCAGTTGGGGCGGCCGCACCTGGCCCGGGTGCTGGTGAACCAGGGCTGGTGCATCGACATGAAGGCGGCCTTCGACCGCTTCCTGGGCACCGGCCGCGCGGCGTGGGTGGAGCGCTTCAAGCTGGAGGGCGCGGAGGCCATCCGCCTCATCCACAACGCGGGCGGCACCGCGACGCTGGCCCACCCCGGCTCCTCGAAGATGGAGCGCGTGGAGATCAAGGCGCTGGCGCAGGCGGGGCTGTCCGGCCTGGAGGTGCTGAGCGCGGACCACAACCCCGGCATCCGTCAGAAGTACCTGGCGCTGGCGGCGGAGTTCGACCTGGTGCCCACCTTCGGCAGCGACTTCCACGGCGAGGAGGTGGCGCCCGACCACCACCTGGGCGTCGCGGCCATGCCCCCGGAGCTGTTCCGCAAGCTGCGCGCCCGGGCGCCGCTGGAGGTCCTGGGCGATGCGGGTGGTGCGGCCGGTGGCGTCCACGCCCTGCTTCACCAGGTCCGCCACGTTGCGGGCCCCCTGCACGGCCTGCTCGCTGGACTGACGCTGCTGCCGCGTGGCGATGGTGATCTGCCGCGCCGCCTCGCTGGTGCCTCGCGCCAGGTCCACGATGCGCAGGAAGACGGCGGACGCCTGCTCGGCCACCTCCACGCCCCGGTCGCTCGTCGCCATGCCCACGCGGGCCTTGGACGCGGCCTCCTCGCCGGAGTCCTGCACCTTCTCCACGATGCGGGCGATGTCGCGCGCGGACGCGGACACGTTCTCCGCCAGCTTGCGCATCTCCGCCGCCACCAGCGAGAAGCCCCGGCCCACGTCGCCCGCCTTGGTGCCCTCCAGCGCCGCGTTGAGCGCCAGCAGGTCGCTTCGCTCCGCCACTTGGTTGATGACCTGGGCGATCTTCGAGACCTGCTGCAGGTCCTTGTTCAACCCGACGATGGCGTCCGCCACGCCCTTGGACTCGGTGCGGATGTCGTTGATGCCGCCCACCACCTGGGCCACCACCGCCATCGCCTCCGCCACCGCGTCGTGCGTGCGCCGGGCGCTCGTCTCCACCACCTCCGTGGAGGAGGAGATCTGCTCGGCGGTGCGACTCAGCTCCTCGAAGGTCGCGGCGATCTGCTGCGCGTACGCGGCCTGCTGGCTGATGACGTGCTCCTGATCCGCGGACGCGCCCATCAGGCCGCGCGACGCGCTGGAGAGCTGCTCGGTGCGCGACACCAGCTCCATCACCGTGGAGCGCAGCGTGCCCAGCATCTCGTTGAAGGAGGTGGCCATCAGCCGCACCTCTCCGGCGGCGGACACGTCCAGCTCTCCCCGGGACACGTCCCCCCGGGCCACCTCGCGCGCCACCTGCGTGACGCGCGACACGGGGTCCGCGATGGCGCGGCTGATGATCACCGCCAGCCCCAGGCCCAGCACCGCGGCGCCCAGGTAGCCCAGCAGCGAATAGCCCTCCGTCGCGGACATCGCGGCCTGCACCTCATGGATGCCGAAGCCCGCGCGGTACAGGATGCCCGCGTGCTCACAGCGCACCACCACCGACTCCGGAGGCTGCGCCACCGTGCACCCGCCGGGCGGAGGCATCGCCGGCGGGGCCGTCCTGGAGGGCAGTGAGCCGCGCGAGGCGAGGACCGTCCCGTCCGCGCGGGTCAGCTCCTGGAACTGGAGCGTGAAGCCGCCATTCGACACCTGATTGAAGACGTCGTCGCGACGGGCTCGGGCCTCCGGCGAATCATCCAGGGGCGCCATGGCTGGATGGTGGGACACCAGCGTCCCCACCGTCATGGCCCGCTGCGACAGCACCTCCAGGGCGACGGCGCGCTGCCGGGCCGGGAAGTACACGCTGCTGAAGAACACCACCGCGAGGCACGGAAGCAGCACCGCGATCGCCACCTGCATCCGTAAACTCAGACGGCCCCACATGTCGGGTGCTCCCAGGCGATGAGCGGAAGCCCGTGACGCTAGGCGTGGCCCCCCCCAGCGTCAAACGCGGCCGGGACTCCGTCACCCCCGAGGCCGCCTGGAGCGTCCGGGCCGGGGCGGCAGGCGGATGAGCGGGCCTGATGGGCGCGGCATTTCGGCCGTCTTCTCAAGGGGTTGGCGCTTGGGAGGCGGGGGCGTTTCCCTTTGACACGGCGCCAGCGGTGTCATTAGGTTCCGCGCCCGATGACTACACCCCTCGCACCGTACCTGCCGCTGCTGGTGGTGCTCCTGCTGGCCGGCGTCCTCGCGATGATCATCCCGCAGGTCACCAGCCGCCTGGGCCCCAAGCGCCCGAGCACGACCAAGTCGGCCCCCTTTGAAGCAGGCTCCGAGTCGAGCGGTCCGGCCCGTCAGCGCTTCGCCGTGAAGTTCTACGTGATCGCGCTGTTGTTCATCGTGTTCGACGTGGAAGCGGTGTTCCTGTACCCCTGGGCGGTGAACTTCCAGGCGCTCGGCTGGTTCGGCTACACGGAGATGCTGGTTTTCGCGTCGACCCTGGTCGTGGGCCTTATCTACGTCTGGAAGAAGGGCGCCCTGGACTGGGAGAGCTGAGACATCATGGCTGACACCGACATTGCTCCGATCATCGCCACCCGCCGGGACGAGGCCACGGGCTTCTTCCAGAAGCTGGTGTCCAAGGGCCTGGGTTGGGCCCGCAAGTACTCCCTCTTCACGTACCCGTACGCCACCGCCTGCTGCGGCATGGAGTACATGTCCGTGGCCGCCCCCAAGTGGGTCGTGTCCTTCGGCGTGTGCGCGTCCTCGGGCGGCTTCTACGACAACTACGCGGTGCTCCAGGGCATCGACCGCATCATCCCGGTGGACGTCTACATCCCCGGCTGCCCCCCGCGCCCGGAGCAGGTGCTGGACGGTCTGATGCTGCTGCAGGAGAAGATCGGCAACCAGGTGCACCGCCTGCGTGACACCGGTCAGCCCAACCAGACGGCGGCCGACCACGCCCGCCTGCTCTCCAGCGGCAAGTAGTCCCAGTTCCCGAAGGTCGTCCCCACGGGCCCCGCGCCGCCTCCTTCCAGAGGCCGGTGACGGGGCCCGAGGCGTTCCAGGGCCTACCAGCGGTGGTACGCGGGGTGGCCGGCCCGGCCATGGGCGTGGGCCGCTTGAGGACGATGGCGTAGTCGGCGGTGACGGTGCACGGCGGCGAGTCCGCGCCCTGCGCCTTCATCAGGTGGTAGGCGGCCGTCCAGTTGCTGTGACAGTCCAGCAGCGCGCCGATGATGCCGCCGTTGAGCACGCCGGGGAACGCCTGGTGGTGCTCCTCCGGCGTCCAGTCCGCGACGACGAGGTCACCCTCCACGCGGCTGCGGATGCGCAGTCCTTTCGGGTTGGCCGGGCCACACCCGAAGCAGGCGTTGTGGGGGGCGTACGTTTCCTGGAGGCCGGGGGTTTCGGTCGTCGACATGGCCGGCGACTCTACGTGAAGCGGACTCCGGGGTGCGCTCGCGCACGTCGTCCAGCCAGGCCGCCAGCGCCTCCGCGTCCGGCCCTTCACACTCGCCCGAGCAGGTCCGCCGCAGGGTGCCATCCGCCTGCGGCCGGTCCACCCACCAGCGCTCGCCGTCGAAGGCGCCCGCGTCCTTCTCGCGCAGCACCGCTGCGTCCGCCGCATCGCCCATCTCCACCACGCCGTCCGGGCGCAGGCGGTACGCGTCGAACGTGCGGGGAGAGCCGGGCCAGTGGCCAGGGTCGAAGACCTCCGGGCTCACGTGCGTGTAGCCGGTCTCCGCGTACAGCGGCGCGTACGGGCGCGCTTCTCCGCGCAGGAGCGGCGTGAGCGACAGGCCGTCGGCGTCCGGCAGCGAGGGCAGACCCGACAGCTCCAGCAGCGTGGGGCCCACGTCCACCAGGCGCGCCAGTTCATCCACTTCCGCGGGGCCCAGACCCCGGCCCCCGGGCGGCTTCACCGCGAGCAGGATGCGGTTCTCTTCTTCGCCCAGGCGGGCACCGTGCACGGACGTCGCGCCCGCCAGGTCCGGCCGGTCCGCGTGGAAGCTCTCGCCGTGATCCGACAGCAGCACGATGAGCGCGTCGTCGTAGCGTCCGGAGCTTCGCAGCGCGTCCAGCAGCGTGCCCACCTGCGCGTCCGCCTGCGCGAGGAGTTCGTCGTAGAGGCCCTCGGAGCCCTCGCGGTTCCAGGCGCCCTTGGCGCCCGGGGTGACGGGGGCGAAGTGCATGCGCAGCCGACGGTCCAGCGGTTCGGTGGGGGGCACGTAGCGGCGGTAGAACGGGTACACCGGGTCGCCCGGGAAGTGCGCCGCCGTGGCGTGGAAGGCGAAGAGCAGCGGGCCCTGCGACGCCTCCGACACGAGGCCCTGGGACAAACGTCGCGCGTAGCCCATCGGATCATGGATGCCGGCCAGCGCGCGGTTGTCGATGAACTCGGGCACCCACGCGGCGCCCACGGCGTTGTCCGCGAAGAGGCCCAGTGCACGGTAGCGCAGCTTCTCCAGCGCGAAGTTGAGCGCGCCGCGCGGAGGCTGCCAGCGCCCGGTGAAGCCGGAGGCCGGGCCCTCGAAGTGGAAGCGCGAGCAGTCGGTGGCGAACACCGTACGCCACCCTGCTTCGGAGAACCGATCCGCGAAGGTGGGCGCCAGCACCACGCGCGCATCGGACGTCAGCGGGTAGCGCACGCCCGTGCGGTACGGCCAGCGAGCGGTGAGCAGCGAGCGCCACGCGGGCTCCGTCTGCGCCACCGGCGTATACGCGCGCTTGAAGAGCGTGGCGTCCTGGAGGAAGCGCTCCACGTGCGGCGCCACCCCGCGCGCCGTGGGTCCCAGCCGATCCGGTCGGAACGCATCGATGCCGATGACCACCACCAGCGGCTTGCGGTCCGGTTTCGCGGAGGGGCGCACCACGATTCCCGCGCCCATCGCCAGGGCCACGCCCGCGCCCACCATCCACCACCCGAAGCCCCCTGCCCGACCGCCGGCCGTACTCAAGGCACGCCCCGCGCTCGATGCAGGCGCCGAAGCCGCATCCGCGACCGAGGCCGCGGGAGACACCGAAGCGGCAACAGGCGTCCGCGCTGAAGCCGCATCCGCGACCGGGGCCGCGACAGGATCCGAAGCAGCGGCGGACACCGAAGCCCGTGCTGAAGCCATCCCCCGGCGCTGCGTCAGCCACGCCCGCGCGCCCAGCACCACCAGATGCACCGCCACCCACGCCGCCGCCGCCGCGCGCGCCTGCCACGGCTCGCCGTGATCCACCAACCACGCCAGCACCGGCCGCACCGCCGGCAGATCATCGAAGAGCGCGGGCCGCTCCAGCGCCCGGTCCCAGGCCCAGAACAGCAGCAGTCCCACCCAGTGAAGGACCATGCCCCCCAGCGCCACCCACCCGCCCCGCCGCGTCCACGCCCGCGTCAGCACCGACGCGGCGGGGCGGGTGGGTGGCGCTGGGGGGCATGGTCCTTCA
>SECN01000583.1 GCA_004173515.1 Myxococcaceae bacterium | reverse complement strand
GCCGGGCGTGCCCGGCCTCCGGATGACTTCGACTGCGGGGACCACCCGCCGTGTCTTCCTGTCGTTCACGGTTGTACGTTACCTGATGCGCGGGGTCCGGGCATGCCCGGGCTCACGGCTGGGGGGATGCTGAGAGGTCGACCTTCCACCCGGATGGCTCCCGCACCATCCGGACCTCGCCCGACCTTCCCGCCGAGCGCACGACCAGGGTCGCCTCGTCGCCCTCCTGGCGGAGCAGCGAGACTTCCTGAACATCGGGGGGCACGGGGACATTCGCGAAGAACAACGCCAGCGGCTCCGGCTTCACCATGCCTCCGGACGCGTCGCTGACCTTCTGGGCCTGGGCCTTCAGGGTGGACTGGGTGGGTTGGGAGAGAACCGCGTAGGCCTTGGGCAGCTCGCCTCGCTGCACGTGCCGGTGGAAGGTCTGGTAGGCCCCCACGGGGGAGTCCGGCTGGAGCCGGTTGCAGCCGCCCAGGGCAAACAGGGCGAACAGCAGCCAGGTCGTCGTCGCGAGCGGGCGCATGGAGCCTCCGGTTTAGGTCAAAGCGCCGCCGTGGGGAAGCGCGAGCTGCTTCAAGCCGCGTGCTGATGGACGCGATTACGCCCCGTCCCCTTGGCGGAGTACAGACTCACATCCGCCGCGCGCAGCAGCGCCTCGGTCTCCTGCAGGTCGTCCGACGGCACCGTGGCGACCCCCAGCGACGCCGTCAGCTTCACCATCTGGGTCACCCCGCCGGGCCCCTGCCAGGGCAGCTCCAGCTTCTCGATGGCCTCCCGCACCCGCTCGCACGCCCGGAGCGCGTCCTGGGGCGCCGCCTCCGGCAACAGGGCAATGAACTCCTCGCCCCCGTAGCGGGCCAGCAGGTCCACCTCGCGCAGCGTGCTGCGCGCCGTCTGGGCCACCGCGCGCAGCACCTCGTCCCCGAAGGGGTGACCATAGGAGTCGTTGATGTGCTTGAAGTGGTCGATGTCCAGCATCACCAGCGACAAGGGCGAGCGGTACCGGCGCGAGCGCATGAACTCCTCGCTCAGCCGCTCCTCGAAGTAGCGCCGGTTGAACAGGCCCGTGAGCGCGTCCGTGCGGCTCAGCGCCAGCAGCTCCTGCCGGCGCCGGTCCAACTCCCGGTTGGCCCACTCCAGCTCCCGGTTCTTCTCCACGAGCGCGTCCTGCAACGCCTTGAGCCGGAGCATGGACTTCACCCGCGCGCCCAGCTCCAGCATGTCGAAGGGCTTCACCAGGTAGTCGTCCGCGCCCAGCTCCAGCCCCTCCACCTTGCCCGCCGCCTGACGGGCCGTCATCAGGATGACCGGGATGAAGCCGAAGCCGCCCTCGCCCGCGTTCGCCTTGACGATGCGGCACACCTCCACGCCGCCCAGCCCCGGCATCTCCACGTCCATGACGATGAGATCCGGCCGCCCCGCGCGGATGGCCGACAGCGCCTGCGCCCCGTCCAGCGCCTCCTTGAACACGTAGCCGTGCGGGGCCAGGCCCTCGCGCACGTGCTTCACCTGCGCCGGATCATCATCCACGATGAGCACGGTGCGGCCGGAGAAGTCGTTCGCCGGCCCGCTCCTCCGGGAGACCTCCAGCATCCTCTTCCTCTCGGCTTCCGGCATGAGGTGCCCGCCCCCCTGGAGTGCGGTCGTGGCCGACTTCACAAGTGTCCCCGAGTCCAGGGACCTGTCACGTCGATTCTCACCCGCGCCCCGGGTTGCTGCCAAGGGCCACGCGGTATGGCCGGGCCGGGACGTTGGCCGGTCTACGGAGCGGGCTTTACCAACCGTGCACGGTAGACGGGTTCTCCGGACGCCAGGTAGCGCCGCTCGCGGGTGGAGGGCACCTCCTCCGGGTCATACGGATGGAAGACGCCTGTGCCCAGCGGGTTGTGGAAGCCCGCTTCCTCCAGGATGCGCAGCATGGCCACGCCGCGGTCCTGGACGTCGGTGCGCATGTCGAAGCGGCCGCCGGGCTTGAGCAGGCCCAGCATCAGCTTCGCGAAGTCCGGCTGCACCACCGCGCGCTTCGCGTGCGAGCGCTTCCACCAGGGGTCGGGGAACTGGAGGTGGATGACGTCCAGGGAGCCGGGGGCGATGATGCGCGGCACCACGAAGCGCGCGTCGGATTCGATGACGCGCAGGTTCTTCAGGGCCAGCTTCTCCCCGCGCATCTGCGTGTCGCGCGCGTACTTCTTGCGCCACTCGAAGGCGATGAAGCGCACGCCCGGATTGCGGCGGCAGTACTCCAGCGCGTGGCCGCCCGCGCCGGAGCCGATCTCCAGCTCCAGGGGGCCGGCGAACCCGAACTCCGCGTCCCAGTCCGGGGGCGTTTCCAGGGGGACGAACTTGAGGCCGACCGGTTCGGGGAGCAGGGCAGGGCGCATGGCGGGAGCGGGCGCCTCTAACCATGGAGCCGCGTGGGTTGGCCAGGGCAAAAGCGCGCGGGGTGGTATAGGGAAGGGCCATGAAGGTCTTCCAGTCGGTGTCCGAGGCGGGCCGCCAGCTCCAGGGGCAGGCCGTCGCGCTGGGCAACTTCGATGGCGTGCACGTGGGCCACCAGGCCCTCTTCGCGGAAGGGCTGCGCCACGGCGCCGCCTCCGCGCTCACCTTCCAGCCCCACCCGGGCAAGGTGCTCCAGCCGGAGCTCGCGCCCAAGCTGATCACGCTCCTGCCGCGCAAGCTGGAGCTGCTCTCCACCCGCGGCCTGGACAGCGTGGTGGTGCAGTCCTTCACCCGCGACTACGCGCGCAACTCCCCGGCCGACTTCGAGGCCTCGCTGCTGGACACCCTGGGCGTGGGCCATGTGGTGGTGGGCAGCGACTTCACCTATGGCGCCCACCGCGCGGGC
Organism: Myxococcaceae bacterium; assembly: GCA_004173515.1. Classification (GTDB taxonomy): domain Bacteria; phylum Myxococcota; class Myxococcia; order Myxococcales; family Myxococcaceae; genus Corallococcus. The sequence goes on along the minus strand of SECN01000583.1, from coordinate 907 downwards.
ACGGTCACCACCCTGCGCGAGGCCGCATCGAAGCGCGGGGCCCAGGTCCACGTCGTGCAGCCGGTGCACGTGGACGGCGTCGTCGCCTCCTCGTCGCGGATCCGCGAGTACATCCTGGAGGGCCGCGTGGGAGCGGCCCGGCGCCTGCTTGGCCGGCCGTTCGACCTGGACGGCACGGTGGTGGCCGGGGCGGGGCGGGGGCGCACCATCGGCTTTCCCACCGCCAACGTGGACACGCAGAACGAGCTGCGGCCCGCGCCCGGCGTGTACGCCATCCGCGCGCGCCTGCACTCGGAGGCGGACGGCCCGTGGCGGCCGGGCGCGGCGAACATCGGGGTGAAGCCCACCTTCGGCGGCACGGAGGTCACCATCGAGGCGCACCTCCTGGACTTCACCGGCGACCTCTACGGCAAGGAGCTGCGCGTGCAGTTCCTGGAGCGCCTGCGGCCCGAACAGCGCTTCGGCTCCGCCGCGGAGCTGGTGGGTCAAATCAAACGCGACGTGGAGGCCGCCCGCACCGTGGTGGCCCGCGGCGACGGGTGACGAAAAGGGGGACGCCCGGGTTCGGGGTCCGGTGTCCCTTTTTTCCGCCACGCCGGACGCCTTCCTGGCTGAAGGACGGCGCGCGTGGTTCCGGGGCAGCGGACAGCAAGGAGGCACGTGGGGGCGCCTTGACAGGCTGCGCATCGGTTTCCTCTAATCCGTGAGGATCCGTGCCAGGGCGTCAGGTCCCTGTCGCACCCCTCATCCCCCTCAAGGTCCCCGCGATGGCCGGGGGTCTGGCCGTCCCCTCCTCACGCTCAAAGAGGCATCCCAGAAATGTCCGGTCGACTCGGTGAATTGCTGGTGCGCGAGAACCTCATCTCCGTCCAGCAACTCCGCAAGGCGCAGGAGGAGCAGCAGAAGA
>SECN01000119.1 GCA_004173515.1 Myxococcaceae bacterium | reverse complement strand
ATCCACGACAGCGCTCCCTCCCGCCAGCCCCCGGACCCTCCCTTGTGGGGAGAAGCGTCAAGCCGGACGGATCGGCAAACCGTTGCTACAAAAGTCAGAGCCCTCGTCGGCTCAGTGCATCGCGGACCGCTCGTCGCGACGGCCCGCGGGGGGCTGGCGCGTGTGGGAGGGCCGCTCGAAGTACTCCACCACCAACCCGCCGAAGGGCACCCGGGGCCCATCCGCCTTCGGGTCCGCCAGCCGTTGCAAGAGCGCCACCGCGCTGTCCACGGCCTCGTCCACCGCGCGATGGATGCGCTGGCGCTCCGCGTCCGAACCGCCCAGGACCTCCAGGGCATCCACCAGACACCGCCGCAGCAGTGAGAACTCGTCGTGCAGGGCCCGCGCGCCGCGCTCCGGCGCCAGACGCAGCACCGCGCGGGTGCGACTCCAGGGGCTCGACTCCGCGCCCTCCAGCGTCAGTCCCAGTTCGCGGACGAAGGGCTCCACCAGTCCGTCCAGCAGGCTGGGGCTCGGAACGCCCTGGCCCTCGTGCGCCGCCAGTCGCATCCGGCGCCACAGCGCCGCGATCCGCTCCGGCTGCCTGCTGAAGACCCGGGCCGCCCCCGCCTTCTTCCGTCCCCGCTCCGCCGCCATGTCCGTTGTCGTCCGCATCGCGAACAGAGACATAGCAAGCGCTTTGCCAACGCCAGACGTGCGCCAGTGCCCAATGATTCCAGCCCTTTGGGCGATCCGCCTGCCCTGAAGGGCGGCCGGAAGGCGTAAATCCTACGGGGCGGCTGTTGAAAGCAGGGGGGCCAGGGGAAGTTCCTTCCCTGCCTGGGCAGGGATGCGCCCGTCAGTGGAGCGTCGGCTTGGGCGGGCGGCCTGCCGGGTGCTCGGCATCCACCTCGTGCTCGCCGCTGGGGGACTCGGGCTCTTCTTCGCCCGGCTCCAGGGCTTCGGACGTCTCCGGGCTTCCGGTGCCGGACTCCAGGGCTTCCGGCGCGCCCTCCAGGGCCTCCGGTCGCGGCGGGGCGACCGGGCCCGGCACGCCCGGCGTGGGGGTGGCGCCCGGCCACTCCGGCCAGGTGAGGGCGGACGGGGTCAGCGGTTCGGAGCCGTCCGCGGACACGGGCCCCGCGGCGCGGGCCGCGGCGAGCAGACGCAGCGCGGCGTCCTCGGCGGCGTCCTCGGCGGCCAGCTCCGTCATGCGCGCGGACTTCTGCCACATCCGGCGCGCGAAGGCGGCCACGCACAGGGCGGAGGCCGCCAGCCACAGCAGCGCGGAGCTGGTGGTGAGCGGCAGCCAGCCGTAGCGGGCCGCGAGCCCCTCGCGCCAGTCCTGCTCCTCCAGGAGGAGGGAGGTGCGGAAGGCCTTGCCGAAGGCCTGTTCGAAGGGTTCACCCGCGCGCACGCCGTCCACCAGCAGGCCCATGGCCTGGGGGCCGTGCTTCCCGGTGAGGAAGGCCACGAAGGCGGCGCTCTGCGCGTAGGCGATCTCCACGTCCGCGGGCACGTCCGGCCAGTCCTCGGACAGGTCCTCGAAGTGGAAGACGCGCTCCTGCGTCACGGCGCGGAAGAGGGCGCTGTAGTGGGCGACGGAGTAGCGCTCGTCGGTGAGGTTCTGCGCCACGCCCTCCTGGAACCAGCGCGGCCATTCCTTCGCCAGTTGTCCCAGCGCCACGTGCGCCAGCTCATGTCGCAGCGTGGTGGGGCCTTCCGCGTCGCTCAGGCTCAGCGCGTCCAGGAGGATGATCTGATGCCCGGGGTACGCGAGCGCCACCGCCCAGCCCGGGGGCTTGCCGCCGGGGAGGGCCAGCGCTTCGAATTCCTGGCGGCCCACGCCCAGGCGGATTTCGGTGGTGCCCGGCCAGTCGCGCCCGAGCATCGCGCCGAAGGTGTCGCGCACGCCTTCAATCTGCTGGGCCAGCGCCCGGGCCGCGCCCGCCGCCTTCGCGGTGTGGACGATGACGAAGCGCTTCGTGCGCACCTCCCCGGTGGCCAGCGCGGGCCGGGCGTGGGGCACCAGCGCGGCGTCGGTAACGACGGCCTCCTGGGCATGGATTCCGCGCGGACCCTCCTCCTGCGCGAACACCCGGGGCGAGGCCAGCAGCATCATCAGGACGGCGAACAGGCGGAGCATGCGTGGCCTCACGGTCCACCAGAGATAACAGCCTCCACCGCCGCCGCATCAACCCCCTGCACCTTCAATCGCTTACGGCGCGACGTGTCACCGGCGGTGAGGGTCACCTGCCGCTTGGGCACGCCGAGTTTTCTGGCGATGAATTCCACCAGGGCGGCATTTGCTTCGCCATCCACCGGCGGGGCGGCCAACTGGATCTTCAGGTGCCCATCGTGTTCGCCCACCACCTTCGTGCGGGACGCACGGGGTTGGACGAGCACCGTCAGCTCCACGCCCGCTGGTGGGCACCGTGGACGATCTTCTCCGCCTGGTGCTCCGCGTCCGCGATGATGATCTCCGCTTCCTTCTTCGCGGCGTCCTTCAGGTCCTCGCTGATGCGCTGCGCGGTGACCATCGTCTCCTGGAGGGTGCGCTCGCGCTCCTGGTGTTGCTCGAGCTTGTGCTGCGTGCGCTTCAGCTCCTCCTTGAGCGCGATGTTCTCCTTCACCACCTCCTCGAACTCGCCGGCGATCAGCTCCAGGTACGCGCTGACTTCGGGACGCGCGAAGCCGCGCATCACCGTCTCGAAGCGCTTCTGCCGGATGTCGAGCGGGGTGATCTTCATGCGCGCCAGTCTAACCCATACACGCGCGCACTCCAGGATTCGGCCCCCGCCCGGGAGGGCAGGCGGGCAGGCAGGCGTGTTTCAGGGCGTCGTTGTCGCCGGGGCATCCCACTGCGCCGCCACGGAGCGCGCGGCGTTCTGCACCGCGTAGCCCACGCGGCTGTCGGCGGCCACGTCCTGCACGGAGCGACGGGCGGTGGGGGTGCGCTGGTAGAGCAGTCCCCCCAGCGCCTGGATCTTCAGCGCATCCGGCAGGCGCGGGTGGCGCACGACGTTGCCCAGAATCTCCTCCGCGCGGCGGTGCTGGAAGAGCGCCACCGCGCGCAGCGCCGCCTGCTGGATGCGCGGGTTGGGGTCCCAGATGAGCGCGGCCAGCGGGTCCAGGGCGCGCGCGTCTCCCAGCAGCGCCAGGTCCTCGATGGCGAGCGTCCTGATTTCTTCCGGCGCGGGCTCCGCGGCCCACAGCAGGCCCCGGAGCAGGGCGGCGTCGGGGCTGCTCGCGTCCTGGGCCGCGGGAGGAGGCCTGGAGGCCGGGGGCTTCTCCGAGCCGGGGGTGCCAGGGCCGGGCTTCAGGGGGGCCCGGGACGGGGCCTGGGCATGCGCGACGGCGGTCAGCAGCAGGGCGGCGGCGAGGAGCGGACGCATGCGCCGTGTTCTACCCGAATCCCGACAGCCCGGCAGCGGGGGCGCACCCCCTGGGTCGGAGACGACATTTTCTTGACGGGATCGCCGGACGTGGGAGGTTGTCGCTGCTACAGGCGTGTTGCGAAACGGAGAGCGAAGACATCATGGGTGCGGCGGTCGCGAGCTGGCAGACGCTGGAGAACGTCGAAGTGGAGTGCACCCACTGCGGCGTCATGATGACCCTTCAGCCCGGGAACCGGGTGAAGTACTACCGGTGCGGCTCATGCCACCGCTGGGTGTCCAGCACCTACAGCGAGGTGTTCCGCGCGGACGCGAAGATGCGCACGCACCCGGTGAAGGACACCGCGGACGCGGACGCGCGCTTCGTCGAGGTGAAGGACCGCCTGGACAAGTGGCTCTCCGCCGTCCAGGAGCAGTGTCCGTACCAGATGATGGGCGTCTCGCCGTTGGATCCGCCCGACGTGGTGCGCGCGCGCTTCCACACGCTGGCCATGGAGCGGCACCCGGACCGGGGCGGCTCCGCGGAGCAGATGCGCGAGCTCAACGCCGCCTATGAGCGCATCCTGAAGCACCGTCAGCGCAAGCGGCTGGAGGCGCTGTCCTCGGGCACGTCCACGCGCGTGGCGTCCGCGTCCGTCCTGCCCGCGCGCAACAGGTAGAACCAGAAGAGCGCTCCCAGCGACAGGCCCAGCCCCACCTTGGCCCAGGTGGGGAAGAAGGAGCCCGGGGAGATGAAGCCCTCCACCACGCCGATGCCGGCGAGGAAGGGCGCGCAGCCCACCACCAGCTTCACCGCCTCGCGGCCCCGCGCCTGGAGCGCCTGCGCGCGCGGCAGCTCCCCCGGGTCGATGAGCGCCTGGCCCACCATCAGGCCCGCGCCCCCCGAGATGACGATGATGGACAGCTCCACGGGCCCGTGCGCGGCGATGAAGTCCAGGAAGCCCACCGCCATGCCCTCGCGGAAGCACAGCGCGCCCACCGCGCCAATGAGCACGCCGTTGTTCACGAGCGTGAAGACAGGCCCCACGCCCAGGAGGATGCCGGACGCGAACGCGAACAGGGTGACGGTGAGGTTGTTGGTGGCGATGCCGGAGGCCACCGCGTTGGGCGGCGCCACCGACAACAGGTCGTCCGTCCACATGCGCCCCTGGGCCACGTAGCGGCGCACGCCCTCCGGCACCAGCAGCTCCGCGCCGCGCGGCTCCAGGAGCACCACCAGCGCGCCCAGCACCAATCCCAGCACGAGCAGGCCCGAGCTCACGCCCACGAAGCGCGCCTCGCGGCGGAGCGTGGCCGGAAAATCGCGCCGGAAGAAGTCGCGCGTGGAGGCCCAGCGCTCGCGGGGCGGCTGGTAGATGGCGCCATAGGCCTGACCGCAGAGCTGATTGAGGAAGCGGTGCGCGTCCGTGCCCGGGTAGAACGTCTGGGCTTGCGCCAGGTCCGCCGCCGCGCGCCGGTACAGCGTGTCCAACTGGCGCAGTTCGGCCAGGTGCAGCCGGCCCGTCCGCTGGCGCGTCAGCAGGCCCTGGAGCGCGTCCCAGTCCGGACGGCGTCTGGAGACGAAGGCGGGAAGGGGCAGCGCCATGTCAGTGGGCCGCCCGCGCGCGCGTGCGCAGGAAGGCCTCCGTGGCCTCGGGGGACTCCAATACCTTCGCGCGCTCCTCGTCCGTCAGCGCCGCGCCCACACGGTCCACCAGCCGCGCTCCCAACCGCTGTCGCACGTCCTTCTCCAGGTCGGGCGCGCGCGACAGGAAGGCCAGCACCAGCTCCACGTCCTCCGCGCTCAAGGGGCGCTGGACTCCCGAAGGTTCGGGCGTGGGTTCGCGCGTGGGTTCGGACGTCGCGGCGGGCGCCTGGGTGTACTTGTCCAGGTCGATGGCCTCCTCGCGCACCAGCACGGTGCCCGCGAGCAGGTCCCCCAACCGGCGGTGCCTTGAGTCCAGCAGCATGGTGATGCACCCCGTGGCGTAGAGCACCGGCAGGAAGTCCACGGCACGGCACAGGTTGCGCACGGCGCTTTCGAAGAAGCCCACCGGTGAGCCATCCTCGCGCACCACGCGGATCTTCAGCGCGCGTTTGCCCGGTGTCTGTCCATGGAAGAAGACCTCCGCCAGCGTCCAGTACAGCCATTGCGTGGCGAAGAGGCCCACGGCCAGCAGCGTCTGCACCAGCCCCGACAGCGCCTGGAACGCACCCAGCACGTCGGACACCAGCAGCGTGATGACGAAGTAGAGCGCCACCCAGAAGAAGAACAGCAGGCTTGCGTCCACCAGCCACGCAAGACAGCGGTAGCCGATGCCGGCCACGGGCAGGGACAGGGACACGCGCTCGGGCGTGGCCACGTCGACATGGGGTGCGGGGGCGGAGGGAGTCATGCGCGCAGGACGCACAGCATACGCGCATCTGCGTCCAGGTCGCGCTCTCGTCGCAATGTGTTCCGCCAACACCCCGGAGCCGAAACAGCGTGCGAAACATCGGCTGGTGGACGCAAATGCGTGTCCCGGACAGGACAGCGATCACGACCTGACGGACGAGGCCCTGGATTTCGGTTCAACTCGTGCGCAATTGACAGTCCCGACAGAGCCGGTTCGCATGTGACGGCGGATGGTGTTAGGGTCTTGGTTGGCTGGAATTGCCTGAAACGAAAAAGGAGGAACGGCCCCACGGGGTCGGTTCGGCGGTCGCAAACGCAGTCCGCAGGGCAGCACTGGCAGGACCCCCGGATGGAGTTGAAGCGCGGTTCTCGCACGCTCAGCACTGGCGGAAGTTCCGCCGCGGTTTCCACCGACTCCGGGGCAGAAGGAAGTCGACAGGTAGTCTGGAATGCAATTCGCCACGACGGCTGGGGGGCCATCGCATGGCAGCGAATCAATCCGCAGTGCGTATTTCGATTCTCGAAGGACCGTGGGCGGCCTGGCAGGGCCTTTCCGATGGACTTCGGGGTGAGGGTCATTCCACTTCGGTGACGCGCGACGTGCGCGGTTTCCTGGATGGGCTTGGCACGGATCCGCCGCAGGTGGCCATTCTGGACGTGGAGAGTGATGGCGAAGCCGCCATTGGCTGCTCCGTGACGGAAGGGCTCAACCTGCTGCGCGAAGCCCGCAAGCGCAGACTGGAAGTCCGCATGCTGCTTCTGTCCGCCGTGAGCACGCCGGAGGTCATCTCCCAGTGCTTCGACGAGGGGGCCTCGGGCTACCTCTTCCGCGCGGGTCTGGGCGTCAACGCCGTCTCTTCCGCGGTCCAGTCGCTGGTGAGGGGCGAGCGCCTCTTCCCGGTGCAACTGCTGCGCAATGACTTCGAGCATCCGCCGGTGACGTCACCCACGGCGAGCGTGCTCCTGCTGCTCACGCAGCGGGAGCGCGAGGTGCTCGCGTACGTGGCGGGAGGCGCGGACAATCTGAAGATCGCCGCGCACCTGCAGATCGCCGAACGCACCGTGAAGTCACACGTCACGCAGCTCTACCGCAAGCTCGGGGCGGAGAATCGCACCCAGCTTGCCCTGCGCGCCTGCCATCTGGGCGTCAGGCCTCCGCCGGACCTCTAGGCTTCAACCCAGAGGGACGGCCCACCCTCCCCGACGAAACGGGGAGGGAGCACCGCGGTCGGACCGGGCGGCCTTCAGTTCTTGCGGGCCGCTTCTTCCATCTTCTTGCGGAGGCTCAGGGGGCGCATGTCCGTCCAGACCTCCTTGATGTACTCCAGGCACTCGGCCTTCAGGCCCTGCTTGCCCGCGTCCTTCCAGCCCAGCGCGTTCTCGCGGTCGGCCGGCCAGATGGAGTACTGCTCTTCGTGGTTCACGACGACCTTGTAGATGGTCGTGTCTTCGCGCTCGTCGCTCATGGGGTGACTCCTCCAGGGGACCCCTGTCGTCGCACACCCGGGGAAAAGCGGTCAAGGTCGGGCACGGTCAGGTTTCATGAGCCGTCCTGGGAGGGTGGGTGCGTGCCCGGTCGCTCGCCGGGGGCTCACCCGGAATCCCGGACCGTGACACCCGGGGGCCGGGGCACGGATACTCGGCCGCATGCGCTTCTTGAAGAACGGCTTCGCGGGTGTCCTGCTCCTCGTCGGAGGCGCGTGGGCCGCGCTGGCCCTGGCCCTCACGGGGGCGGGACCCGAGGGGGCCCATCCGCTCAGGGCCCTGCTCGCGGCCGCCCTGGTGGGCGCGGCGGCGGCCGCCTGGCGGTGGCGTTCGCGGCGCTTGGGCGTGGCGGCGGTGCTGGTGGGCTGCGCGGCCGTGTATGGCTGGGTGCGCACGGAACATCCCTCCAATGACCGGGACTGGGCCCCGGACCTGGCGCGGGCGCCGTGGGCGGAGGTGACGGGCACGCAGGTGACGCTCCACGAGGTGCGCGACTTCCGCTACCGCAGCACCACGGATTGGGACCCGGCCTGGTACACGGCCACCTACGACACGGCGGGGCTCACGGGGGCGTCGTTCATCGTGGAGCCCTTCTCCGGGTTCTACGGCGCGGCGCACACGATGGTGTCCTTCAGCTTCCAGGACGGCCGCCACGTGGTGTTCTCCGTGGAGGTGCGGCGGGAGAAGGGGGAGACGTTCTCCGCGGTGGGAGGCCTGTTCCGCCGCTTCGAGCTGGCCTACGTCGTGGGCGACGAGCGGGACCTCATCCAGCTGCGCTCCAACTTCCGCCACGACAATGTGTACCTGTATCCGGTGCAGGCGTCGAAGGAGCGCGTCACCGCGTTCTTCATGGACATGGTGCAGCGGATGAACGGGCTGAAAGCGGCGCCGGAGTTCTACGACACGCTCACCAGCAACTGCACCACGAACCTGGTGCGCCACTTCGAGAAGGTGGCGACGAAGGACGTGCCGTACGACCACCGCACGCTGATGCCCGCGTTCGCGGATGAGCTCGCGTACGAGCTGGGCATCATCGACACGGACGTGCCGCTGGAGCAGGTCCGCGCGCGCTACCACATCAACGCGCGCGCCCTGGCGGCGCAGGGGCAGGACGACTTCTCCCAGCGCATCCGCGCCCCCGAGGCCACCGCCACCGCCCCGGCGCCCTGACGTCAGGGGCTGGCGGTCGTCTTCAAGTTGCTTTGGAGGAAGCGCTCGTAGTGGCCCTCCAGCGCGGTGAAGTAGCCGCGCTCCTCCCACAGCTCCTGGAGCAGCCGGTCGGTGAGGGACTTCACCTCCGCGCGCTCGCCTTCGCGGTCGGGCACGCGGGGGCCCTTCTTCGGATCGAGCAGGGCGCGGGTGGCCTCCGCCATCAGGAGCCGGCTGCTGCGGAAGAGCCGGCGCAGGGCCTGGTTGATGGGGCGGGCATCCACCTCCTGGCAGGCGGCGAGGATGGCGGCCTGCACCTTGCGGGGCGCATCCCCCTGGAGCGACGCGGCGTCCAGGTCTCCGCGCTCCAGGGCGTGGTGCAGCAGGTAGCCGTGGTGCAGGCACACGGAGGTGAGGTCCACGCAGTCCTTCACCCAGAGGACGAAGAAGACCTTGCGGAACACCTTGCGCACCGGGAACAGGGCCACGGCCTTCAGGTAGGACACGAGCCGCCCGCCCAGGCTCCGGGACTCATGGGAGCCGGCGAGCAGCTCCACGGCCTTGTCCGGGGCCTTGAGGCCCCGCTCCTTGAGCTGATCTCGCACGGACTGCTCGCGCACCTGGCGCAGGGCGTAGTCGTCCAGGAAGGGCACGGGGATGAGCGGGGTGAGCCCCGCGGCCACGGCGTGGAAGGCCACGCGGGAAAGCGAGGGGGGCACGGCATTGGGCGGGCTCGGTGGACGGGGACTCGGGTCGGCCATGGCCCTGTTCATAACGGCTTCCGCCCCGGCTGCCTTCCGCCGGTAGAGTGTCGGTGGGATTTTTGTCGGCGGAAATGTCCTGAACTCCGCCCTGTGGAGGCACGGCCGCATGAAGGCGAAGCAGGAGCTCCCCATCGTGCCGTTCGCGTCGGAGAAGGCGTTCGAGCAGTGGCTTTCGAAGCACCACGCCGACGCACCGGGCGTCTGGTTGAAGTTCGCGAAGAAGGAGTCGGGCATCGCATCGGTGACGTACGCCCAGGCGGTGGAGGTGGCGCTCTGTTACGGATGGATCGACGGGCAGGCGAAACCGGTCGACGACACCCACTGGATCCAGCGCTTCACGCCCCGCAGGGCACGGAGCCGGTGGTCGAAGATCAACTGCGGCAAGGTGGACGCGCTCATCGCCGCCAGGCGGATGCAGCCCGCCGGCCTGCGCGAGGTGGAGGCGGCCCGCGCGGACGGGCGGTGGGAGGCGGCCTACGCGTCGCCCTCGGCCATCGCCGTCCCGGAGGACCTGCTGGGCGCGCTGGAGGCGAACCCGAAGGCCAAGGCGTTCTTCGCCACGCTCAAGGGCGCCAACCGCTACGCCATCCTGTACCGGCTCCACGACGCCAAGAAGCCGGAGACCCGGACGCGCCGGCTGGAGAAGTTCGTCGCCATGCTGGAGGCCGGCGAGACGCTCCACGGGTAGCTACTTGTCGCCCATGACCTCGATGGTGTGCTTGAGCCGCTCCAGGCCCAGGCGCACCAGGGCGCCGCGCAGGTCGGGCTGGCCCAGGAACGCCTTGCGGAACACCTCGCGCTCCAGCTTGAGCAGCGTGCACGGCGTCACCGTGCGCACCGTGGCGGTGGCCAGCCGGCTGCGCAGCAGGGAGATCTCCCCGAAGAGGGCGCCTTCCTCCAGCAGCGGGTAGGGCGACTGACGGCCATCGCCATGCGTGTGGAAGACCTCGCACCTGCCGCGCAAGAGGACGTAGAGGGCGTCGCCCGGCTGGCCCCTCGTGAGCAGCGTCTCGCCCGCGGGGACGGTGCAGGGGATGAAGGCATCCCCCAACTCGTGCTGCACCTCCGGGGGCAGGGCGGCGATGAGCGGGTTGCTGCGCAGGGTGTCCGCGAGCAGGCGCTCCTTCGCGGTCGACTGCATCTCGTCGCCCTTCACGCCGTAGTCCTTGCCCAGCTCCCGGACGCCGGCCTGGGTCAGCTCCAGCAGCACCACGTCCTCCACCGTCACCACCGTCGCGGTGCGCTTCGTGCCGGTGAGCAGCGCCAGCTCCCCGAAGAACTCCCCCGCGCCCAGGCGCCCCACCTCCGTGTTCGCGGCGCCGTCGTTGCCGCGCAGCACGGCGACGCGGCCCTCCAGCACGACGAACATGGAGTTGCCAGGGTCGCCTTCGCGCACCACCACCTGGCCCGCCTGGAGGTAGCGCGTGCAGACGGGGGGCGCGGGCGCCGCTTCCGGCTCCGTCGCGGCCGCCGTGGAGGAGGAAGGGGATGCAGCGGTCGCGGGCGCCTGCCCGGCGGGAACTGCCGGAGCGGAGGGGTGGGCGGACAGCAGGGCCTGGAGGCGCGCGAACAGGGACATGGTGCCGGGACGCTAGCGACTGGCTCCGACAAGAACAGTGAAATGGTTCACACCTTCCAGGAGGGCGGTCGAAACGCCTCCCGGGCAGGCGGGCATCCCCATGCAAGGCCTTGCGGATGCACAGTCTGCCATACAAGACGTTGGAGCGTGCAAGGCATTGATGGAAGACTCCCTGGCACGTCGTTGTCATTCCGCCGGGGAGGCGTCATGCAATCAGAGCAACGGATCATGCTCGCGGATGCGCCAGCCCTGATTGTCGGCGGGGGCGCGACACCTTCGCCGGGCCCCCGGGGCACCGTGCTGCTGCTGCACGGGCTGGGCGCGTCGAAGGAGGTGCAGCGCCCGGAGGCCTACCTGTTGGCTCGGCACGGCTACCTCGCGGTGATCCTTGACGCGGTGGGGCATGGCGAGCGGCGCTACCCTGATTTCGAGCACCGCTTCGCTCCCGAGCGCGCGGCCGATGGTTTCATGGAACTCGTCGCGCACGCCGCCGCAGAGCTCCCCACCGTGCTCGGGGTCCTCGCGGAGCAGGGCTGGTCACGGCCGGGAGCGGTGGGGGCCTGCGGCATCTCGATGGGGGGCGCGAGCCTCTTCGGCGCCATCGAAGCCGGTGCGGTGTTCGACGCGGCGGTGAGCGTGGTCGCTCCACCGCCACGACCCCACGCCCGCCTGGAGCGATACTTCCCGACGCCGCTGCTCCTCCAGACGGCCGGAGCGGACACGCTGGTCCCGGCGTCGGACGCGAGGGCCTTCCACCACGCGCTCGCGCCGCGTTACGCGAGCGCCCCCGAGCGGCTCCGCTTCGTCGAACATGACGGCGAAGGGCACCTCTTCACCGAAGCCGGGTGGGGGCGTGTCTGGGATGAGGCCCTGGGCTGGTTCGACCGCTTCCTGCCGGTGGCTGGAGCCGGACGACCCGACTGACTACAGTTCCGTGCCCATGGGAGACACGCTGGACGTCGTCGTGGACCTGGGGGACGTGGGGGAGACGGCCGCGGACGCCGTGCTGCTGAAGTACGCGCAGGGCTTCCACGGGGCGGACGGCGCGGTGGCCCGGCGGCTGGAGGGGGTGGGCATCGCCACGGACACCCTCACGGTGCTCCCCGGGGACCACCGCCTCATCGAGACCCGGGGCGGCCTGGGTTCGCCCTGGGTGCTCTTCCTGGGCACGGTGCGCCTGCGCCAGTTCGGCTACCACGAGATCCGCCAGTTCTCCGTCCGCGCGCTCCAACTCCTGGAGCCTCGCCCGACCTTTCGACACCTCGCGTGCACGGTGCATGGGCCCAACTACGGACTGGATGAGGACGAAGCGGTGCTGGCCCTGGTGGGCGGCTTCGTGGAGGCCTTCCAGCGGGGCGTGGGGCCGCGCGACCTGGAGCGCATCACGGTGGTGGAGCTCAATCCCAAACGCATGGAGCGGATGCGCAAGGCCCTGGCGACAGGCCTGGGCGCCACCGCGGGGGTGGAGCCATTGCCCGGCGGCATGGGCTTTCGCGTCCGGCGCACGTCCCGGTTCGTCGCGGCGGCCCCCATGGCCAGCGCGGGCGCGAACTCGAACGAGAAGCCCCATGCCTTCGTGGCGATGCCGTTCGCGCCGGAGCTGGAGGACACCTACCACTACGGCATCCTGGGGCCGGTGAAGTCCGCCGGGCTGCTGTGCGAGCGGGTGGATCAAGCCACCTTCGACGGCCCCATCATCCAGCGCATCCGGGATCGCATCGACACCGCGAAGGTCGTCATCGCGGACCTGTCGCTGGCGAACCCCAATGTCTATCTGGAAGTGGGTTACGCTTGGGGGCGCGGCAAGCCCACGCTGATGCTGGTGCGGGACGTGCGGGAGCTGCGCTTCGACGTGTCCAGCTACCGCTGCCTCGTCTATCGCAACATCCGGCACCTGGAAGAGGTGCTCACCCAGGAACTTCAGCGGCTCCTCTGACGGCCGTCCGTTGCAACGCTTCGGTGCACGGAAGGCTTGAATCCTCCTCGCGGCCTTGTTGCCACAGGGGCCGTCTCCACCTTTCTTTCAAGGATGGGTGGAGGTGGAGCCATGAATGAAACAGAGAGATACCGTGACGCCTTGCTACAGATCGCCGAGCTGGCTCGGAAGGCGACCCAGGAAGACAGGCAGGTGGAGCACGGGAATGGGCGCGCGCGGCTCACGCCCGCGAGCCAGGGCGGTTGCACGCTGAAGGTGCTTCCCAGCCGGCTGTTGGTGAAGGCGGCGGAGGTCGCCCGGAAGATCAACCCGGTCAATGCGCCGCAGCCAGGACCGCTGGCCGCCGTGGGCGCGGACCTCCCGTTGGACCCGATGAAGATCGCGCTCCTGACGTCGAAGTATTGGGGACCGGCCACCCGCCAGTTGACCGTCAGCTTCACGGAGTCCGCACCGACCGACCTCCGCGCCCGCATCGTCAGCCACCTGAACGCCTGGGCGACGAGCGGCGGAGTCTCCTTCGTCGAAACGAGTGGAACGGGCGACGTGCGGATCTCCCGGGAGCCGGGAGGCTACTGGTCGTATCTGGGCACGGACGTCAAACTCATCCCGACCGACCAGCAGACGATGAACCTGGAAGGGTTCACGATGCGCACCCCGGAGTCCGAATACAACCGCGTCGTCCGGCACGAAGCGGGACACACGCTGGGCTTCCCGCATGAACACATGCGGCGAGAACTGGTGGCGCGGATCGATCCCGACAAGGCCTACGCGTACTTCCTCGCGACGCAGGGTTGGGACAAGACCACGGTCGATCAGCAGGTGCTCACGCCGCTCGATGATGCGTCCATCTTCGCCACGCCGGCGGATCAGACGTCCATCATGTGCTACCAGCTCCCCAGCTCCATCACCCACGACGGGCAGCCGATCCTGGGGGGCATGGACATCAACGTGACGGACTTCGTCTTCGCGGGCCTCATCTACCCGAAGTTCAACTTCGAGGACATCCAGGCCGTGCGCAAGACGAAGCCGAAGCTGGGAGAGGACCTCGCCGCCTCGGTGGAGCAGGCGGGCGTGAGGGATTGGGGCGCGGCGCGAGACCCGCAGCTCAGCATGTAGTGGCCGAAGGTGGTGGGCCTCTTCCGGATGGGCGTGCGGAAGGGGGCCTACCAGCCGCGCGCCGCGACCTCCCAGGTGGTCACGCACTGGTCGCCTCGCACGACGTGCAGTCGCGGGTGCATGGGGACGGAAACACAGACATGGTTGGGCACCACGCGGACACGGTCCCCGATGCGCGGTCGCCATGCCGTCGCGGACACGTCCAGCAGGCCGTGCTCCTCCGACAGGTTCTTCACCACGACCTCCGGCCTGTCCAGCAGGACGCCGTACCCGGGCGCCAGGCCCTCTTCCTTGGCGAGCGCCTTGGCCCCCGCGTCGATGACCACCTGCCCGGACACGGCGGTGCTCACCACGGTGGCCAGGACCGAGTAGGCGCACTCCGTCCAGTCATTGGCGCCGATGACGGTGCTGTTGCGGTCGTTGAGGGCATTGAGGCCCGGACGGATCTCCGTGAGCCCCTGCACGGTGTGGGATTGCCAGAGGGTAGGGGTGGAGCCGCCGCTCACGACCTCGGGAGGCAGGCCCGCGCCGCGCAGGGCGTCCACGAACGACGCCAGTGTCTGGGATTGGGCCTGCATCGCGGCGGGCAGCTCCGCCTGCGGCATCCGGAGGTGGCCCGCGTAGAACGTCACCCCGCGAAAGGACACGCCCGGCGTGGAGGCCGCCGCGCGGGCCAGGGCCACGGCTTCGTCCGGCGTGCGCAGCCCGACCCGGCGCATGCCCAGGTCCAGCTCCACCAGCACGCCCACGGTGCGTCCGGCGTTCCGGGCCGCGAGCGCCAGCCCGTCCAGCACCTCCACGGAGTCGAGCGCCACGGTGATGCGCACGTGCGGGGGAAGGGCCATCAGCCGCGCGAGCCTGCGGGCCCCCACGGGCGGATACGCGAGCAGCACGTCGTCGGACACGGAGGCCATGACCTCGGCTTCCAGGACCGTGGCCACCGTGACGCCTGACGCGCCCGCGGCCACCTGGAGCGCGCCCAGCTCCGCCGTCTTGTGTGTCTTCGTGTGGGGCCGCCAGCGCAGCCCGTGCTCGCTCGCATAGGCCGCGACGCGCTGGAGGTTCCGTTCGACGCGGTCCAGGTCGACGAGGGCGGCGGGCGTATCGAGCGAGTCGAAGGAGGGCATGCGGCCCATGCTGGCACCGGGCGCGGGAGCCCTCCAGCATTCCCGTCGTGGGTGCTCGAACCGACGTGCGGCAGGCAACGTCACCCGAGGCGATTCACCTCAAGGGTGCTTCTTCGTTTCGGTGAAGACCGGTTCGTTCCGCCGGATGCGTTCGAAGAGTTCGTCGTGGTCGATTTCGCTGGAATCGATGTTCCAGAGCCCGGGCACCAGGAAGGCGGAGGCCCGCGCCGCCGCCTCTTCGGCGTCGCGCCCGTTCTCGAAGCGATGCTCCGCGTGGAGTTCTCCGTAGCACGCGACTTCGTGATCATTCTCATCCAGGAAGCGCGTCGTCAGGTTGCCCGCAACGATGAGACTCTCATCGTTGTAGACGCCCTGGATGGCGTCCCGGACCACGAGGTCGCCCAGGACCAGGAAGTTCCCCGACGTTCGCAGTCCCCTCGCGACACAGCGGCCCAGGACCACGATGGTCGAATCCGGCCCGCAGTCGTCCAGGAATCCATCCACCTCCAGGTCGCCCAGCACGAGGAGGGGACAGGTGACGAGCAGCGAACCGGGAGCCTTTGCGTTCCCCGTCACGACCGTGGACCTGGACAGCGATGCGTCCAGCACGGCGTCCACGGGTTCGAGGAACTCGCGCATCACCACGGCCGCCAGGCCGACATGCGAGACAGGCCCGGGACACAGCGCCTTCGCGAGTCCGGCGGGCTCAAGGGGCACGTCCTTGGGAAACGCCCTCTCCAGGGAGGTGACCCGGGGCACGCCCTGATGGGAGAGCGCATCCCCGCGGGCACCGTCCAGCCGGGCGAGCGCGGCCTCCGCGCGAGCAAGGAAGTCGTTCTTGGAAAGGAGCATGGGCGCATCCTATCTCCCCTCCAGCCCTGACCTTCATCGGGTGCTGTTAGGGTCCGTGCCCCCATGCACGAACAGCACATCGACCGTGGTGACGTCCGCATCGCCTATCAGGTTCTCGGAGCGCTTCAGGCTCCCCCCGTGCTGCTGCTCGCCGGCAACGGGTGCGGTGCCAGCTACTGGCCCGATGCGTTCTGCGCGCCGCTGCTCCAGGCCGGTCTGGGCGTCATCCGCTTCGACTACCGCGACACGGGGGCCTCCACGCACCGCGCCTTCGAGGCGCATCCCTACGACCTCGATGACCTGTCCGGCGACGTCCTCGGGATCCTCGACGCGCTGGACCTGGAGCGGGCGCATCTGGTGGGACTGTCGATGGGAGGTTTCCTGGCGCAGCGGATGGCCCTCCGCACACCGCGCCGCGTGTCATCGCTGACGAGCATGCTGTCCACGCCGGACTACGGGGTGATGCTCCACACGTTCTGCGGAAGCGAAGCCCCCACGTCGGGACTGCCGCCCCCTTCGGCCCAATGGCTCGCGGAACTCGGAGGCCTGTCGCCGGACCTGTCTCCGTCAGAGCTGCTCAGCGAGAGCTGGCGGCTCGCCAACGGTTCGCGCGCGCCCTTCGATGCGGCCTATTGGCGGGACCTGGTGGCGAGCGCCGCCGCGCGGGGTGAAGACACGGCGGCAGGCGATGCCCACCGACAGGCCTGCTTGCGTAGCTCCCAGAAGGATCAGCTCCAGGCCTTGCGTCGCCTCACGGTGCCAGCCCTGTTCATCGGTGGCTCCGAGGACCCCATCTTCCCACCAGGGCATGCCGCCGCGGCGGCCGACGTCTCGGGTGGGAAGGCCCTGCTCGTCGACGGACTGGGGCACGCCCTGAATCACGCCTTCTTCGACGTCCTCACGGCGGCCATCCTCGCGCACGTCCAGGCTTGAGCGCGGCCGCGCTGTGGTGCCAGCTACGCCGCCGCCTCGAAGCCGATGCGCGGTCGCTGCCACGCCCAGCCGCCCGCCTTCAGCGCCGCCATCGCCTGCGCGTCCAACTCGCGCAGCGCCGCCAGCACCGGCGCCGGGGGACGCGGCGCACCCGGCGCGCTCTCCACCTCGAAGCGGCCCGGAATGGCGCTGGCATCCTGTCCGCCCATCACCACGCGCACCTGACAGTTCTGCGGCGACAGCTCCGTCTCCCCGGACCACGACACGTCCTGGACGAACAGGTCCACCGCGCCCAGGACCTTCTGCCCTCGCAGCTTCGCCACCACCGCGTCCAGCGACCCCTTCGCGCGTTCGTTCCTCCGCTTCCCGAGGCGGGTGAGCGTGAACCAGGCAAGGCCGCCCGCGACGACGGGCGAGAGAATGAAGAAGGGGATGAGCGGGCTCATGGGGCGCCAGGGTGCCACGAAACACGGGAAAGGAAACGCCCGTCCCTCCACTCAGGCAAGGACGGGCGCGCGGATGGATGAACCCGACTACTGCGGCGCGGGAGCGCTGGGCTTCTTCGTCGCGTTGGGCTTGTACGTCATGCCCAGCTCGTTGAAGACGAAGGAGTAGACGTCCACCTCCTCCTCGATGCGCGCGGCCAGCGGCGTGCCGGAGCCGTGGCCCGTCTCCGCGTTGGCGCGCAGCAGGATGGGCTTCGGGGCGCTGGTGGCCGCCTGCATCCGGGCCACCATCTTGCGCGAGTGGTACGGATCCACGCGCGGGTCGTTGGCCCCGGAGGTGAAGAGCACCGACGGGTACTTCGTCCCGTCCTTCACCTGGTGCACCGGCGAATAGGCATACAGCGCCTTGAACTGCTCCGGGTCCTTCACCGAGCCGTACTCCGTCACGTTGAACTGGCCGTTGGGCGTCAGCTCCGTGCGCAGCATGTCGTAGATGCCCACGCGCGCCACCACCACGCCGTACTGCTCCGGGTGCTGCGTCACGGCCGCGCCCATCAGCAGGCCGCCGTTGCTGCCGCCCTGGATGGCCAGCTTCTTCGGCTGCGTGTACTTCTGGTCCACCAGCAGCTTCGCGCACGCGTAGAAGTCGTCGAACACGTTCTGCTTCTTCGTCAGCGAACCGGCCTGGTGCCAGGCCTCACCGAACTCCGAGCCGCCGCGCAGGTTCGCCACCGCGAACACGCCGCCCTGCTCCAGCCACAGGCCCGCCATCGCGTTGTAGCCGGGCGTGATGGAGACGTTGAAGCCGCCGTAGCCCGTGAGCCACGCCGGGTTCTTTCCGTTCAGCTTCGTGCCCTTCTTCTTCAGGATGGTCAGCGGCACCTTCGTGCCGTCCTTCGACGTGGCCTCCGTGCGCACCACCTCCACGTCGCTCATGTCGATGGCCGCCGTGCGCGCCAGCGCCGTCTTCGTCACCTTGCCGTCCGCCGCCGAATACCGGAACCACGCGGCCGGCGTCGTGAAGCTGCTGTTGGCGAACAGCACGTCGTCCGCGCCCTGCCGCACCGCGCCGCCCACTGACGACACCGGCAGCGTGGGCACCAGCCCCAGCGCCTTGCCCGTCAGGTCCACGATGCGCATCTGCGACGGCCCGCCCAACTGCTCCATCAGGTACAGCCGGCTCTTCGTGGGCAGGATGGACTGCACCGTGGCCTCGCCCTCCGGGACGATCACCGTCGCCTTGTCCAGCGTCGGCGTGGCCAGCGGCAGGCGCAGCACCTTGCCGCGCGAGGCGTCCTTGCGGCTGAGCAGGTACGCCGCGCCGTCGCTGCCGAAGCGCGCCGACACCACCTTGTCCGTGAACTTCGCCACCTGCGCCCACGCGCCCTTGGGGCCGTGCAGGTACAG
>SECN01000582.1 GCA_004173515.1 Myxococcaceae bacterium | reverse complement strand
ATGCGGCGCTCGAGCTGCGTGGCGATGTTCTCCGCCACGAGCTGCGCGTCCGTCTCGGCCTTGCGGACCTCGACGATGTTCAGGAAGACCTCGTTCTTGGTGAACTGCTGCAGGTCCTTCTTGACGGTCTCGATGCCAGCGCCGCGCTTGCCGATGACGATACCCGGCCGAGCGGTGTGGACGTTGACCTTCACCTTGTTGGCGGCGCGCTCAATCTCCACCTTGGAGACGCCCGCGTGATTCAGTGACTTCTTCACGAACTCGCGGATGCGAATGTCCTCGTGGAGCCACTGGGCGTAGTTCTTGTGCTCGAACCACTTGGAGTCCCAGGTCTTGATGACGCCGAGCCGGAACCCGATCGGATGTACTTTCTGTCCCAAACTGATTCTCCTTGGTGCGTCCGGGCAGGGCCCGACGGGTCCTACTTCTTGGCGTCAGCCAACACGACGTGGACGTGGGCAGACTTCTTCTGGATGGGCGTCGCGCGCCCCATGGCGCGCGGCATGAACCGGCGCTGGGTGGCGGCCTGATCCACGGAGATGGTCTTGACGTAGAGGGTATCCACGTCGACCTGCCCCTTGGACAGATCCGTCGCATTCGCGACGGCGCTCTTGATGAGCTTCTCCACCGGCCGCGCAGCAGCGCGCGGGGTGAACTTCAGGATGTTCAGGGCGGCCTCAACAGGCTTGCCCCGGATGAGCGCCGCGACGAGGGACAGCTTGCGCGGGCTCATGCGCAGGTGACGCAGATGTGCAGTCGACTCCATGGTCATCTCCTCAGGCTCTCAGGCGAACGAACGGGCTACTTGCCCGGGGCCTTGGCGACCTTCTTCTCCGCCGAGTGGCCACCGAAGGTACGCGTCGGGGCGAACTCGCCGAGCTTGTGGCCCACCATGTTCTCCGTGACGAACACCGGAATGAACTTCTTGCCGTTATGCACGGCGAAGGTGTGACCCACGAACTCAGGGAGAATCGTGGAGCGCCGGGACCAGGTCTTGACGACCGCCTTCTTGTTCGCCGCGATCATCCCCTCGATCTTCTTGAGGAGGTGATCATCAACGAACGGACCCTTCTTGATCGAACGAGCCATGTTTCAAATCCTCTTACTGGCTGCGCGCGCCCTGACGGCGGCCGCTCACGATGAATTTGTCGGTGCGCTTGTTGGTGCGCGTGGTGAGGCCCTTGGTCTTCTTGCCCCACGGAGACACCGGGTGCGGATTACCCTGGCCGGACTTGCCTTCGCCACCACCGTGCGGGTGGTCAACGGGGTTCATCGCCAGACCGCGGACGGTGGGACGGATGCCCAGCCAGCGGCTCTTGCCCGCCTTGCCGATGCGAATGATTTCGTGCTCGATGTTGCCCACCTGGCCCACGGTGGCGCGGCACTCGATGAGCACCTTGCGCACGGCGCCCGACGGCATGCGGACCTGGGCGTAGCGCTCTTCCTTCGCCATCAGCTGGCCGGAAGTGCCCGCGGAGCGGATGACTTGGGCGCCACGGCCCGGCTTCAGCTCCACGTTGTGGATGACCGTGCCCACCGGGATGTTCTGCAGCGGAAGGCTGTTGCCAGGCCGGATGTCGGAGGTGGCGCCGGCGAAGACGGTGTCGCCCACGCTCAGGCCGACGGGGGCCAGGATGTAGCGCTTCTCGCCGTCCGCGTAGTGCAGGAGGGCGATGTTCGCGGTGCGATTCGGGTCGTACTCGACAGCGACGACCTTGGCCGGCACGCCATCCTTGTCCCGGCGCTTGAAGTCGATGGTGCGGTAACGACGCTTGTGACCGCCACCCTGGTGACGACGGGTGATGTGCCCGTGAACGTTGCGGCCACCCGAGCGCTTCAGCGGCTCGGTGAGGGCCTTCTCGGGCGAGTCCTTGGTGATGTCCGCGAAGTCGGACACCGTCATCAGACGGCGGGCGGCGCTGGTCGGCTTGTACTTCTTGATGCCCATGGTGTGTTCCTCGTCTCAGGCTGATCTGTCGCCAGTGGCGTCAGACCGCCCCCCCTTCGAAGAGTTCGATCTTGTCACCCTCCTTGAGGGTCACGACCGCCTTCTTGAAGTTGGGGCGCTGGCCGATGCTCTTGCCCACCCGCTTGGTCTTGCCGCGCACGATGTTGGTGTTGACACCCTCGACCGTGACCTTGAACAGGGCCTGCACCGCGCGGGACACGTCGTGCTTCGTGGCCTTGCGGTCCACGATGAACGAGTACTGGCGGAACTTCTCGCGGGCCTTGTCCAGCTTCTCCGTGATGAGCGGCCCCTTGATGACGTCGTTCAGATTCATGACAGGGACCCCTCAAGCGCCTTGGCGGCCGCGGAAGTCAGGACGAGGTGCGAGTGCTTGAGCACGGACTCGAGGTTGAGACCCTCGGGCGGCAGCACGTCGAACTTCGCCAGGTTGCGCACACTGCGGTGCAGGTTGGTGTTGCCACGCTCGTCGATGACCAGCGCGTTCTGGAGCTTCAGCCGGCGGGTGAGGACCTCGAAGGCCTGCTTCGACTTCGGGGCGTCCAGCTTGAAACCGTCCAGGATGATGAGCTGCTTCTCCTTGGCGCGCAGGGACAGGACGGCGCGCAGCGCCCCCCGACGAACCTTGCGCGGCGGACGGTAGAAGTAGTCACGCGCCTTGGGGGCCATCGCCTTGCCGCCGCCCACCCAGTGGGAAGCGCGGATGGAACCCTGACGGGCCCGGCCGGTGCCCTTCTGCTTCCAGGGCTTCTTGCCGCCGCCGCTGACGAGCGAGGTGTTCTTCACCCCGACCGTTCCCCGGCGCCGGTTGATCTGCTGCATCTTCGCCACCTCGTAGAACAGGTGGGTGTTCTGCTCGGCACCGAAGATGTCGTCGGAGAGTTCGATCTCCGAAACCTTCTTCAAATCCAGGTCGACTACGTCAAACTTCGCCATGGCACTTTCCTCGGGGGTCAGAGTGAAACCACTCCGACGCCATCCCGCTTCCTAGGACTTGATCTCGACGTCAACGCCGGCAGACAGATCCAGCTTCATCAGCGCATCCAGCGTCTGCTGGGTCGGCTCAAGGATATCGAGCAGGCGCTTGTGCGTGCGGATCTCGAACTGCTCGCGGCTCTTCTTGTCCACGTGCGGCGACCGCAGCACGGTGAACTTGTTGATGCGCGTCGGCAGGGGGATCGGACCGGCCACCTTGGCGCCCGTGCGCTTGGCCGTCTCGACGATCTCCCCAGCACTCTGGTCCAGGAGCTTCGAGTCGTACGCCTTCAACCGGATGCGGATCTTCTGTGTCGCCATTCGAAAGAACCTCTTTGAACGACCTCTGAACCGAGAGGCGGTACGCCCGTCAACGCCTGGATTTCAGAGAACCGTTTCTTCGGAACGAAGGGGCGCGGTGTGTACCACCACACCCCGTGGGTTGCAACTGGATTCCCACCTGCCCTCCGGGAGCGCCCTGCTGGGCCTTCCGGAGAGCCTGGTGGCCTGAGTGCTACGCGATGATTTCCGCCACGACGCCCGCGCCCACCGTACGGCCGCCCTCACGAATGGCGAACCGCAGCTCCTTGTCCATCGCCACCGGGGTGATGAGCTCCACCTCGATCGCGATGTTGTCGCCCGGCATCACCATCTCGACGTTCTCCGGCAGCTTCACCGTGCCCGTCACGTCCGTGGTGCGGAAGTAGAACTGCGGGCGGTAACCCTTGAAGAACGGGGTGTGGCGCCCACCCTCTTCCTTCGACAGCACGTAGATCTGCGCCTTGAACTTGGTGTGCGGCGTGATGGAGCCCGGCTTCGCCAGCACCTGGCCACGCTCCAT
>SECN01000581.1 GCA_004173515.1 Myxococcaceae bacterium | reverse complement strand
GTCGCCGCCCGGTTGCTGGCCACCCCCGCGCCCATCGGCGGTGGAGGGTTGCCCACGACCGCCCCCCTGTCCCCGGCGGCGGCGGCGCGCAGCCCCGGCAAGGGAGACCCGTTCGCGGAGCCCGCCGAACCCCGGTTGCCCATGGGCGGTTCGCCCGAGGACAAGCTGGAGTTCTTTCGCGGCATCCTGAAGCAGAAGACGGAGACGCTGGCCCGCGCCCGGGCGCTGTACGCGGAGCGCGAGGCGGAGCTTGCCCCCCTGCGCGCGGCGCTGGAAAAGGCGAAGAAGGACGCGGCAGCCGCGGGGACGCCGGGCCGGAGCGCCCAGGACGAGCAGCGCGCGCAACTGGCCCAGGCGAAGATCGGCGCGCTGGAGGCGGAACTGGCCGCGTCGGAAGCGGACCGCCGGGACCTCACGCGCGCGCTGGCGGAGGTGGAGTCGGAGGTCCCCCGGCTGACGGAGGAGCTCCAGATCGAACGCGAGTCGCGCGGCTCGATGGCGGAGGAGCTGGTCGGCGCGAAGGAGGCGCTGGGGCTCGCGCAGGACCGCGTGGCGGAGCTGGCCGCCGGCAAGTCCGAGGCGCAGGGCGCGCTGGAGGCCGTCCAGGAGCAGTACCAGTCGCTGCTCGGGGACGTGGAGCGGCTGACCTCGGAGGTCCAGGAGCTCACCGCCGAGCGCGACGCGCTGACCCTGCGGGGCGGCCAGTTGGAGGCGGCGCTCGCGGAGGCGCAGGGGTCGCTGGGCACGTTGGAGAGCGAGAGCGACTGGTCGCGCAGCTCGCTGGAAGAGGCGCACAACCACGCGAAGCTGCTGGAGGGTGAGCGGGACGCCGCGCGCCGGCAGCTCGCGGTGGTGGAGGACGGGCTGCGCTCGCTCCAGACGCATGTGACGGAGCTGGAGCGCACGCTCGCGCTGAAGGACGCGGACGCGGTGGGTCTGCGCGCCGCGCTCACCGCGCGCACGGCGGAGGCCGCGGAGCTGCCCTCGCTCCGAAGCGCCCTGGAAGGCCGCGCGGGAGAGTCCGCCCAGGCCCAGGCGCGAGTCCGTGCGCTGGAAGCGGAGCTGACCCAGGCGAAGGCGGGATCGCGCGCGGAGGTCGAGGCGGCGGAAGTCCGCGTGCGGATGGCCGAGTCGGACCTCGCCTCGCTCCGGGAGGTGCTGGAGGCGGCGGAGGTCGAACAGGTCTCGCTGCGCGACCGGATGGAGTCGGACGCGGCGGCGCTCGGCGAGGCGGTGCACGACGCCGAGGCGCGGGTGCACGACGCCGAAGCCCGGGTGCAGGCCGCCGAGGTGAAGGTGGCGGAGCTGACGGCCCAGGTGACGGCCGCGCAGGCCGGTGGCGAAGCCCATCAGCAGCAGATGGCCGCGTTGGATCGCAAGCTGGCCACCACGCAGGCGGAGCGCGTCGGCTTCTCCGCGCGCGTCTCCATGCTGGAGACGGCCGTGGGCCAGCGCGACGCGGAGCTGCAGCGTCTGCAGGCCCAGGTCGCGAAGGCGCAGGAGGAGCTGTCGCTGGAGCGCACGCGGCGCGAAGCCGTGGAGGCGGAGGCCGCGGACGCCCGGGTGAACCTCGCGGAGGCCGAGGCCCGCGTGGACGCGCTGGCGGCGGGGCAGGGCGGACAGCGCGATGAGCTGGCCTCCCTCGCCGAGCAGTTGGAGGCGACGCGCGCGGAAGCGGACAAGGTGGACCGTCTGCACCAGCGCGTGAAGATGGTGGAGGGCGCGCTGGAGGCGTCCGAGTCCAAGCGCCGCGTCGCCGAAACCCAGGCGGCCCGGGCGAAGGAGCTGGACGCGAAGCTCGCGCAGGCCCACGCCGCGTTGCAGGCGGAGCAGGCCGCGAAGGCCGCACTCGATGCGAAGCTCGCGCAGGCCAGCGTCGCATTGCAGGCGGAGCAGGCCGCGAAGGCCGCGCTGGACGCGAAGCTCGCGCAGGCCAACCTCGCGCAGGCCCAGTCCGGGGGCGCGCTGCAGATGGAGCGTGCTTCGCTGGAGGCCCAGCTCGCGCAGGCCCACGCCGCATTGCAGGCGGAGCAGGCGGCCCGGCAGTTGCTCGAAGCCCAGCTCGAGGAGGCCCCCTCCGCGGCCGCTTCGGGAGCCCCCGCCGAGTGGGCGCAGGAGCGCGAGCAGCTCAAGTCGGACATCGCCTCCATGAAGCGCAAGCTGATGGCGGCCGAGGCGGCGCTCGAATCGGCCGCCAGCGCCAAGGCGAAGGTGGCCCGGCTGGAAGCGCAATTGAAGGCCATGAAGTAGAGGTTCCACTTCCATGTCCTTCGCCGCGCCCACGGATCCGCTGACGGGGATGCAGGCGGCCCGCTTCGGGCTCTACCTGCACTTCCCGTACTGCCTGGCCAAGTGCCCCTACTGCGACTTCGCGGTGGCGGTGGCGCGCCAGGTGCCGGAGGAGCGGTACGCGAACGCGGTGCTGGCGGAGCTGGACGCGCGCCTGTCCGCCGATCCGGCGCTGCGCACGAAGCCGCTGGAGTCGCTCTTCCTGGGCGGGGGCACGCCGTCCCTGTGGCACCCGCGCTACGTGGCCCAGGTGCTGGAGGGCATCGCCGCGCGCATGTCGCTGGCCCCGGGCCTGGAGGTGTCGCTGGAGGGCAACCCGGAGCGCTCGGACGCGGAGCGCTTCGCCGGCTACCGCGCCGCGGGCATCAACCGGCTGTCGCTGGGCGTGCAGTCCTTCCAGCCTCGGACGCTGAAGGCGCTGGGCCGCGTGCACGACGCGGCCATGGTGGAGGGCGCGGTGGCGGCGGCGCGCCAGGCGGACTTCCCGGTGGTGGCGCTGGACTTCATCTACGGCGTGCATGGCCAGACGCGCGCGGAGGTGGAGGCGGACGCGCTCCGGGCGGTGGCGCTGCAACCCGAGCACCTGTCCACCTACGCGCTGACGGTGGAGCGCGAGGTGCTGGCGGAGGACACGCCGCTGTCCAAGCAACTGGCCAGAGGCGAGCTCACGCTGCCGGAGGACGACGACGTGGTGGCCATGGCCCGCACGGTGCGCGACGTGTACGGCGCCCACGGCCTGGCCCGCTACGAGGTGTCCAACCACGCGCGCCCCGGCTTCAGCTCGCGGCACAACGCGCTGTACTGGACCGGCGGCGAATACCTGGCGCTGGGCGTGGGCGCCACGGGCATGCTGCTGTCGCCCCAGGCCCACCGCTACGTCAACCTGCGCAGCCCGGAGGCGTACCTGCGCGCGGTGGAGGAGGGAAGGGTGCCGGAGGCCAGCCGCGAGGACCTGGGCCCCGAGGAACTCTTCGCCGAGCGACTGAGCATGGGCCTGCGCCTGGTGTCGGGGGTGGACTGGGAGGCCGTGTGTGAGCGATACGGCCAGCCGGTGGAGCCCCGGCGCGCGGAAGTCGAGCGGCTGGTGGCCCATGGTTTCGCCACGCGGGACGGGCGCAGACTGGCCCTGACGGAGCGCGGCGCGGACGTGCACAGCGCTGTCTGTGCGCGGCTGCTCTAGGACGACGCGACCGCCTGGAACGGGCGGTGGTGACGGATGAGGAAGGACGTTCGAGCGTGCTGACCAAGTGGTTCTTGTGGATGGGCCTCACGATGCTGACGGGCAGCCCGCTCATGTCGCTGGGCCTGCTGGCCGTGCTGCTCTTCGCGGCGGACCGCTTCACCCTCCAGGTGTTTCCCAGCCCGGTGCGCGCCCTGAAGAAGTGGCAGCGCGCCGGAGAGCTGGCCGGCACCATCCTCACCAACACCCACGACCGCCGCGCCCGCGCGGAGCTGGCCGACATCCGCCTGGGCCAGAAGCGCTACGCGGAAGCGGTGGACC
>SECN01000580.1 GCA_004173515.1 Myxococcaceae bacterium | reverse complement strand
TCCAACGCGATTCGGAAGGCCAGCGTCCGCTTGCCCTCCTCATCCAACCTGCGCCCCTCCTCCAGCAGGTGCAGGCAGTCTCCCGTCAGCTTCTTGCGCACGCACCAGCGCCCGTACGCTGCCTCCAGCGCAGAGCTTCCCTCCGGCGCATCCACCACCCGCACGCGTCCCCGCCTCGGGTCCTCCAGCGCCACAAGGCCCAGCGACGCTCGCGCACGCCTTGGCTCCGAACCCAACAGCCGGAGCGCCTCCGTCCTGGGATGCGAATTCACCGGCGCACCGGGGGCCAGCCTTCGGACTGCTTCTCCGAAGGCCTCCCTCTCCAGCGCCACCGGCGCCGTCTCCTTGCGCGGCGTGTACTCCCGGGGCTGTCCCTCCCCCGTGTCCAACCGCCACGTCCGCGACGTCGCACACCCTGTCGCGCACACCGCCCACAACACCAGCACTGCCCAGCGCGGCATCACCCACGTCCCCAGGTCCGCGCCACGGAAGAGCGCAACCCGGGAGTATGAAGACGCTCAGCCCTGGAGCGCCACGCCCAGCTCCGTGTCTCCGTGCAGCAACCACAGACGCGCGGCGGACTCCTGCCAGAAACGACGGAGGATCTTGTCCGTCCCACTCCCGGACGCCACCCGGTTGAGCTGCAACGCGACGATCTGGTTCTGCACCAGCTCCGCCACCCGCGTCACCCCGGAGCGCAGGCCGTACTCCTGCACCCTGCGGATCAGGTCCGCGGCCTCCGGTGATGCGGGACGGAAGGTGCGCAGGTCCGCTTCAATCTTGATCGCCTGCCCCGCCACCGTGTCCGTCGCGGCCTTCAGCTCCACCACGAAGCGCTGCATCTCCTCCAACCGGATGTAGCCCTCCAGCGCGAAGCTCACGATGGACTCAGCTCGATTCACGTCGATTCGATACATCGGGCGCTCCCTTCGTGAGCACTTCTTCACCCATCCACTCCAAGACCGCCAACGGCCCCCGGGACGAGTCAGGCTTTCAGGACTCCACAGCCAACTGCTCCAGAAGGAGGGCAAGCCCCCTCGCCGCCGCGGCCTGCCGTACCGCCCGCCGGTCTCCCGTGAACAGATGGCGCTCCACCACCGCGGGCTGCCCCCTCCGCTGCACCGCGATGAACACCAGGCCCACCGGCTTCTGCTCCGTCCCACCGCCGGGGCCCGCGATGCCCGTCTCCGCCACGCCCCAGTCCGCCCAAGAGCGCTCCACCACCGCCGACGCACCCGGCACGTCCGTCAGCGCCGCCGCGATGAGCCCTCCCGTGCACGCCTCCGCGAGCACCAGCCTCACCTTCGCCTCCCGACAGCGCGCAATCACTCGCGGCGCCAGGGCCTCCAGGTCGCTCATGCGTCCTCCTTCGGCACCGCCGCCAGCACCGCGACCAGCACATCGTCGCGGAAGGTGATGCCCACCGTTCCCTCCTCCGCGCGCAGCCCCACCGCGGGGTGCACTCCCGGCGGACACACCGCCTCCATGCCGCCCCTCGGCCGGAAGCCCGCCTTGCGCAACCGCTCCCACCAGACCTGCGACGTCTCGTGGCGCTCGCACCGCTCCGACTCGTTCACCGTGCCCACGATGTCATCCACCTCCCGGCCGAAGAACCGCTTGATGGCGCGGCGCTCCCCGGCTGGCACCTCCAGCGTATCCAGCAACTGGAACACGCGGGAGAAGTGATGCCACGCATTGGCCAGCCGCTCGCGCGCCGGGGCGCGGTGGTGATCCACGTGGGGCTCGCACAGCACCACCCCCACCGGTCCCAACGCCGCGATCCTCCCAAGCACCACGTCGCGCGGCTCGGGCACATCCGACACACCGTCCACCACGTGGTGCAGCGCGAACGCCGCGTTCACCACCAGCGGTCGGCGCACCCCTCGCAGCGCCGACCACACCGCGGGGTCCAGGTCCTCCACCGGCGACTCCAACCCCACGAACTCCAGCGACACCCCCACCTCCTCCGCCACCGCCATCAGCGCGCCGTGCGCCTCCTTCAGGCTCGCGCCGCAGGGGTCCACGCCCACCACCGACAGGTGCTCCGGCAGCGCGCCCGAACGCGCCAGCACGCGCAGCAGGTTGCACACCTGCCGCCCCTGCCCGAGGCCCACGTCCAGCAGCGTCGCCTCCGCGCGGCCTCGCAGGAACCCCGCGAGCAGCGCGTTCGCCACCGCGTCCGCCGTCGACGCCAGGGGCAGGTGCTTCATCAACTGGCGGAACAGGTCGATCTGCCGCGCGCCCCCGTCCACCTCCGAGGCCCGGTACGGATGCAGGGCCCCCGTCGCCCCCTCCAACCTTCGCGACAGCGCCGTGGCGAAGATGCCGTAGTTGTCGTCCTCCGGGACCCGCTCCACGTCCAGCAGGCGATAGAGCGCCGCCAACGTCTCCACTGCTTCCACGGTCCGTGACGACAACGCATGGTCCATCGCCCGGAGCAGCAGTTCATCCTTCGGCGTGCGCATGCGTCCTCCCCCCGGAAAACCCTGGCCGTGGCTTCCGCTCGACTTGAAAAACTGTACGGTCCCCCTGTGGCCCGCTCCAGGGGCACACACCCGGGGCGCATCCCCGCGTGCACGCGTGCACATCCCGCTGGCCCTCGCGGACGGACTGGCGGGAGCCGGTGGGAATGGCGTGGGGCGCGGAGGCAAAGGCAATCATTGGACCCAGGTCCCGTAGCGTTCGCACGAGATTTCCCAGCCGGAATCGCCCGGCCGGACCGTATGAAGTTCACGGACCGTCCCCCAACCTGGGCCGGGGGGGGCGTCCGGACGCCTGTTCTGGAGTCCCATGGATGTCCGCGGTGACACTTTCGAGGAGGCCCGGTGTTGAAGCGGCCGCCCATGTTCCTCCTGCGTCGCTCGCGGCTGCTGCCAGCCCTCGTGCTGCTCGCCAGCCTGGGTGCGCGCGCCCAGGGCGTCCCTTCCGCCACCAGCGAGCCCCGCACGGTGGAGGTGGACCTCCAGTCCCACGACGGGGGCCAGGCCCTCTCCGCCGAGGACGCCGCCCGCCTGGGCCTCTCCCCGGACGCGGGTGACACCGCGCTCATCCCCCCCACCCTCACCGCCGACGCGCCCGCCGCGTGGCCCGAGGGCCTGGAGGGCACCGCTGGCGAGGTGGAGCTGGAGCTGCTGGTGGACGTGGACGGCCGCGTCGCGGAGGCGAAGGTGACGCGCGCTGGCGCCGAGCCGCGCCTCACCGACGCGGCGCTCGCCGCCGCCCCGGGCCTGCGCTTCACCCCGGCCATGCTGGGCGGCCTCCCCGTCGCCGTGCGCCTGCCGTTCCTCTACCGCTTCGCGCCGCCCGTGCAGGTCCCCGCCTCCACCTCGCACCTCACCGGCGAGGTGCGCGCCCGGGGCACCCGCAAGCCGCTGGCCGACGCGGCCCTCTTCCTCGACGGAGCGCTGGCGCCCGCCGGCACCACCGACCCGCGCGGCCTCTTCACGCTGGACGTGACGCCGGGCGCGCACCGCGTGGAGGTCCGCGCGCCGGGCCACGCGACGACGGTGTTCGAGGAGAAGCTGGAGACAGGCCAGACGCTCCAGGTCGTCTACCGGCTCCAGCCGCGGGAGGTGAACCCCTACGAGACCGTGGTGCGCGACGAGCGCCCGCGCACGGAGGTCACCCGCATCAGCCTGCACGAGCAGGAGCTGCGCGAGGTGCCCGGCACGCTGGGTGACCCGTTCCGCGTGGTGATGCTGATGCCGGGCGTGGGCAGCCTCGCGTCGGGCATCAGCTACCCGGTGGTGCGCGGCAGCCAGCCAGCGGCCACCGGCTTCTTCCTGGACGGCGTGCG
>SECN01000118.1 GCA_004173515.1 Myxococcaceae bacterium | reverse complement strand
ACGCTTCCGCGACACGCGCCCACTCCGGCTTCTCCACCTGCTTCGACATGCCCACCAGCGTCCGCCGCCCCCCGCTGCGCTGGCAATCCCTCACCGCACGTCGCTGGCCGGACGGTTACCTCGGAAGTTATGGCCGAGCGTGACTTCGCGCTCGCGCCAGAGAGCACGATCGCCGCAGTCTCCCAACGGAAAATGCTGCCTGCTCATGCGCGAGCGGTTCGGGAACCAGGGACACCGCGCGCGCACCGCCTCCGGGGCAATGAAAAACGAATAGCGCAGCGTTGCCTCGACCAGCGTCAAGCCGGCACGCAGCAATAACTCTTCCA
This sequence comes from Myxococcaceae bacterium, assembly GCA_004173515.1. GTDB lineage: Bacteria > Myxococcota > Myxococcia > Myxococcales > Myxococcaceae > Corallococcus. Next base: position 31,091 of record SECN01000118.1, on the reverse strand, counting down.
GCACCAACATCGGACTGGGCAGCGGATTGCGGTAATGCTCAGGAACGAAATTCACATATCCCTCCAGCGTGACCCAATCTGTCAAACGACCGAGCATGAACTTGTGAAGTATATCAGCCACTAACAGATGTCAGCGCAAATTCAACGCAGCAGCATGGTGCAGTAGCCGAAGAGGAGAACACCGAAATAGACGTTGTCCCTGCGTTCGTCACGGACTCGAAGGCGACGGAGCTGATTCTTCCAAGCCAGGATTCGCGGCACCGAAGCGATGAAGCACAGGTCGAGTGCTCCCGGCGCGGGCAGGTTTGCATGGGGCTGGAACTCGTGCCCCCTGACATGGACATTGATCTTCTGGTTGCCGAACCGAAAGGCTAGACGCCCTTCTCCGAATGTCTCCAACTACATTTGCAGAACCGTCATGTAGAAGCGCCTGGTCGCTTCGACGTCAACACAGGTCAATACGAGGTGGTCGAGATAATCGACGAGGGGCATGTCGGCTCACTCATCTGAATCATTTTCTGATGTTGAAAAACTTGGCGCATCAAACGCGCACGTCAGTTTGCTTCCATCCAGGTAGAGATAGACGAACTGACCCTTCGCTTGGCTGAGGTTCACCCTCTCGAAAATCACGGTTCCCTCCGCCGGGCGTCCCGGTCGGATGTAGCCGGTTCTTGATTCCTCTGACGTCCAGAGCAGGCCTGACCATTCCATGACCACCGAGTCCACCTGCTGCGGGCCCAGCCTATAATCGCCCTGCGGCACCAGCTTCGTCGTGTTCGGCTTGTCGATCATCGCCCCATCCTCCAGGCGGATCTCCACTCCGAAGGCCTCCACATCGTCTTCCAGGCCCGGTGTCTCGTATTCCAGCCACACCCGGACCTGCTCCTTGCCGTTCCTGTCGGAGGCGATCCGCTCCAGCCCGGATCCCTCTTTGGAGATGGGCCACTTCACGCTCTTGCCCAGGTGGGTGCCCCGACACTCTCCCTCGGCCTCCGGCTCTGGCCAGTAGTAGCAACCAGGAGCGAATGCGCTCCAGAGGCAGAGCGCGAGCACCGCGCGTGGATGGGATGGGTTCATGTTCACATCGTAGGCCAGGAAAATGGTGGGAGTGGCGGAAGGCGCACGGACAGTCCGGATGCGCAGCCTGCTCCCTGCCCGTCCGCGTCTGTAGCTGCCTGTCTTTGAGTCGCCAGTGGTGGTGTCTCTGCTTTCGGACGTGCGTGGATCATCGGTATCCTGCGCCCCGTTCGCGCTTCGTTGAAAGGAATCCCAGATGACGCCGGAGCCCCTCCTTCCCGACGCTTCCGTCTCCTTCTGGCAGCAGCACCTCACGGGGGCCCCAGCCCTCCTGGAGCTGCCGACGGATCGCCCCAGGCCCCCCGCCCAGCGGCTTCAGCGAGGCAGCTTCCCCTGGACGCTCTCCGCTTCGCTCACGGCGGCACTGGAGGCGCTGGCCCTGCGGGAGGCTGTGCCGCTCTTCGTGCCCCTGCTCGCAGGGTACAGCGCGCTGCTCCACCGCTACTCCCGGCAGGATGACCTTGTCGTGGGCGCTTCGGTGGCACGATCGGACGGCGGCGTCCTCGCGCTGCGCCAGAACCTCTTCGGCAACCCCCGGTTCGTGGAGCTGATGGCGCGTGTCCACGCGGTCCATCAAGCGGCGGAGACCCATCGCGCGCTTCCGTTCGAGAAGCTCATAGGTGCGCTCCCGGCAACGCAGGGCTTCAACCATGCGCCCGTGTTCCAGGTGATGTTCGTCTTCGCGCCTCTGGAAGATCAGCCGACCGACACACAGCGCGCTCGCTGTGATCTGGTGCTCTCCGTATCGAAGTCACCGGAGGGGCTGCGCGCCACCTTCGAGTACGACACCGACCTCTTCGACTTCGAGCGCATCCAGCGCATGGCCTCCCACCTCCAGACCTTCCTGGAGGCCGCCGTTGCCCACCCTTCGCGCCCCATCGCTTCCCTCCCCCTGCTCCCCGATGCCGAGCGCCAACGCGTCCTCCATGCCTGGAACGACGCCACCGCGGACTTCCCCCGCGACGTCTGCGTCCACGAGCGCTTCTCCCTCCAGGCCTCCCTCACTCCCGACGCTCCCGCCGTCACCTACGGCGACCTCACCCTCTCCTACCGGCAGCTCGATGAGCGCTCCAACCAGCTCGCCTGGCACCTGCGCTCGCTCGGCGTCGGACCTGAAGTCCTCGTCGGCCTCTGCGTTGAGCGCTCCGTAGACCTCATCGTCGGCATGCTCGCGGTCCTCAAGGCAGGTGGCGCATACCTGCCCCTTGATGCGTCACACCCCGCCGAGCGCCTGGCCTTCATGCTCCAGGATGCTCGCGTCGGCGTCCTGCTCGTCCACCAGCAGAAGCTCCAACACCTGCCGCCGTTCTCTGGGGCCACGGTCGTCCTCGACTCCAGTGCCACCGCTGAAATGCTGAGCCAGCAGCCCACGCAGGGCCTACCGCGCACCTCCGGGCCAGAGAACCTCGCCTACGTCATCTTCACTTCCGGCTCCACCGGCAGGCCCAAGGGCAGCGCCATCCTCCACCGGGGCATCCTCGCCCTCGCCTTCGACGGCCTGCTGCATCCCTTTGCCGCATCGGACCGCGTCGCCCAGGCGTCCAACATCTCCTTCGATCCCAGCACCTTCGAGATCTACGGCGCATTGCTTCACGGCGCGCACCTCATCGGCATCACGGCCAGCCCCGCCCAGTCCCCCCACGAGTTCGTCGCCCAGGTGCGGGACTCCCGCGTCTCCACGATGTTCCTCACCACGGCGGTGCTGCACCTGCTCGCGCGTCAGGTGCCCGCCGCCTTCTCGGAGTTGGACACGCTCGTCTTCGGCGGTGAGGCCGCGGACCCGCTCGCGCTGCGTGAAATCCTCCAGCACGGGCCCCCCAAGCGCCTCGTCAACGGCTACGGCCCCACCGAGTGCACCGTCTTCTCTTCCTTCCATCTCGTCGACTCCGCGCCTCCGTTGGGCATTCCCGTCTCCATCGGTGGCCCCCTCTCCAACGGCCCGCTCTTCCTGCTCGACGCGCACCTGCACCCCGTGCCCATCGGCGTCCCGGGCGAGCTTTACGTCGCCGGTGAGCGCCTGGGACGCGGCTACTTCAACCGTCCCGAACTCACCGCTCGCATCTACCTGCCCAATCCCTTCTCCTCCGTCCCCGGCGCCCGCCTCTACAAGACCGGCGACCTCGCCCGCTTCCTCCCCGACGGACGCATCGAGTACCTCGGACGCGCCGACCAGCAGGTGAAGGTGCGCGGCTACCGCGTCGAGCTGGGCGAAATCGAAGAGGCCCTCCGCCTCCACCCCTCCATCAAGGACGCCTCCGTCATTGCCCGTGAGGCCGGCGGAGACCGGCGCCTCGCCGCCTACCTCGTTCCCCACGACGCGGTCCCCGATGTCTCCGAGCTGCGCGCCTGGCTCCGTGAGCGCCTCCCCGAGCACATGGTGCCCGCCTCCTTCACTCCGCTCGCCGCGCTCCCCCTCACCGTCAACGGCAAGGTCGACCGCCGTGCACTCCCGGCCCCCGAACCGGCGCGCGGAGATGCCCTCTCCTACGTCCCGCCCCGCACGCCCACCGAAGTCGAACTCTGCCGCCTCTGGGCCTCACTCCTCGACGTCCAGCGGGTCAGCCTCACCGACAACTTCTTCCACCTCGGGGGCCACTCCCTCCTCGCCACCCAACTCGTCTCGCGCGTGAACGAGACGTTCCACCTGCGTCTTCCGATCCGGCGCATCTTCGAGGCACCGACCCTCGTCGTCATGGCGGAGGCCATCGAGACGGCTCTGCGCACCGGCATCTCCGAAGAGGGGCCCGCGCTCGTTGCCTACCCGCATGACGGAGATCAGCCGCTCTCGTTCGCTCAAGAACGACTGCTGTTCGTGGAGCAGTTGCACCCCGGGCACGCCACGTATCGGATCCCCGTCTCCTACCGCATCACGTCGCCGCTCGACGTGGAGGTGTTGGAGCGCAGCCTCACCGAACTGACCCGTCGCCACGAAGCGCTCCGCACCGTGTTCGCGGCCACCGAGACCGCGTTCGTCACGCGCATCCAACCCCTGCGCCCCTTCGCGCTCCAGGTGGTGGATGTCCGCGACCTGTCCGCCTCCGAGCAGGCGGCGGAAGCGGCGCGGTACGCGCGAGAGGAACTCGAACGGCCGATGGAGCTGAACTCGGGGCCGCTGTTCCAGGGCACCCTGCTTCGCCTGGGCGAACAGGAGCACCTGCTGCTCCTGACCATCCATCACATCGTCTCGGATGGGTGGTCCCTGGGCGTCCTGCTGCGCGAGCTCCGGACGGTCTACGAGGACTTCTCCGCGGACCGGCCCTCCTCCCTGCCCCCGCTGCCCATCCAGTACGTCGAATTCGGCGTCTGGCAGCGGCAGTGGCTCCGGGACGACACGTTGGAGCGCCTGTTCACCTATTGGAGCAAGCAGTTGGAGGGTGCGCCGCTCCTGCTGGAGTTGCCCATGGACCGACCCCGTCCGCCCATCCACCGATTCCGGGGCAAGACGCTGACGTTCGGACTCTCACCCACGGTCTCCCAGGGCATCGAAGACCTCTGCCGCCAGGAGAGCGTCACGCTGTTCATGGGCCTGCTCGCGGGCTTCAGTGCCCTGCTCCATCGGTACTCGGGCCAGCAGGACCTCATCATCGGCGCGCCCATCGCGGGACGGATCCGACCGGAGATCGAAGGGATCGTCGGACTCTTCGTCAACACGCTCGCGCTGCGACAGGACCTGTCAGGCAACCCCAGCCTCATCGAGCTGATGCGACGTGCGCGCGAGGTCACGCTCGGCGCCTATGCCCACCAGGACCTTCCGTTCGAGAAGCTCGTCGAACACTTCCACCCCGAGCGCAGCCTCAGTCACGCGCTGGTGGTCCAGGTCATGTTCGTGCTCCAGAACGCGCCGGTGCTGGAGGTCCAGCCTTCCGCCGCGCTCCAGATGACCGCGACCGCGGAGCCGTGGGAGCTGAGCACCGGGACGTCGAAGTGCGACCTGATCCTCTTCATGTCGAAGTCGCCGGAGGGGCTGCGCGCGACCTTCGAGTACGACACCGACCTCTTCGACGCCGAGCGCATCCAGCGCATGGCCACCCACCTCCAGACCCTCCTGGAGGCCGCCGTCGCCCAACCTTCGCGCCCCATCGCCTCCCTCCCGCTTCTCCCCGAAGCCGAGCGTCAGCGCGTCCTGCACGCCTGGAATGACGCCACCACCGCGTTCCCCCGGGACGTCTGCGTCCACGAACGCTTCGCCCTCCAGGCCTCCCTCACCCCCGACGCACCCGCTGTCACCTACGGCGACCTCACCCTCACCTACCGGCAGCTCGATGAGCGCTCCAACCAGCTCGCCTGGCACCTGCGCTCCCTCGGCGTCGGTCCCGAGGTCCTCGTCGGCCTCTGCGTCGAGCGTTCCCCGGACCTCATCGTCGGCATGCTCGCGGTCCTCAAGGCGGGAGGGGCCTACCTGCCCCTCGATGCATCCCACCCCGCCGAGCGCCTGGCCTTCATGCTCCAGGACGCCCGCGTCAGCGTCCTGCTCGTCCACGAGCACAAGCGCCAGCAACTGCCTGCCTTCTCCGGCGCCACCGTCTGCATCGACACGGAAGCGGAGGCGCTGAGCCGCCTCTCCAGCGCGCCTTTGCCGCGCACCTCCGGGCCGGAGAATCTCGCCTACGTCATCTTCACCTCCGGCTCCACCGGCAGGCCCAAGGGCAGCGCCATCCTCCACCGGGGCATTCTCGCCCTCGCCTTCGACCCGCTGCTGCACCCCTTCGCCGCGTCGGACCGCGTCGCCCAGGCATCCAACGCTTCGTTCGACCCCAGCACCTTCGAGATCTGGGGCGCGCTGCTTCACGGCGCGCACCTCATCGGCATCACCGCCAACCCCGCCCATTCGCCCCACGAGTTCGCGGCCCAGGTGCGTGACACCCGCGTCTCCGTGATGTTCGTCACCACCGCTGTGCTGCACCTGCTCGCGCGGCAGGTGCCTGGGGCCTTCTCCGGATTGAAGACCCTCATCTTCGGCGGTGAAGCCGCGGATCCGCTCGCTCTGCGCGAAGTGCTCCAGCACGGTCCGCCCCAACGGCTCGTCAACGGCTACGGCCCCACCGAGTGCACCGTCTTCTCTTCCTTCCACCTCGTGGATGCGCCCCCGGCCCTCGGCTTCCCGGTGCCCATCGGCGGCCCTCTCACGAACGGTCCGCTCTACCTGCTGGATGGCCGCCTCCAGCCCGTCCCCATCGGCGTCCCGGGCGAGCTTTACGTCGCCGGTGAGCGCCTCGGGCGCGGCTACTTCAACCGTCCCGAACTTACCGCTCGCATCTACCTGCCCAACCCCTTCTCCTCCGTCCCCGGCGCCCGCCTCTACAAGACCGGCGACCTCGCCCGCTTCCTCCCCGACGGTCGCATTGAGTACCTCGGGCGCGCCGACCAGCAGGTGAAGGTCCGCGGCTACCGCGTCGAACTGGGTGAAATCGAAGAGGCCCTTCGCCTCCACCCGGCCATCAAGGACGCCTCCGTCATCGCCCGTGAGGCCGGCGGTGACCGTCGCCTCGCCGCCTACCTCGTCCCCCACGACGCGCTCCCCGATGTCTCCGAGCTGCGCGCCTGGCTCCGTGAGCGCCTTCCTGAGCACATGGTGCCCGCCTCCTTCACCCCGCTCGCCGCGCTCCCCCTCACCGTCAACGGCAAGGTCGACCGCCGCGCACTCCCCGCTCCGGAACCGGCTCGCGGAGATGCCCTCTCCTACGTCCCGCCTCGCACGCCCACCGAGATCGCCCTCTGCCGTCTGTGGGCGTCCCTCCTCGACGTCGAGCGCGTCGGCCTCCACGACAACTTCTTCCACCTCGGGGGCCACTCCCTCCTCGCCACCCAGCTCGTCTCGCGGATCCGCGCGGAGCTGGGCGCGGAGCTCGCGCTTCGCGTCCTCTTCACCGGCCCCACGGTCGCGGAGATGGCGCAGCACCTGGGCACGCTCGTCCCGGACGACGGTCCCCGCGCGGTGCCTCCGCTGGTTCGCGCGCCTCGCGACCGGACGCTCCCGCTGTCGTATTCGCAGGAGCGGCTGTACCGCTTCTTCCTGCGTGCGCCCACGTCGAGCGCCTACAACATCCCCATCGGCTTCCGGATCCGGGGACCGGTGCGGATCCACGCGCTTCGCGATGCCTTGCAGGGCCTGCTCGAACGACACGAGTCCATGCGGGTCAAGTTCTCCGAAGAGGACGGACAGTTCGTGCAGCGGGTCACGCCCGCCGGTGAGTTCCCGTGGCGGTACGAGGACCTGCGCGGACAGCCTGACGCGGAAGCGGCGGCGTGGAAGCACATCCTCGCGGATGCTGCGACGCCGTTCGACCTCACGCGGGATCCGCTGGTGCGCGCTTCACTGCTGTGCGTGAAAGACGACGAGCACCTGCTCTTGATCTGCGTGCATCACATCTCCGCGGACGGCTGGTCCATGGGCGTCATCGCCCGGGAGCTGGGAGCGCTGTACTCGGCGAGGGTCGAAGGGCGCGAATCCGACCTGGCACCGCTCGTCGTGCAGTATCCCGACTACGCGGCCTGGCAGCGGACGTGGCTCACCGGGACGGAGCTGTCGAGGCGCCTCGCGTACTGGCAGCAGTCGCTCGCGGGCGCGCCCACGGAGCTTCAGCTTCCCACCGACCGTCCCCGGCCTCCGGTGCGCACCTTCAACGGAACCCACCGCGAGGTCCACCTGGGCCGCGACCGCAGCGACGCGCTCCATGCCCTGTGCCGGCGCGAGAACGTCACCCCGTTCATGGCCATGCTGTCCGCGTTCGGCGTCGTGCTCGCGCGCCGTTCGGGCCAGGAGGAGGTCGTCATCGGGTCGCCCATCGCGAACCGGCTCCTCCCGGAGCTGGAGCCGCTCATCGGCATGTTCGTCAACGGCCTGTGCCTGCGCGTGAACCTGCGCGGAAGCCCGGGGTTCCGCACGCTGCTCCAGCGCGTGCGCGAGGAGACGCTGGGCGCCTACGCGCATCAGGAAGTGCCGGTGGATCAGATCGTGGTGTCACTCGGCGTCGAGCTGCCGGTGAACCGCTCCCCGGTGTTCCAGGTGATGTTCGTCCTGCAGAACGCACCGGAGGCGCCGTTCGAGCTGCCGGGCCTCACGGTGACGCCCGTGGAGGTCAACCGGGGCTCCGTCACCTACGAGCTGGCCCTGTCCTTCACCGAGATGGCCGGCGGCTTCTCCGGGGTCCTGGAGTTCAACACCGACCTGTTCGACACCCGCACTGCCGAGGGCATTCGCGCGGACTTCATGCGAGTGCTCGACGCGGTGCTCGCGAATCCGGACCTGCACGTGGGGCTCGACGTTCCAGCACCTTGAATCCATCCCCACGAGGACTCGGTATGCATCCACGGTGGCTCATCGTCCTACTCCTCATGATTCTGACCGGGTGCGGCAGCGCTACGAGAGTGGTGCGCCTGGAAACTGGCCGTGGTTCGCCCGTCGTCTTCACACCGCGATCCAGCCCCAAACCGGTCGAACTGGACGCGGATGAATTCGAGGAGGCTGTTGAGGCGGTGGCCCTCCTTGTGCGGCCTTCCGCTCGCCCCCAGGAAGCCGCAAGACGACTGTTCGAAGTGGGCTCACGCAGCGGTTCGTACCTGTACGAGCCCAACAGTCGTCGCATCACTCCCACGGCGCCTGGTGAACACCTGGAGGGCGAACTACCCCCTGCGGATGTTGAGTTGACGCGCGCCTACCTTCGCTGGTGCGAACGCACCGCCAGACCCGGCGACTGCCTGCGCCTGCTCGTGGAAGGCCCCTCGGTCACTGGGGATGGGCGCTACGCCCTGACCATGGCTCTCGCCCAAGGCGTCGTGCTGGAGGAGATGATGGACGCATTCAAGGACATGGCCGACCCCGAGGCCATGCTCACGACCGTCCTGTGGACATGGACCACCTACATGATCCTGCTCGCAGTGCCCGAGCCGTTCACCAAGGGCATCGCCGCCGCGATGACCCTCACGCTCATCGCTTACGTGGGGGTCGATACCTTCTGGAACCTCATCGTGGGTTTCAAAAGACTGGTGGAGGCAGCGGACCGTGCCACCACGTTCGAGGAACTGCGAGCGGAGGGGGAACGGTACGGAAAGCTCATGGGGCGTAAAGCAGCGCGTGCGTTCGCCATGTTGGCCACAGCGGCGATTGGCAACTCGGCGGCGGGACTGGCAAAGCAGGTTCCGATGCTCCCGGGCGCCGCGCTGGCGGCGGTGCAGGCCGATTCGCAAATGGGCATCCGCTTCGCGTCGATTGGAGCCGTGGAAGCAGTGGCGGTGAGCGCCGAGGCCGTCGCCATTTCCCTCGCGCCGGGTGCGGTGGCCATGACGGCCGGCAGCAATTCCGCCAAGGCCATTCCCACCGGTTCCAGGGTCTGGGGCTCCTTCAGTGGATTCAAGAAGGCGATGGGCCCAGCCGGCAATGGGAAGGAATGGCATCACATCGTCGAGCAGACCCCCAGCAACGTGAATCGGTTCGGGGCTCAGGCCGTTCACAACACCGAGAACATCGTTCCGCTAGACAAGGGACTTCATACCCGTCTCAGTGGGCTCTACTCTTCGATCCGGCGAATCATCACATCGTCGAGCACCCTGACAGTGCGCCAGTGGTTGAGCACGCAGTCGTTCGAGGCCCAGCGCGAGTTCGGGCTCCTGGCCATCGAGAATGTGACGAAGGGAATCTGGTGATGAAGTTGGAAGAGCTGGTCGAGCAGTTCGCCTTGAACGTGGCCGCCCAGACCGATGCAATCTGGCGAGGCGACGCCAAGACCGGTAACAAGCACGCCAGAAAGTACGGTACCGCCGTCGATAAGCTGCTGGCGCACGGCGATGCCGGACGCGATGCGCTTCTCGTACTGCTCAAGCATGAGCGCATGGACGTGCGCGTCACGGCCGCCGCCCACCTGCTTCGTTACCGGACAAGCGAAGCCAAGGCGGTTCTGGAGGAGGCCGCCAAAGGCCAGGGACTCGTGCCTTTTGAAGCCGGGCAGGCGCTGAAACGGTGGGAGGAAGGCACCTGGGCACTCGACCCAGGGCCGTAACGCCATGCCATCCGCCTACTTGTGCAGGGAGGCCACAGCGACATCCGCCGCGACCACCTGCACCGCACGGGGCCGTTCCGCGAGCCGCAGCAGGCGGAACAGGTCGCGCGACAGCTGCTCCACGGAGCGCCGCTCGTCCGACACGGTGAGGACCACGTCGTAGTCGTCCCCCTCCGCGCCCTTGATGACCTGCGTGCGCGCCGTGAGCACCCCGGGGAGCATCATGGCCAGGCGCCGCACGGAGGCCATGCTGATCTTCTCGCTGCCCCGCACCAGGAAGTCGGAGACGCGTCCCTGGAAGTACAGGTAGCCCTCCGCGTCGATGTCGAACACGTCCCCCGTGGCCAGCAGACGTGGGCCCCGCAGCGCATGCTGCTTCTCCCCTTCCACGATGCCGATGCGGCGCTTCATCACCGTGTCCGACGAGACGAACAATTCCCGTTGTCCGTCCGGCCCGCGCGGCACGAGCGTCACCTCCGTCCCTGGCAATGGCAGCCCCACGGAGGCGAAGCGACGCTCCGGCTCCGCATGCGCGGCAAGCGTCGCCACGCGCGGTCCCGCCTCGGACAGGCCATAGGTCAAGTACAGCTCCCCTCCCGGGCGCGCGTGCAGCATCCGCTTCACGTGCTCTGGCGCCAGCACGTCCCCACCCACGCCCAGACACCGCAGACCTTCCGGGAACGCCTCACCGTGTTGCAGCAACCCCCGCACCAGCAGCGGAGTCAGCGCGGACACGGTGATGCCCTGCTCCGCCAGGAGGCGCAGGTACGCAGTGGGCTGGAACGGCGGCCCGCTGATGACCAGCTCCAGCCCTCGCCTCAACGCGGAGAACGCCTGCGCGACCATCGAATACGAGTAGTACAGCGGCAGGTTCACCAGGGCCGTGTCCCCCGCGCGCAGCCCCACCGCGTCCGCGTGCCGGTCCGCGTTTCGGAAGAGCGCGGCCAGGTCGAACACGCAGCCGCTCGCGAAGCCGGAGGTGCCGGACGTGAGCAACACCATCTCCCCCGGTTGGGCTCCCGGTGGCGTGGTGTCCGGAAACAGCGCCACCTCTGCCCCGCCCAGGGCGAAGCGCTCCACCCCTTCCACATGCGGCGCGGGTGCGCGCATCGCCACCAGCGCACGCGCCGGCAACGCATCCACCAACGACTGCTGCCGGCCCGCGGGCGACGCGGGCGACACCAGCGCGGGAACTCCCCGGGCCGCGAGCACCGCGAAGACCTGCGCCAGCAGGCCCACGCCATTGGGCAGCGCGAGCAGCACGACATCCCCGGGCCTGAGACCGCGTGCAAGCCACTGTGCCGCCAATGACGACACGGAGCGGTCGGCGGTCGGATGCGCTTCGGTGAGGTCGCGGATCCGATCCAGGAACGCCTGGACGGTGGCCAGCGGTACGCCCGCGAGTTCCTGGAGAGGTGAGGCCATGTTCACTCCGCTCGGAATTGAAGGGACCGCGCAATGACATCCACGCTGACGCCCGGCCCGGTTCCCCTCGACAGGACGACGCAGCCCGCGCCCGGAGGCCGACCTTCGACCGCCAGCACGGATCCGATGAGGGCCCAGTCCACGACCCCACGCTGGAGCCACGCCACGGACATCGCCAACGCGACCTCCGCGGCTGTCGCCACGGGCATCGTCAGCGCGAGCGTTGGACCTCGCAGCCCATGGACGATGCAGGACAGGCCCGTGGGGGCGCTCGGGGTCGCGGCGGGAAAGCGCAGCGGGGATGCGAAACCTCGCGCGGCATCGCTCGCCACCTGCGCCCACGTCTCACGCGGACCCACCGCGCCCACCTGGATGAGCGAACACCGGTCCGCCACCCGAGTGAAGTCCTCGCCCAGGGAACCGGTCGCCTCCCCCACGGCCATGACCAGCGCCCAGGACAGCGGATCCGCGTAGCGCACGGAGGGCTTCCATTGGGTGAGGTGTGGATTCGGCGCGTCCGCGAACACCACCGCGCTTCCACGCAGGGCCACCGACGGAACGGTCGTCATCGCGCCACCTCGAAGACGAGCGAGGTGTCGAAGCCACCAAAGCCCAACGTCACGCTCAATCCCTTCCGGGCCGCATGCCGCGTCGGCGCGCCCACGGACAGCGGGCAGGGAAACTCCGGGTCCGGCTGCTCCAATCCGACAATGGGCGGAACAATGCCCTCCCGCAGCCCCAGGATGGTCGCGATGGCCTCCATGGCTCCTGTAGCCCCCAGGGTGTGACCGAAGGCCCCCTTCGTCGCGAAGACGAGCGGCCCCCTCTCGGAGCCAAACACACTCCGGAACGCCGCCGCTTCCGCCCGGTCGTTCACCGGGGTCGCGGAGCCATGGCCGTTGACCAATCCAATCTCAGACGCCGCAAGGCCCGCATCCACCAGGGAGCGCTCCATCGCCAGGCGCGCACCCGCCGCGGCAGGATCCGGCGACGTCATGCTCGCCGCGTCATTGGCCGAACCCACGCCCCGCAACCGCGCCAGGATGCGCGCCGACCGCTGCTCCGCATGTGCCGCCGACTCCAGCACCAGGAACGCCGCGCCCTCCCCCAACATCATGCCGTCATGCCGCGTGTCATAGGCCCGCGCGCGCGATGGCGACAGCGTGGACAGCGCCGAGTGCGCCAGGCGCTTGCTCGGCGTCAGGATGTCCACCCCACCGCAAACGCAGACATCCGCGAGGCCCGCGCGAATGCACTCCGCTCCCACCACGAGCGCATCCGCCCCCGACGAGCACGCCGTGGACAGCACCACGGGCGGCGCCTTCGCCCCCAACGCCCCCACCACCGCGTCCGCCCACTGGTGCAGCGGTGCGGTCCGCTCACCCTCGTCGTCCAGGTAGGCCCCCAGGCTCGTCCCCAGCACGAACAGGGTGCGCGCCCCGTCACCCGGCAGGCTTGCATGCTCCAGGGCCTCCCGCAGCGTCGCGACCGCGAGCCCGCGCAACCGCTCCGCTGGCCCGCTCGAATGTCCCGCCACCACGGCCGCCTGCGTGTTGCGCAGCCGGTGCGGGGACGGGACCTCCACGAAGCCGTGCTCTCCCGCGAGCAGCCGGCGCCACACGGCGTCCAGCCCGCTGCCGAGCGGCGTCGTCCATGCGGCGCCCGTGACGACGACGGGTGCTACCACAGCGGCGAGCCCAGGTCGGAGACCCGGGAGCGCACGAGGCTCGCGCGGAACGCCGCGACGCGAGTCGCCCCCACCATGGCCTTGCCCGTGAAATGGAACAGCCCGCCCGCCAGCCGGTTCTGCTCCACGTGCAGCAGCACCTGATCTCCCGGCACCACCACCTTCAGGAAGCGCGCCTCCACCGAACCGATGAGCGTCAGCTCGTCCTCGGCCAGCATCGACGTGCTCATCTGGTAGAGGATGATTTCCCGGAGATGGAGATGAGCGCGTCCAGGAACTTCCCCGGCTCATGGTCCACGATGCGGTCCAGGTAGATCATCGGGTGGCGGTGCCGCAGCCACTGCTTCAGCGCCGTGAAGCCCAGCGGCTTCGGCGTGCGCTCCACGGTGTTCACGAGGCCTGCTTGAGCGCGCTGCTGAGGGACGGCGGTAGACATGCGGGCACTCCGTTCTCTCGGGTGACGACGGCGAAATCCAGACTTCCAAAGGCAAGCAGCAACGGCTCCGGGCCCTCGCGGTACAGCTTCACGCCCAGCTTCAGGCTCGCGGGCCCGACGTGGTCCACCGTGGGCACCATCAACAACCAGTCCTGGAAGCGCGCCGCCGCGCGGTAGCTGACGCGCAGCTCCCGCACCCGCAAATCCAGACCCTGCGCCGAAAGGACCTCCAGCCCCGCCCCCCGGCGCTCCAGCTCCTCCAGCCCCGCCGTCTCCAACAGCGACGCGTAGCGGGAGAAATGCACGACGCCGGAGGCGTCCGTGTCCACGTGCTCCACCCTCCGACGCAGCGAGGGCGGGACCTCCGGCAGCGGCACCGCGGCCTCGGTCACGACCCGGACTCCACGAACGTCCGCACACCCCGCTGGATGCGCGCGACCATCTCCTGGAGGTCCGCCTCGCCCGCGATGAGCGGCGGCGCGATGCGCATGGCCGGGAACAGGTAGCGCAAGCCCCGCGAACGTCGTCCCGCGCCGGCCATGAACTCCACGAAGATGCCCGCGTCGAGCAGCCGGTTGCGCAGGCGGCCCAGGCTCCCCGCGGCCTTCTCCGTGAGCTCCAGGCCGTTCATGTAGCCCAGGCCGCGCACGTCCTGGAACACCTCCGGGAACGCCTGCGCTACGTTCTTGCGCAGCCGCTCGCGCAGCATCTCGCCCAGCGGCCCCGTGCGCTCCACGAGCCCTTCGCCAGACAGGTACTGGATGCCCGAACGCATCACCGCGCTCGTCAGGGGCCGCAGGTCGGACGTGGACACCGCGCCGCTGGAGCGCACCGACAGCTCGCGACGGGCAATCACCATGGACGTGGAGACGACCCCCATGCCCAGGCTCTTGCCGATGACGGTGATGTCCGTGGGGATGGGCCCCTCCGCGTCCGTCATGCCGAAGAAGCGACCCGTCTTCGCGAACGTCAGCACCTCGTCCGCCACGAGCAACACCTCATGCTCACGGCACAGCGTGGCCAGCCGCCGCAGGTAGCCCGCGGGCGGCACCAGGATGCCCGCGTCGCCCTGGATGGGCTCCACGAAGACGCCCGCCAGCTTGCTCCCGTGCTCCACGAAGAAGGCCTCCAGGTGGGCCAGCTCCCCGAACGGCAGGAACTGCACGTCGAGCGTCTCCGGCGCCGGAAGCGGCATCCCCAGCCGGTAGTGCCGTCGGTTGAGCAGGCTCACCAGGCCCTGCGTCCACCCGTGCCACGCGCCCTCGAACGCGAGGAGGGTCCGCCGCTCGGCGCGCTCGGCCTTCGGTGCCATCCGCCGCCGGTCGAAGTTCGACTCCAGCACCAGACGCAGCGCCAGCTCCAGGCCCTCGGAGCCGGAGTTGCGGCCGCTCGCGTGGTACGCGTCCCCCGGGAAGCGGTCCGCCCAGAGTCCCTGCGCGCCGAACAGCTCCTCCAACAGCAGCGTGCGCTCCAGCGAGCCCAGCTCGTCGGTGACGTAGCCCGTGCGCTCCAGGCCGTCGCGCAGCGCCTCCTGCATGCGCGGATGGCCCGCGCCCAGACATGCGCTCGCGTAGCCACCGCTGGCGTCCAGGACCTCGACGACGCGGCCCGCGTCCGGCCCCTCCAGCGCCGCCATGTGCTGCACGAGCCCCTTCGCCTTCAGACAGACATACGGCAGGCGGCCGCCGCCATAGTGGTCCATCTGCAACGCCATGCCGGCGCGCAGGCGGGCGACGTCGTCCGCCCCCAGCTTCTCCCCCGCGGCGGGCACCTTCACTTGGCGCCCCCCTGTTGCTGGGCCTTGAGCTTCACGATGAGCGCCGACAACAGGTTGAGCGTGCGGAAGTTTTCCGTGTCGAAATCCTGGTCGGAGATGCTCACGCCGAACTGATCCTCACAGATGACCCGCAGCTCCAGGAAGCCCACGGAGTCCAGGCCGACGACGGACTGCAACCCGTCGTCTCCGCCAATCTGCTCCTCGGGAATCTCCACGAAGAGGTTGTTCGTCAGGATCTTCTTGAGGCTTCTGGAGATGTCTTCCTGCATGGGGAGCTCCTCGCTCAGGGGATCGGTGCTTCGGTTGGAATGCTCAGGGTGCCCACGGTGCCCTTCGTCACGCGCAGCAGCTCCGCGGGCTTCAATCGCAGCAACAGCTCCGGCCGCCCGCCACCGCCGTAGCCTTCCGGGTACTCCAGGACGGACGCGTCCACGAACACGCGCAACGGGTGCGGATGCCCCAGCGGCGGCGTGCCTCCCGGCGGATAGCCCGTCGCCTCCAGCGCCCGCTCACGGCTCGCGAACGCGACCTTGCGACAGCCCGCCGCCCGCGCCACCGCCTTGAAGTCCACGCGTCGGTCTCCGGGCAGCACGACGACCAGCACCTCGTCCGCGTCGGTGGTGAACACCAGCGACTTGAAGATGCCGCCCACCGCGATGCCCAGTTCCTGCGCCGCCGCCGCGGCCGTCGTCATCGGCGTGGTCAGCGTCAACAGTTGCGCGTCCACCTGCTCGCGCTTCAGGAACTCGCCCAGGTCCGTCACGACGTCACCGTCAGGACGATCTTCCCGATGTTGCGATTGGCCTCCATCTCCGCGTGGGCCTCCACCACCGCCTCCAGCGGCCAGCTCCCGTGGATGACCGGCGGCAGCCCGCCTCGCGCCAGCACCTCCATCCACCGCTGACGGAAGCGCGCGTTGACCTGCCGCTTCTCCACCATGGGCCGCAGCCGCAGCGAGGAGCCCTTGAGCTGCAACCGGCGCTGCACGACGCGCAGCAGGTCCAGCTCCGCCGCCATCCCGTCCAGCAGGCCCACCAACACCAGGCAGCCCTCGTGCTTCAGCACGGAGAGGTTGCGCGACAAGTACGCGCCGCCCACGAAGTCCATCACCAGGTCCACGCCCTCACCGCGCGTGCGCTCCATCACCTCCGCCACGAAGTCCTGGCGCCGGTAGTCGATGACCCCGTCCGCGCCCAGCCGCTTCAGCGCGTCCACCTTGCGGGGCGTGCCCACCGTGCACAGCGCCGTCGCGCCGATGTGCTTCACCATCTGCACCATCGTCGTGCCGATGCCGCTGGCCCCCGCGTGCACCAGCACCGTCTGGCCGGGCTTCAACCCTCCCAGTTCGAACAGCGTCTCGTTGGCGGTGAGGCAGGACTCGGCGGCGGCCGCGGCCTCCACGAAGCCCAGCGCCTCCGGGATGATCAGCGCCATGTCCGCGTCCAGCAGGCAGTACTCGGCGTACCCCCCGCCCTCCACCACGCCGAAGACGCGCTGGCCCCGGGTGAAGCCCTTCACGCCCTCGCCCCACGCCTCCACCGTGCCCGCCACCTCCACGCCGGGGATGGCGGACTGGCCCTCCGGCACGTGGTAGACGCCGGCGCGCTGGAGCAGGTCCGCGCGGTTGAGCGCGGTGGCGTGCACCCGCACGAGCAGCGCGTTGCCCGTGGGCACCGGCCGGGGAACCTCACGCAGCTTCACCACCTCCGGGCCCCCGGAGCCTTCGAAGACGACGGCGCGCATGGCTCTTCAGTACCCGGCCCTTTCCTCGACGCCGCGCTCGCGCGTGGGCACGAGGAAGCTGCGCTCGAACGTCAGGAACACCTCGCCCGTGGACTTCAGCCCCCGCGTCTCGCAGGTGACGATGCCCTCTCCGTCGCGCTTCGCGGACAAACGCTTGGCCAGGATGCGGCTCTCCGCGTACAGCGTGTCCCCGGCGAACACCGGGTGCGTGAGGCGGATGCGATCCCACCCCAGGTTCGCCAGGGCCCGGCCGCTGGTGCTGCGCACGCTCATGCCGCACACCACGCTGAACGTCACCAGGCTGGAGATGAGCGGCCGCTCCCACGGCGTGTGCGAGCAATAGGCCGCGTCCAGGTGCAGCGGGGACGGATTGAGGCTCAGCGTGTTCATGAGCACGTTGTCCGCCTCCGTCACCGTGCGGCCCGGGCGGTGTTCAAAGACATCCCCGACGGTGAAGTCCTCGAACGCGAAGCCCAGGAGCTCCCTGTAGCGCTGCGGTCCCACCTGCTTGTAGCCAGTGCCCTCCATGTCGTGTGTCCTCGCGCGCGGGGTGGGTTTCAGAAGCCGGAGATGATGTCCTTCGCCGTCGCGCAGAAGCGCTTCAGCTCGTCCGGCTCGATGTCCGCGCGCATCATCAGGCGCACGCCCGCTTCGCCCTTGGCGACCACGGGGAAGAACACCGCCGAGCAGTAGTAGCCGGCGCGGTACAGCTCCTGGGACAGGCGCACGGCCTTCTCCTCCGCGCCCACTTCAATCTTGCGGATGGGCATGCCGTTGCCCGCGTGCTGCGAGGGGAACTGGCTGTCGAAGTAGTCGATGTTGCGCGCCAGCTTGTCCTGGAGCGTCTTCAGCTCCGGGCTCTTGTGCAGCGCGATGCTCGCCAGCGACGCGCCGATGTTCGGCACCTGGAGGTTCTGGGACCACGCGAGCGGACCCGCGTTCCGGTTGAGGAAGTTGAACAGCTTCTCGCTGCCCAGCATGGCCACGCCGCCCGCGCTGCCGAACGCCTTGGCCAGCGACGCGACGATCATCGTCAGCGGGTTCATCTTCAGGCGCGAGCGGACCCAGCCCTCGCCGTGCTTGCCGGTGATCGACAGCGAGTGCGAGTCATCGAAGTACAGGAACAGGCCGTACTTCTCCTGGAGCTGGAGCAGGCCCTCCAGCGCGGTCAGCCCGCCCATGGAGTAGGCGCCGTCCGCCACGTAGGCGACGCGCGGGTACTTCTTGCAGACGTCTTCCAGGTAGTTGAGGTCGTTGTGGGGGCTGTTCAGCACCAGGCTCTCGTCCCCGACGATGGGCTTCACGTACGCCATGGAGAAGTGACAGAAGCGGTCGAACACCATGACGCGCGGCTGTCCGTCCTCGGTGAGGTGGCCGGACGCGAGCAGCGGCAGGATGCCCGCGGTCAGCGCGGTACACGACGCGGCCGGCAGCGACGGACAGCCGTAGAGGTCCCTCAGGCCCTCTTCCAGCCGCGCCATCAGGCTCAGGCGGATGCGCAGCGTGGAGAGCGCCAGGCCGATGGTGCCCACCTCCTGGAGCGCGGTGATGGCGCCCTGGAGGATGGCCGGGTGGTGGTTGAGGCCCAGGTACGAGCACGAGCACAGCACCATGAAGGCGTGCCGGGTCGCCGTGTCGATGAGGTGGTTGTTGGACTCGAAGTCCACCTTGAGGTTGATGAGGCCGTGGTCCTCGGCCTGCTGCCAGCCGGCGTCACCCAGGCCGACGAACTTCTCGTTGTTGCGGTAGCGCCGGGGGCCCAGGACGCTCTCGGGAATGCTCGTTGCCATGTGGACTCCTCCTGCGCGGAACGGACGGGAAAGACGGGGATGAAGAAGGAAGGGGGGCTTCAGCCTTCGGTGATGCCGAAGTCCTCGAGCGTGCGCTTCGCGGCCTCGATGAAGGGCGTGCCCACCATGGCGCCGTCGACGACGCAGATGTTCGCTTCGCGGGCCTGGCTCTCCGCGACGATCTTCCGCGCCTTCTGCAAGGTGCGCTCGTCCGGGGAGAAGGCCTTGTTGATGATCTCCACCTGATGCGGGTGGATGGCGGCCTTGCCGCTGAAGCCCAGGCTGCGCGCGCGGGCGGACTCCGCGCGCAGGCCCTCCAGGTCGCCCATGTCGAACAGGGGGGTGTCCACCACCTGGAGGTTCGCGGAGCGCGCGGCCGCCACCAGCCGGGAGCGCGCGTACAGCAGGGGCTCCCAGGCGAGCGCCGCGCCGATGCTGAAGGAGAAATCCGCCGAGCCGAACACCAGCGCCTTGAGACGGGGCGTCGCGAACACGATGGCGTTGAGGTTCTCCACGCCGCGCGGCGTCTCCACCAGCGCCAGCAGATCCACGTGCGCGCACTCGGGGCCCAGCGCCTGTTCGACGATCTCCAGGTCGCGCGGGGACTCCACTTTGGGCACCATGATGACGTCGGGCTTCACCGCGTACTCGCGCAGGGCCAGCAGGTCGCGCAGGCCTTCGTGCCGCGTCACGGAGTTGATGCGCACCGCGCGGCGGCTGTCGCCCACGCGCGGCGCCGCGAAGAACGCCTCCGCGTGCTGGCGGGCGGCATCCTTGTGCGCCGCCGCCACGGAGTCCTCCAGGTCCACCAGGCTGATGTCCGCGCCGGATTGCTGCCCTCGCTCGAAGCGATCCACGGCGAGCGCCGGAGTGAACAGGATGGAGCGGCAATAGCGGGTGAAGCGCATGACGGCCTCCAGTCAGTGAATGACTGGGTACGCGTCTATCCCTATCACGTCAAGATTCAACCCAACGCTTCGCAAACATAGCGCGGCGAATGGGCGGAACGTATTGATATGTCTTTGAATGTGGAGCGATGTTGTGCGACGGGAGATAACAGCACCCAGCGCGTGGGTGTACCCAGACCTACCTGCTGCGTCACGCGCGTCGCGTCAGCGAAGAGATGCGACACACGCAACCGCGTCGCCAAAATATCCCAGCACCGTGGGAACGGGCCGCCGCGTCAGGTGCGCGCAAGTACGGGGAAACCGTGGGGCTCGCGTGACAGGGACACGCCGCGCACGAACAGGTCGGCCTCCGTGTCCTCGCCGGCCTCCTGGGCATCCGGCCACCAGCGCTCCGGCGTGAAGCCCAAACGGACGGTGCGGATGGGGCGGTCAATCAGCCGGGGAACCCAGGCGCGCAGGTCGAAGGGCGTCCGGGCGAAGACGTCATCGATGTACAGCGTGTCGCCCTCCACACCGGCGGAGATCCACGCGTCGTCACCCAGCCGCCACAAGGGCCGCGCGAACCCGTTGGCCACATGCCAGCTGGCGGCGGTCGAGTATCCGCGCGCGCCGAAGCGCTCCGTCGCCGGGAGCCCTTCGCTGGAGAGCGCCGACAGGCCCGCGCGCACCGCTGCGTCCCCCAGGTCGAGCCCGGGCACGGGAGGGCCTTCAGGCAGGGCCTCATGCGCGGCGGCGAACAGCGTCTGCTTGCAGGGCTGGAAGCCGAAGCGCGGATAGAACTGGCGCACCCTGGGATTGGCGAACAGCAACAGCGGCGCGTCGCCACACGCCTCCAGCGCGGCGTCCATCACCACCCGGGACAGTCCCCGTCCGCGATGTGACGGCACACACCCCACGGCGCCAAGCTGGTACGCCAACAGCTCGCGTCCCTCCACGAGCAGCCGCATCCGCATCACCGCGACGTTGGCGACCACGCGGCCTTCCTCCAGCACCGCGTAGGCCCGGTAGTCGTCGGTCCACTCGCCCCACTGACACCAACGCCTGAAGTCCGCGCGGCCGAACACCTGGGGAATGAAGTCACAGAAGGCGGCCTGCAAGCCGGTGTCACGAGCGCCGATTTCGGTGACCTGGGGGGTCGCGTTCATTGCCATCCGGGAACTGTCGCACACCCTCCCTGGACGATCATCCCCCAACTCCAGACATGCGCGACTCCGGCGGAGTCTACCCCGCGTCTTCCGCCCAATGGCACAACCCCAGCCCCCACACGAACATGAACGACAGGTGCACGCTCGGGTGGAACGGCAGGTAATGCACCAGGGCCAGGACGTGGAAGCCCACGAAGGACAGCAGCGCGCCTGTCGCCACCAGTGAACCCTCGCGGTGCCTCCGCACCAGGGCTCGCGCCAGCAGGCCGTGCATCGCCGCCAGCAACACCAGGCCCACGAGCCCCGTCTCCGCCCAGGCCGTCAGCCAGAGGTTGTGGGAGTCCGTGGCCAGCAGGTCCGTGATGCCCGTCTCGGCCTGCGTCGCCAGCGCCGCGGGTTTGTGATTGCCGAAGCCCACGCCCACCCAGGGATGCTCTTGCACCAGGCGCCAGCCCACCGACATCGCCAGCGAGCGCTCCCCGCTGCCGAAGAGGTTGTCCACCGCCTTGGCGAACCGCTCCCGCCATGCGGGCGTCAGCAACACCAGCACGACCAGCGCCACCGCCACGCCGAGCCCCACCTTGCGCGGCGCCCCCCGCAGCAGGAGCAGCAACGCCAGCACGCACACGCCCAGCGCCGCCCCCAGCGCCGCCCTCGCGAACGCGCCGTAGATGGACAGCAGCAGGCCCAGCACCACCGCCCCCGCCAGCACCCGCCGCCGCGTCACCTTCGAGCGCCCGAGCACCGCGAGCGCCGGCCCCAGCACCGCGATGGCCCCGTGCGCGAACCGCAGTCGGTGGAAGAAGAACCCTCCCGCCGCGTACCGGGGCGACTCCTCCGTGCCGAAGTTCTCATGCAGGCGCGACAGGTTGAGCTTCAGGAACGCGGGCGGCTCCCACGGCCACAGCACCCGGTGCTGGAAGAAGCCCAGCCCTGCCGCCAGCAGCCAGCCTCCCGCGACGATGCCGCCCAACAGCAACCACGGCACACCCAGCGTCCCGACACACGCCACCGCCGCCGCCGCCACCGTGTCCAGCGACTGCCCGTACCTCGCGCCCCGGGGCCACTTCGCCGCCGCCCCCGTCAGGAGCGCCAGCGCAGGGGACAACAACTGCCATGCGCACAGCGCGACACTCGCCACCACGAACGCCCGGACGTCCTTCGCGAGCCGCAGGCGCTTCGTCACGGCCAGCGCCAGCGCCAGCGCCGTGGCCAGGATGGCGCCCGCCTGGAGCACGGCCTCCGCCAGGAACAGCCCCGCCGCGTAGAGGCCCAACACCGCGGCGACCGCGGTCCGCCAGCGCCTGCCTTCGACCGTCTGGGTTTCCGTGCTCATCGTGTGCCCCGGCGTCGCGAGGCGGCTGGACCCTACCTCACCCGCTGGCCCCCTCCACCGCCGACCTTCCGCTCCTCGCCGGCAGGCCCTGGAATCCGGGGCGTGGGCGCAAGGAATCGCACCGGCGCGCTTGACCCTGGCGATGCGGACGGGCACCGGTTACTCAGGACCCCTTTCCCAGGGTCCGAACCTCCCGCCATGCGCACCACCCATCGACCGTTCACCACCCTCGCTCTGGCGCTGTGCCTCTTCATGGCCGCGCTGGAGATGACCGTCGTCTCCACCGCCATGCCCACGGTGGTCAGCGACCTGGGCGGCATCCAGAGCTACGCGTGGGTCTTCACCGCGTACATGCTGTCGTCCACCATCACCGTGCCCATCTACGGGAAGCTCGCGGACCTCTATGGCCGCAAGCCCGTGCTGCTCTTCGGCACCGGCCTGTTCCTCGTGGGCTCCATCGCCAGCGGCCTGTCCACGTCGATGAGCATGCTCATCGCGTTCCGCGTCCTCCAGGGCCTGGGCGCCGGGGCCATGCAGCCCATCGCGCTCACCATCATCGGGGACATCTACACGCTAGAGCAGCGCGCGAAGGTCCAGGGCGCCTTCAGCGCCGTGTGGGGCATCGCGGGGCTCGCGGGGCCGCTCACCGGCGGCCTCATCGTGAAGTACCTCACCTGGCACTGGGTCTTCTTCATCAACATCCCCATCGGCGTGGGTGTGATGGCGCTGCTCGTCGTCTTCTTCCAGGAGGAGCTCAAGCGCAAGGCGGACGTCCGGCTCGACTACGCGGGCGCGGCGCTGCTGACCGCGGGCGTGGTGGCTCTGTTGTTCGGCGTGCAGGGGACCGGCCGCTCGCTCCTCGCCCTGCCTGTCGCTGGCGTGCTGCTGGGCGCGTTCGTGTTCGTGGAGCTGCGCGCCGCCGAGCCCGTCATTCCAATGACCATCTTCAAGATCCCCGCCATCGCCATCTCCTCCACGGCGGGCGCGCTCTTCTCCGCCGCCATGTTCGGCGCCACCACCTACGTCCCGCTGTACGTGCAGGGCGTGCTCGGCGGTTCGGCCACCATGGCGGGCGGGATGATCACCCCGATGATCGTCGGCTGGCCGCTGGCGAGCCTCGTCGTCGGCAAGCTGATGCTGCGCACCGGCTTCCGGCCACTCATCATTGGAGGGCTGGGTCTGTCCGTGGTCGGCACCGGGTTGATGGCGCTGCTGCTCAAGCCGGGGGCGTCCCTGCTGGTGCCGGAAATCGCGATGGGGCTGTTCGGCATCGGGCTGGGCTTCACGTCCACCGCGCTGCTCATCGCGGTCCAGACGAGCGTGGGCTGGGAGCTGCGCGGCGTGGCCACCGCCAGCAACATGTTCTTCCGCACCATCGGTGGGGCGCTGGGCGTGGGGTTGATGGGCGGCGTGCTGGTGACGCATCTGATGAAGGATCCGCGCGTCCCGGTGAGCGCCGCCAACGAGCTGCTCGGGCCCGAGCACGGACGCGGCCTGCCCCCCGCCATCCTGGAGACGCTCAGCGGGGCCCTGGGCACGGGCCTCTCCATCAACTTCTGGATCATGTGCGCGGCGGCCGTCGCCGCGTTCTCCGCCGGACTGTTCTTCCCCAAGGTGAAGCGCGTCACCACACCGGTGAACATGTCCGACGTCACCGCGACCCACTGAGCCGCCGGAACCCGCCGCCACGTCATGCGACTGTCATTGCGCTGACAGAGTTTCCGGTCAGAAAGCCGACCCGCCCGACGTTTCGCGTCAGGGGGCATTGCACGACACGGAAAGGCTGGAGTCTGGTCATCCCTGGATGCGGAGGGCGTTCTCTTCCGCAGGGGATGACATCGATGCCGGGTCCGCTGAGTGAAGCCGAGCTGGAGAAGATCGACGCCTATTGGCGCGCGGCGAACTACCTCTCCGTGGGGCAGATCTACCTGAAGGACAACCCGCTCCTGGAGCGCCCCCTCACGGTGGAGGACATCAAGCCCCGGCTGCTCGGACACTTCGGCACCACGCCCGGCCTCAACTTCATCTATGTGCACCTGAACCGCATCATCCGGCTGCACCGGGCCAACATGATGTATCTGATTGGCCCCGGCCACGGCGCACCCGGCATCATCGCCAACACGTTCCTCGAAGGCTCCTACACGGAGCTGTACCCCAACATCGAGCGCAACCGCGACGGCATGAAGCGCCTGTTCCGCCAGTTCTCCTGGCCCTATGGCGTCCCCAGCCACGACGCGCCCGAAGTCCCCGGCTCCATCAGCGAGGGCGGTGAGCTGGGCTATTCCCTGCTCCACGCCTACGGCGCCGTCTTCGACAACCCGGACCTGCTCGTCCCCTGCGTCGTCGGCGACGGCGAGGCGGAGACGGGCGCGCTCGCCGCGAGCTGGCATTCCAACAAGTTCATCAATCCCATCACCGACGGCGCCGTGCTGCCCATCCTGCACCTCAACGGGTACAAGATCGCCAACCCCACGGTGCTCGCCCGCATCGACGCGGACGAGCTGGAGGCCCTCTTCCGGGGCTACGGCTACCAGCCCTTCTTCCTGGAGGGCGACGACCCGAAGACGATGCACCAGGAGATGGCGGCGATCCTCGACCTGCTCTACGCCGAAATCCGTCGCATCCAGCGCCACGCCCGGGAGAACCAGGACGCCACCCGACCCCGCTGGCCCATGCTCGTGCTGCGCACGCCCAAGGGGTGGACCGGCCCGCACGAGGTGGATGGCAAGCCGGTGGAGGGCACCTGGCGCGCCCATCAGGTGCCCCTGGAAGAGGTGCGCACCAATCCCGCGCACCTGAAGATCCTCGAAGCGTGGCTCCACAGCTACCGTCCCCGCGAGCTCTTCGACGCCCACGGCACCTTCCGCGAGGAACTGGCGGACATCGCCCCCAAGGGCCGGCTGCGCATGGGCGTCAACGTCCACGCCAACGGCGGCCAGTTGCTGGTGCCGCTCGTGCTGCCGGGCTTCCGCGACTACGCCATCGACCCGGACATCCCCGGTTCGAAGGAGGTCAGCGCCACCAGGGTGCTGGGCGGCTACCTGCGGGACGTGATGCGCAACAACCTGGACGCCCGCAACTTCCGCATGTTCGCGCCGGACGAGAACGCCTCCAACCGACTCCAGGACGTCTACAAGGTCAGCGGCAAGGCCTGGGACGCGAAGCAGGAGCCCACGGATGAGAACCTCTCCGTCGACGGGCGGGTGATGGAGGTGCTGAGCGAACACCTCTGCCAGGGATGGCTGGAGGGCTACCTGCTCACCGGACGCCACGGCTTCTTCAGTTGCTACGAGGCGTTCATCCACATCATCGACTCGATGTTCAACCAGCACGCCAAGTGGATCAAATCCGCGAAGGAGCTGCCCTGGCGCAAGCCCATCGCGTCGCTGAACTACCTGCTCAGCTCGCACGTGTGGCGGCAGGACCACAACGGGTTCTCCCACCAGGACCCAGGCTTCATCGACCATGTGGCCAACAAGAAGGCGGACACGGTGCGCATCTACCTGCCACCGGACGCGAACACGCTCCTGTCCGTGGCGGACCACTGCCTGCGCTCGAAGAACTACGTGAACCTCATCATCGCGGGCAAGCAGTTGGCGCCCGTGTGGATGGACATGGAGAGCGCCGTGCGGCACTGCGCCGCGGGCATCGGCACGTGGGACTGGGCCGGCAACGACGACGGCGACCCGGACGTGGTGATGGCCTGCGCGGGCGACGTGCCCACCCTGGAGACGATGGCGGCGGTGACGCTGCTGCGCGCGTGGGCGCCGGAGCTGAAGGTGCGCGTCGTCAACGTGGTGGATGTCTTCACGCTCGCCCCGGTGAGCAGCCACCCGCATGGCCTCAACGAAGAGGACTTCAACCGCCTGTTCACCACGGACAAGCCGGTCATCTTCGCGTTCCACGGCTATCCGACGCTCGTGCACAAGCTCACGTACAACCGGGCCAATCACGACAACATCCATGTGCACGGCTACAAGGAGGAGGGCACCACGACGACCCCCTTCGACATGACCGTGCTCAATGACATGGACCGCTTCACGCTGGCGCTGGCGGCCATCCGGCACTCGCCCGCCGCGCGCCACCGACTGGACGACGCGGAGCAGCGCTTCTCCGAGGTCCGCCAGCAGCACAAGCTCTACGTGTCGGAACACGGCGAGGACATGCCCGAGGTCCGCGACTGGAAGTGGACCGCGCGATGAGCGACTCCGGCGCGGTGCTGGTCATCAACAGTGGCTCGTCGTCGCTGAAGTTCGGGCTCTACGTCGAGCACTCGGGCCAGGAGACCGCGCGGTTCAAGGGCAGCGCCAACCACATCGGCGCGGAGCAGAGCCGGCTTGTCCTGAAGGATGGCGGGGGCAAGCAGGTGCGCGCCGTGGACGTGCGGCATCCATCGCAGGAGGATGCCTTTCGCGAGGCCGTGCGCCATCTGGAAGAGGTCGGCGGAGAGAAGCCCCGCGCCATCGGACACCGGGTGGTGCACGGCGGTCCCCGTTTGCGCCAGCACCAGGCCCTGACGCCGGAGGTGATGAAGGCGCTGGAGGAAGCCACGCACTTCGCGCCGCTGCACATCCCCGCGGCGCTCACGCTCATCCGGGCCGCGCAGGCGCGCTATCCCGGCGTGCCGCAGTTCGCCTGCTTCGACACGGCCTTCCACGCCACCCTGCCCCCGGTCGCCTCGACGCTGCCCCTGCCCCGGGCCGTGAGAGCACAGGGCGTGCAGCGGTATGGCTTCCATGGGCTCTCGTACGAGTCCATCGTCGCGCGGCTGGCACCCTCGATTCCTGCGCGCACGGTGGTGGCCCACCTGGGCAGCGGCGCGAGCCTCGTGGCGCTCGAACAGGGGCGCTCCGTCGATACTTCGATGGGATTGACGCCCACGGGGGGCATTCCCATGGGGACCCGCACGGGGGACCTGGATCCGGGCGTGCTGGTGTACCTGCTGCGCACGGGTGGACTGGACGCGGAGGGGCTCGAAGCGATGGTGAACCATGACGCCGGGCTCCGGGGACTGTCGGAGGGGACCAGCGACATGCAGGCGCTCACGCGCGACGCGGCGGCCGGTGATGCGGCGGCGGCGCTCGCGGTGGAGGTCTTCACCCGGAGCATCGCCAAGACGGTGGGAGCCTACGCGGCGGTGCTCGGGGGCCTGGACCTGCTCGTGTTCACGGGGGGCATCGGGGAGAACAGCGCGTCCGTGCGCCAGCGCGTGTGCTCGACGCTCGGGCACCTGGGCATCACGCTGGATGCGCGGCGCAATGACGAGGGCGCGGAGGTGATCTCCACGACGGAGTCCGCGTGTCCGGTGCGCGTGCTTCCCAGCGACGAGGAAGGGCAGCTCGCCCGGCACACGCGCCGGCTGCTTCGCGGCTGAGGACGTCCGGGGCCTTGCCCTCGGCGATGCGCGAGGGCGGGATCGTCCGGCACACACGCCGACTCCTTCGCGGCGGAGGAGGTCCGAGCCCTTCCTGCTACTTCGCCGCGCTCCGCCTGCGCGGCAGATGCAGCAGGCCCTCACGGCGCAGCCACAGGGCACCCGCCGCCACGGTCAACAACGCCGTCGGCATCCAGGCCGCCACGGCGGGCTCCAGCCGTTCGGTGAGCACGAGCGTGCGCGACACCACCATCAGACCCCACATGGCCACCGCGATGAGCAGGCCCTCCACCACGGCCGCCGTCAGGTGTCCCCGCCGGTTCGTGCGCAGCGCCAGCCCCACCGCCAGCAGGGCCGCGGGCAATCCCGCCAGCGCGTAGGCGAACCGGTTGTGCCACGCGAGCTGGAAGCCCCGCGTCGCCAGGCCCACCTCCGCGCGCGCGGCGATCTGCTCCCGCAGCTCCCCCAGGCGCATCTGCTCCGGCCGGCCCGGACGGATGCGGAACGTCGTCGCGCCCACGCCCAGTTCGTACTCGGCGCTCGGCTGCTGCTGGACCGTCGTGCGCCCGTCATCCGTGAAGGTGCGCTCCACCACGTCCGTCAGCTCCCAGCGGTTGCCCTCCACCGAACGCATCCGCCCCGCGTCCAGGCGCCGTCGCAGCTTGAACTCCGGCGTCAGCGTGAAGATGGAGACGTTCTCGAAGCCTTCCTGCGCGTTGCCGCCGCGCAGGAAGAAGATGATGTCGCCCCGCCGGAACCACTGCTTCGGCGTGTAGTAGAGGCGCCAGTCCCCCCACCGGTTGAAGCGCTGCGTGGTGATTTCATCCACGCGCCGGCCGGCCCTCGCGGCCACCGTCTCATCGAAGAGCACCAGCCCCAGGCACGCCACCAGCGCGCACAGGCCCACCGGCAGGTAGAGCGCCGCGGGGCCGAAGGTGAGCGCCCGCAGCGCCGTCACCTCGCCCTTCTTGCGCAGCGCCGAAACCGTGGTGCCCGCCGCCAGCAGCAGCGCCGCCGGCCCCAGCTGCTGCACCGTCACCAGCGCCTTGTAGCCGTAGAGCTTGAGCACGTCCCACACCCAGCCCTCGCCCCCGTAGGCCTTCGCGCGGTCCACGAAGTCCACCACCAGGAACACCGCCACCACGCCCGCCAGGATGCCCAGCGTGTAGCGCACGTACGCGCGCACCACGTAGCCGAACAGCAGGCCCCTCATCGCACCGTTCCCGAGCGCGTCACCCGGTACAGCGCCACCGCGCCCACCACCATGAACAGCACGTTGGAGAGCTGCCCCGCGACGAGCACCGGCATCTGGCCCTTCTGGCCCATCTGCTCGAACGCGCGGCTCAGCAGGTAGTACAGGACGTAGCCGCCCAGCGTCAGCAGATAGCCCCAGGCGCGGCCCGCCTGCCTGCGGCCAATGGCCAGCGGCGTGGCCAGCAGCGCGAACGCCACCGGCGCCACCGCGTTGCCCAACCGGCTGTGCAGCGCCATCAGGAACGGGCGCGGGTCCTCCTTGCGCTCCTCCGCGTCCTTCGCCGCGGCGATCAGCTCCACCGGCGTCAGCTCCTCCTTGGGCGAGCGGAACCGGTTGCGCCGCGACAGCGAACCTCCCAACCCCACGTTGATCTGCGCCGTGAGGTCGCTCAGGTCCTCGTAGAAGACGCCGGACTTCACGTCGCCCGCGACGTTCTTCTGGATGACCTCGCCCACCAGCTCCTTCACGCCCGTGAGCCCCCAGGGCTCCACCGTGGACGTGAGCAGCACCATGAACGCGCTCAGCGCCAGCCCCACGCCCAGGGGCGCCGCCAGCAACTGGAGCGGGCTGATGCCCAGCGCCTGGAGCGAGGTCAGCTCCCGGTCTTCTCCCAGCCGTCCCAGGCCCAACAGGATGGCCAGGAGGAACGCGATGGGCAGCGCCATCACCAGGAAGTGTGGCGCCAGGTACGCGACGAGCCGGCCCAGGTCGCTCAGCGTCACCGCCGAGCCCAGCAGCACGTCCGTGCCCCGGAGGAACTGCATCACGAACAGCAGGAGGAACATGAACGCCACCCACACACCCAGGGGGACGAGCAGCTCCTTGAGCAGGTAGCGCGCCAGCAGCTTCACGGCCGCGTCCGAAGCCCTCGCGCGCCGATGTCGCGGCGGAAGTGCTTGCCTTCGAAGCGCACCAGCTCCGCCGCCGCCAGGGCACGCTCGCGCGCCTTGGCCAGGTCCTCGCCCCGCGCGCACACCGTCAGCACCCGTCCGCCCGCCGTCACCAGCGCGCCGTCCTGCTTCGCCACGCCCGCCAGGAACACCGGCGCGTTGAAGGGCACCGCCTCCAGGCCCTCGATGCGCTGGCCCTTCCTCGGCGTCTCCGGATAGCCCTCCGCCGCCAGCACCACGCCCACCGAATAGCCGGTGTTCTGCGCCAGCGTCCGAGGCTCGAGCGTGCCCTTCGCGCAGGCGTCCAGCAGCGGCAGCAGGTCCTCGTCCATCTGCATCATCAGGACCTGCGTCTCCGGGTCCCCGAAGCGCGCGTTGAACTCCAGCACCTTCGGTCCGGAGGCCGTGAGCATCAGGCCCGCGTACAGCACCCCGCGCAGCGGCGTGCCCCGCTTGCGCAGCACGGCCAGCGTGGGCGCGATGACCTGCTCGCCCACCTGGGCCAGCTGTCCGGCGGTGAGGAACGGCGCCGGGCAGTACGCGCCCATGCCGCCGGTGTTCGGGCCCGTGTCGCCCTCGCCCACGCGCTTGTGGTCCTGCGACAACGGGAGGAGCACGTAGCGCTCGCCGTCGCACAGGGCCATCAGCGACACCTCTTCGCCCTCCAGCAGTTCCTCCAGCACCATCCGCTGGCCGGCCTGCCCCAGCGCCGCCACCGCGCGCACCGCCTCGCGGGCGGCCTGCGCGTCCGGCGCGACGATGACGCCCTTGCCCGCCGCCAGCCCGTCCGCCTTCACCACGATGCGGCCCTGCTCGACCGCGTACGCCTCCGCCTGGGCCGCATCGGTGAACACGCGGAAGGCCGCGGTGGGCACGCCCGCCTCCGCCATGACCTCCTTGGCGAAGGCCTTGGAGCCCTCGATGCGCGCGGCCGCGGCCACGGGGCCGAAGCACGGGATGCCCACCTGCGCCAGCGCGTCCGCGACGCCCGCGACCAGCGGCGCCTCCGGGCCCACCACCACCAGGTCCACGCCCTCGCGGCGCGCCAGCGAGACGACGGCCTCCGGAGAGTCCGCCTGCAAGGGCACGTTGGTGCCCCAGCGCGCCGTGCCGGCATTGCCCGGGCCACACAAGAGCCGGGAGAGGCGGGGACTCTGGGCCAGCTTCCACGCGAGCGCGTGCTCGCGGCCGCCCGACCCCAGCAACAGGACCTTCACGTCAACCTCGCTCGTCCAGCTTGAACAGCAGCTTC
>SECN01000579.1 GCA_004173515.1 Myxococcaceae bacterium | reverse complement strand
CCGCGGACGCGCCACCCCCCGTCGCCGACAGCCGCACTCTAGGCCCCAACGCCCACGTGCCGTTCAACGTCACGTCGGCCCTCGGGTACACCAGACCTGTCAGGCGGTCCACGAAGGGCGTCACCCGCGCCGCCACCCGGCTGTTGAAGTCCGCCACCCGCGACGGCACCCGGTAGCTCCACGCCAGCGTCAGGTCCGGCAAGAGGTCCAGGCGCGCCAGCGGCTCCTCCTCCGGCGGCGTCACCCCGACCTGAAAGGTCCCCACGCGCCTCCTACCCGCGGGGGTGACCCCGGGCAGCTCCTCGTCCGGGACCTCCTCCTCGGTGGCCCGCATCGAGTACGCCACGCCCACGCCCACGCCCACCTCCACCGACGAGCGCCGGTCCACCCGGTGCGTCCAGGCGCCGGTGAGGGTGCTCACCGTGGCGCGCGCCCCGGTGGAGAAGCGCGAGTCCGTGACGCCCACCGTGGTGGCCAGGGTGTGCCGGGGCGCGGGGGACCAGCCCAGCGCCGCCTGGGCGCGCGGACCGTACTGGAAGGGCACCGCCTCCTGGGCCGTGGCGTCCAGGCCGCCGCTGGCGGAGAAGCCCGCGCTGCCCGACAGCGACAGGCCCCGGCCCAGCCACACCGTCTCCGCCGCGAGCGTCGTCAGCGACGAGAGGAAGAACACGCTGTCCACGCCCTCCGGCAGCGGCTGGATGGGGACGTCCACCCCGACGTCGCCCGGGATGGGGTCGTCGCCCAGCGGGTCACCCACGCTGCCGCCCAGGGGCAGGTTGGTGAAGAGGTTCACCTGGCCCAGCACGAACTCCTGGGTGCCGTGCAGCGTGAGGCCGCGCGAGGGCCGCCAGTCGCCCAGCAGGCGCCCCACGTGCTGCACCTCCGTGCGCGGATCCGTGGTGGCCTCGCGGAAGGAGATGCGCGGCGCGTACTCCAGGCTGCCCACCGCGCTGCCGTCGTCGAACTTCAGGCCCAGCGTGGGCACCAGGTCCATGTCCGCCGCGACGGGGGGCACGGACTCGCCGGTGGCCTGCGCCTCCATGGAGCGCATGCGGGTGTCCACGCGCGCCTGTACGGCGTAGGACACGGAGGCGGACCCCACCTCCAGCCACAGGCTGGTCAGGACGGCGTCCAGCACGGCCTATTCCACCACCACCACGTCGCCAGGGCGCAGGCGGAAGGCCGCCGCGCGTCCCTCGCCACGGATGATGTCCTCGTACTTCACGCGAATGCGCGTGGGCTCGTCCGCCTTGGGGTCGTCGCGGCGGAGCACGAAGATGCGGTCGCGGTGCGCGTAGTCGGTGAAGCTGCCCGCGGCGCCCAGCGCCTGGAGCAGCGTGGCGCCGGGGTCCAGCACGTGCGCGCCCACGTTGGCCACCTCGCCCAGCATTGTCACCGACATGGGCCGCGCTTCCTCCAGCGACACCGTGACGACGGGGTGGTTGATGAAGTCCTTGAGCCGCGTCTGGATCTGCTGCGCGAGCAGGGCCGGCGAGTGCCCGGAGGCCTCCACGTCGTCCAGGAAGGTGAGGCTGATGCGGCCGTCCTCGCGCACCTTCGCGCGCGTCGTCATCGCCTCCTGGCCCCACACCTTCACGTTGAGCACGTCGCCGGGGACGATTTGATAGGCCGCGTCGGATTCGGTCGGCTTCTCCTGGTACTCGTTCACCCAGGTGTACTTGCCCAGGCCGCTGCACGCGGGCGTGAGCACCAGCAGGCCTGCGCACGCGAGCGCGCGCGACAGGGCGCCGGGGCCGCGGAATCGGGAGGGTCGGGACGGCATGGCGCTCAGGCTCCTCACACGGTGGGGGTGGCCGTGACGACCACCTCGGAGGGGGCCGGATTGCCCCGCTGCCGCGCCATGCGTACCACCTGGAGCAGCTCCGCGGGGCGAATGGCGCCCGTCAGCAACACGCCCGCCACGTAGGTGCTGGCCGTCAGCCCCAGCCGGGGCCACGCGGCCACGCTGCCCACCAGGAAGCGGTCCAGGGCCACGCACACGGCGCACACCGCCGCCGTCTTCGCCACCATGACGAGCGAACGCCGGTCGAAGGAGTTGCGTCCCATGCGGCTCAAGAACAGCACCGTGACGATGACCTCCGTGAAGAACATGGACATCGCCGTGGCGGTGGCGCCGCCGGACGGCCCGATGCGCCCGTACAGCCACGGGATGAGCGCCAGGTTGAACAGCGGGTTCACCACCGCGCCCATGGTGGCCGCCAGCGTCACCCACCACTCCTTGTTGGACATGGTGAGCCAGATGCTGCTGACCATGGTGACGTAGGCCATCACGAAGATGGGCGACAGCACGCGCAGGGGCAGCGCCGCGGGCTCGAAGCCGGGGCCGCACATCAGGCGCACCCAGAGGTCCGCGCCCAGCACCATGGCCATCATCACCGGCACGGTGAAGGCGAGCACGCCCTCCAGCGACCGGCGCGTCAGGTGCGACAGCTCCTGGGGAGAGCGCGACGCCGCGCGCGACATCATGGGCATCAGCACCCAGCCGAAGATGGGGCTGATGAGGAAGGTGAGCCCCGCGATGCTGAACGCGCCGCCGTACCAGCCCACCTCCTCCTTGGATGCGAGCTTGCCCAACAGCGACATGTCCGTGCGGCCGTTGCACGCGAGCGCCGCCGCCGTGAGGAAGAACGGCAGGCACGCCTTCATCACCTTCTTCGTCGCCGTCAGGTCGATGCGGAACTTCAGCCCCAGGTGCACCTTCGCCAGGCGCCAGCTGATGACGAGCTTCACCGCTTCGGACGCGACCATGGGCACGGCCAGCCACTGGATGCCCACGCCCAGCGCGGCCATCAGCGCCAGGCCTCCGCCCCACACAATCTTGGTGATGACGTTGGAGACGGACAGGCCCGCGACCTTGCCCTTGGAGTGCAGCAGCGCGGCCATGGACGCGTTGACGACGATGAGCGACTGGGCCAGCGCGAACCACTGCACCAGGTGCTGCACCTCCGGGGGCTCGCCGGTGTGGTGGAGCACCAGCGCCAGCGCGACCATGAGGATCAGCGTCATGCCCAGGCGCAAGAGCATGGTGGTGCCGAAGAAGTCGCTCGCGTGCTCCGGGCGGACCGGCACCTCCTTGCGGATGTACGTCTCCAGGCCGAGGTTGGTGGCCACGAAGAACGTGGCGGCGAAGGCCTCCGACCAGTTGAAGTAGCCGAACGCCTCCGGCCCCAGGTAGCGCGGCATCAGCGCGCGGATGCCCAGCGCGATGGCGTACGTCACCATCAGCGAGCCGCCCAGTTGCAGGGTGCTGCGCACGGCGCCGCGGACTTCATTCGCGCGCGTGCCGTCTTCGACTTCAGCGGAGGAAGGGTTCTGACTGTTCACGGTCATGGAGACGCGGGCCTTCGGGGGTGATGCGGACACAAGGGGGGGGAAGGCCCGCCCCATGGAAAGACAAACGGGCCCGACGCGTCAACGTCGGGCCCGGAGATTCACCACCGGTTGCTAGCTTGCCCCGCGGCCCGTGATGACGACCGGAACCGTTTGGAGCAGCAGGCGAAGGTCGCCCGTGAGGCTCCAGTGGTCGATGTACTGCATGTCCAGGTACATCCACTGCTCGAAGGAGATCTGGTTCCGGCCGGACACCTGCCAGATGCAGGTCAGGCCCGGGCGCACGGACAGGCGGCGGCGCTGCCACGTCTCGTACTTGGCGACCTCGCTGGGCACCGGCGGACGCGGACCCACGACGCTCATCTCACCGCGCAGCACGTTGAGGAACTGGGGCAGCTCGTCGATGGAGAACTTGCGGATGAAACGACCGATGCCGGTGATGCGCGGGTCGTTCTTCATCTT
>SECN01000578.1 GCA_004173515.1 Myxococcaceae bacterium | reverse complement strand
GTGCACGACGCGGCGGACGGCGAGGCGGAGATCATCTTCGGGTCGCTCATCGACGAGCAGATCCAGGACGAGGTGAAGATCACCATCATCGCCACGGGCTTCGTGCACCGCGAGGCGGCCAAGGTGCGGCCCATGGCGCAGGTGGTCCAGGTGCCGCTGCCCAGCCGTCCGGCGCCGTCCGTGCTGTCCTCCTCCCGTGAAGAGGTGGCCAGCCTGGTCCCCGCGAAGAGCACGCCCCGTCCGACCATGTCCACGGTGGAGAACCCGAAGTCCTCCATGCAGAGCGCGCGCACGTCGGTGGTGAAGGACGCGGCGCTGCCCCTGGATGAGGATCAGTTCGACATCCCGACGTTCCTGCGCCGTCAGGGCCAGACGGAGCTGCCGTAGCGCGAAGGCCTAGCGGCGGGGGAGGCGGGCGACGCTCGCCGTGCCCCGGCCGGTGAGGCGGTCACAGCGGGCGAACAGACCGTCCACCTCGTCGTAGAGCGCGTCGATGCGCTCCGACGCACGGGGGGCGGGCAGCACGCCGGTTCCGCCCAGCTCCTCCAGCTTGGGGCCCACGCGCTGCAGCAACTGGAGGGCCTTCAGCAGCGAGCGACCCTGCTTCGTGCCGTCGGGCGTGAAGAGGGTGCCCCCCTGGTAGAGCGTCACCAGGTTGGCGCGAGTGTCCTGCACCCGCTCGTTGAGCCGGGTGCGGTACAAATCCAGACGGCGAGCGCGACGGGCACCATGCAGGTCCACGACGCCTTCCGTTCCTGTCGAAGGAGGCTTCACGTCGGGCAAGGTACGCCAGGGCTGCTCAACCCCGCAAATTTACGGGACTGTACGGACCTGTTGCGCGCCTGTCCGAGCGCTTGTCAGGCAGGGGGGTGGGGGTTAGTTTGGCCGCCCTTCGCAACGCCGGGGTCTCCGCCATGTTCCAGAAGCTGCTCATCGCCAACCGGGGTGAAATCGCGCGCCGCATCGGGACGGTGGCCCGGGGCATGGGCGTCAAGACCGTCGCCGTGCACTCGGACGCGGACGCGACGCTGCCCTTCGTGAAGGAAGCCGATGAGGCGGTGCGCATCGGGCCCGCGCCGGCCAAGGACAGCTACCTGAGCATCCCCGCCATCCTGGAGGCGGCGAAGAAGACGGGCGCGCAGGCCGTGCACCCCGGCTATGGCTTCCTGTCGGAGAACGGCGAGTTCGCGCAGGCGTGCGCGGACGCGGGCCTGGTGTTCGTGGGGCCGCCGCCGGAGGCCATGGCGCGGATGAAGGACAAGAGCCAGGCGCGCAAGCTGGTGTCCGCCGCGGGCGTGCCGGTGGTGCCGGGCAGCGACGGCGTGCTGCCGGACGTGCAGAGCGCCCTGGAGGCCGCGGAGCGCATCGGCTACCCGGTGCTGTGCAAGGCCGCCAGCGGCGGTGGCGGCATCGGCATGGCGGCGGCGAACAACCCCGCGGAGCTGGAGAAGGTCTACCGCCAGTGCACGGACCGCGCGAAGGCCGCCTTCGGCCGCGAGGGCGTGTACCTGGAGCGCTACTTCCCGGCGCCCCGCCACATCGAGGTCCAGATTCTGGGGGACACCCACGGCCACCTCATCCACGGCCTGGAGCGCGAGTGCTCCATCCAGCGCCGGCACCAGAAGGTGGTGGAGGAGGCCCCGTCGGTGCTGTTCGCCCACGGAAAGAATGCCGCGCTGTCGGAGCAGCTCTTCACGGCGGCCGTCACCGCGGCCAAGGCGTTCGGCTACGCGAACGCGGGCACGGTGGAGTTCCTGTACTCGGACGGGCAGGTGTACTTCATCGAGATGAACGCCCGGCTCCAGGTGGAGCACCCGGTGACGGAGCTGACCACGGGCCTGGACCTCATCGGCTGGCAGCTGCGCATCGCCGCGGGCGAGAGGCTGACGGTCCAGCAGGAGGACGTGAAGCGCAAGGGCGCGGCGCTGGAGTTCCGCATCTACGCGGAGGACCCGGTGAAGTACTTCCCGTCCCCCGGCCCGCTCAAGGTGTACCAGCCGCCCACGGGCGAGGGCGTGCGTCTGGACTCGGGCTATGCCGAGGGCGACGTGGTGACGCCGAACTACGACCCGATGATCGCGAAGCTCATCATCACCGGCGCCACGCGCGACGAGGCGATTGCCCGCGCGGTGAAGGCGCTGGAGAGCTTCCGCATCGAAGGCATCAAGACGAACATCCCGCTGCACCTGCGCATCCTGAAGGACCCTGCCTTCAGCGCCGGTGCGCTGGACACGCACTTCCTGGATCATCACGCGAAGCCGTAGAAGGCACGGCAGGTCGCGTTTCGTATTTCACACCCGAGGAGGAACTGGCTCATGGCGAACGGCGAGGCGCACATCACAGGCACGGTGTGGAAGATCGAGGTGAAGGTCGGCGACAAGGTGGAGCCCGGCACCACGCTCGTCATCCTCGAGTCGATGAAGATGGAGATGCCGGTGGAGGCCGAGGAGGCCGGCACGGTGAAGGAGATCCGCTGCAAGGAAGCGCAGTCGGTCAACGAGGGCGACGTCCTCGTGGTGTTCGAGTAGTCCGGCACGGATTCCTGGAGACGGCGATGGAGCCCACGCTGGAAGTCGAGGACCGCGAGGGCGGCGTCCGGGTGCTCACCGTCTCCAACCCCTCGCGGCGCAATGCCCTCAACGACGCGCTGCTGGCCCGCCTGGACGCGGCGCTGGAGCCCGCTCCCCACATCCGCGTGCTGCTGGTGCGCGGGCAGGGAGGGCACTTCTGCGCGGGCTATGACTTGACGCACCTGGGCCCTCCTGGCGCGGACGGACGGCTGCCGGATGACCCGCTGGTGGCGTGCCTGCTGAAGCTGGAGCGGCACCCGGTGCCGTCGGTGGCGCTGGTGCAGGGCGGCGCGGTGGGCGCGGGCTTCGACCTGGCGGCCTCCTGCGACTTCCGCGTGGGGGCGCCGGACGCGTTCTTCCTCATGCCCCCGGCCCGGCTGGGCATCGTGTACTCGCCGGAAGGGCTGGCGCGCGCGGTGCGGCTGGTGGGGCTGTCCCGGGCCAAGCAGCTGTTCCTCACGGCGCGCAGGCTGCCGGCGGCCGAGGCGCTGGCGTGGGGGCTCCTGGACGAGTGCCCGGAGGACGCGGAGGGGCGCGCGCTGGCGCTGTGCGCGACGCTGGCCGCGCAGGCCCCGAAGGCGGTGACAGGGATGAAGGAGGCGTTCGGGCTGCTGTCGCGCTCCGGACTGGCCGCGGAGGACGTCGCGCGGCTGCGTCAGGTGCGCGGCGAGGCGTTCGGCAGCGAGGATGCGAAGGAGGGGCGCGCGGCCTTCTTGGAGAAGCGCGCGCCCCTGTTCAACGGGCGCTAGGTGTCGCCGAACAGCTCGCCCATCCGCAGCTGAAGCGCGGAGGCGATCTTGTAGAGCGAGGAGATGGACGCGGAGGATTCCGCGCGTTCAATCTGCGACAGCAGGGACACGGACAGGCCGGTGCGGCGGGCAAGCTGCTTGAGCGTGAGCTCCTGCGTCTTGCGGGCGTCGCGGATGGTGCGGCCGATGGCGCGGTGAAGGTCCGCCTCCGGGTCCTGCGACAGACCCTTCTTCTGGAGGGCGTTGCGCACGGCGGCCGTGAACTGCTCCGGCTCCATGGGCTTCTTCACGTAGTCGGACGCCTGCGCCTTGAGCGAGGCAACCGCCGTGTCCACCGTGGGATAGGCCGTCGCGACGATGACCGCGATGTCCGTGTCGTACTTGCGGATGAGCTCCAGCACTTCGGTGCCCGACATCTGCGGCATCATCATGTCGAGGATGACGAGGTGGAAGTCAGAGCCCCGGAGGATGTCCACCGTCTGGGTGGGGTCGGTGGTGGTGACCACCTC
>SECN01000577.1 GCA_004173515.1 Myxococcaceae bacterium | reverse complement strand
ACGCGGTGGACGGGCTGTCGGTGTGGAACGCGACGTCCGCGCGCGAGGAGGCCCGCATCGTGGCCCGCGACGTGCGGCGGCTCATCGCGGCGGGCAGCGCGCCGTCCGACATCGCCATCACGTACCGCGACCTGGGGCCGGAGGCGGGCTGGCTCGCGGAGGCGCTGGGAGAGCTGGGCGTGCCCGTGCGTCTGCCCTGGGGTGAGCCGCTCGCGCTCGCGGGGCCGGTGCGTCTGGCGCTGGAGCTGCCGGTGCTCATCGAAGACGGCTTCCCGGCGGAGCGCGTGGCGGAGATCATCGCCAGCCGCTACGTGCCCTCGCTGTCGCGCGGCGGGCCGGATGCGCCCGCGGCGCTCTTCGCGTTGGCGGCCGCGCGGGATGACCGGCTGGGCGCGACGCGAGGCAAGGGCGCCTACGACGTGCGGCTGGACGGACTCGCGCGCCGGATGCAGGCGCAGGGCGGCCGGCACAAGGAGGACGCGCTCAAGGTGATGGCCGTGCGCGCGCTGCGCGACCGCGTGATGCGGCTGATCAACGAGTGCCGTCACATCCCGCAGGAGGGCACGGCCGCGGAGCTGGTCGCCGCGTGGTGGAAGGTCGTGGAGCGGCTGGGCCTGCTGGATTCGGCGGGCAAGCCGGAGCCGCGCGAAGAGGGCACCCTGGGCGCGCGCATCGAGGACGCGAGGGCCCGGGACGACGCGGCGCTCGCGGCCTTCCAGCAGCGGATGGAAGCGCTGCTGCGCTCCCTGCGCGCGGTGGGCGGCGGGCCGGAGATCACCCGGCGCATGCTGGGGCGGTGGCTGGCGGATGCGCTGCGGGATGTGCACCTGCCTGCGCGTGGGCCGACCACGGGCGCCGTGGAGATCCTGGACCTGAGCGAGGTGCCGGGCCGCACCTTCCGGCACCTCTTCGTCGCGGGGCTCACCGAAGGGCGTCTGCCCGGGCGCGACCCGCCGTCGCCACTCCTCGGTGATGCGGAGCGCGTGGCGCTCAACCAGCACCTGAGCCGGGACGTGTTCCGGCTGACAGGCGGCGAGTTCGATGACCGCGCGCCCTGGAGGCTCACAGAGGACCGGCTGCTCTTCGCCAGCGCGCTCGCGGCGGCGGAGTCGTCGCTGAGCCTGTCGTTCGCGGTGAAGGCGTCGGGCGGTCAGGAGCAGGTGCCCTCGGCGTTCCTGGAAGAGGTGCGCCGGCTCACCGCGCATCACTGGCGCACGCGCACGCTGCCGCCGGTGCTGCCGTTGGACGAAGTGCTCACGCGCACGGAGCTGCGGCGCACCGTGGCGCTGGAGGCGCTGGCGGGGCAGTCCTATCCCAGCTTGCGCGTCACCGAACCGGATCCGGCGGGGCGCATCCTCAAGGACCGCTTCGGCACGGAGGACTGGTTCCGGGGCGCGCGCGAGCTGGCGCACATGGAGGCCGCGCGCCTGCGCTTCTTCGGCAGCGAGGACGAGGCCACGGGCGAGTTCACCGGGGGCGTGCAGGGTCCGGAGCTGGAGCAGAAGCTGCGGGAGACCTTCCACTTCGGCCTGGAGCGACCGCTGTCCGCGAGCGCCCTGGCGCGCTTCGGCAACTGCGGCTTCCAGGGCTTCGTCGCGTACGGGCTGAAGGTGGCGGAGCCGGTGGTGCCCGGCGAGGAATTCGACGCCCGGGGACGCGGCACCTTCTGGCACCGCGTGATGGAGGAGGTGTTCCAGGCGCTCAAGGACGCGAAGCTCCTGGGACAGGCGCCGGAGGACATCCCGAAGGAGGTGCTGGAGAAGGCCGTGAAGAAGGCCAGCAAGCACTTCGAGGAGCTGCACCACGTGGGGCACCGTGAGCTGTGGAAGCTCGCGGGAGAGAAGGCCCACGCGATGGTCCGGCGCATCCTCACGGATCAAGGCCGGGGGCTGCCGTTTGATCCGCTGAAGCCGGAGGGCTTCGAGTTGAAGTTCGGTCCCGCCGCGAAGGATCCGCGCTGGAGCGACGTGAAGCTGCTGGTGGCCAACGACGCCATCATCTTCGAGGGGCAGATCGACCGGCTGGACACGGCCGGCGTGGAAGTGGGCGTCATCGACTACAAGACGGGCCGCCTGGACAAGCGCGCGCTGAAGGAGAACCTGCTGCGCTCGGACTTCCAGCTCCCGCTGTACCTCTACGCGGCGCGAGAGAGCGGACACGTGGGCGCGCGCAACGCGGCGTGGTTCTCGCTGCGCACGGGGGCCAGCATCCACCTGTCGGACGTGATGCCGCCCGCGGAGCTGGAGGACCTGCTGTCCACCGACCCGGAGGTGCGCCAGCGCGTGGCCGACGCGCAGGGCCTCAACCTGCCCAACGCGGTGGAGACGCTGGTGACGCGCCTGCGCAAAGGAGACTTCCCGGCGCGGCCCAATGACTGCGGAAGGTGCGGCTACCGCGCGGTGTGCCGCATCACCGAGCGGCGCGTGATGGACGAGGGAGGCGGATGAGCGACACCGCGCCCCACATGCTCGCGCTGGAGAGGAACCTGGCCCTGATGGCCGGCGCCGGCGCGGGCAAGACGTACAGCCTGGTGACGATGACGCTGCACCTGTTCGCGGGAGCGCGTGAGGCGGCCCCCGCGCTGCGGCCATCGCGGCTGGGCATGCTCACGTTCACGGACAAGGCCGCCGCGGAGATGCGCAAGCGGGTCCGCGAGCGGCTGGACGCGCTGGCGCAGGGCGACGTCCCGCTGGACGCGGAGAAGGACCTGCGCGCGTCGCTCGCGAGGCTGGAGCGGCCGTTCCCCACGCAGGACGAATGGCGCAAGGTGCGCGAGGAGCTGGGCGCGGCGACGGTGGGCACGTTCCACTCGCTCTGCGGGCAGATCCTCCGCCGTGCGCCGCCCGCGGTGGGCATCGATCCCGCCTTCGAGGTGCTGGACGAGCTGGAGTCCTCGGGCCTGCTGGAGGACGTCACCGAGCGCGTGGTGCTGGACGCGCTGGAGGGCGGCGACGCGAAGGTGCGCGAGCTGTGCGCGGAGCTGGGCTTCTCCGGTTCAGGCTTCTCCGACGGACTCGTGGCCGCGCTGATGGATGTCTACCGCACGCTGCGCGAGGAGGGCCTGAAGGCGGCGACGGCCCGCGTGGGCGACGGCGCGGCGGACAAGGTGCAGCTCGAAGCCCTCATCCAGGACTGTCGCCGGCTGTGCAACGAGGCCCGCGCGCAGGACGCCAAGGGAGAGTGGAGCTCCCTCCTGTCCGCCTGTGAGCGGGCTTTGGAGGGAATGACGCCGGACACGTTCCTCCAGACGGACCGCTTCCCGACGCTGCGCAACGTGTTGCTGTCGGAGCCGCGCAACCTGGCGCACCTGCGCAAGGGCGCGGGCGCGTGCCTGAAGGAACTGCTCTGGAAGGTCAAGGGCAAGAGCGACGGTTCGGTGCGGCGGCTGGAGGACGCGTACGCCGCGTGGCGCACGGCGCCCTTCGAGGAGACCTTCCGCGACCTGCTGGGCCAGTTGGAGACGCGGCACGACGCGGAGCTGTCGCGGCGCAACGTGTTCGACTTCACCTCGCTGCTGGTGAAGGCGCGCGACCTGCTGCGCGACCACCCGGAGTTCCGCCAGCAGATTCAAGAGCGGCTGGGCGCGCTGCTGGTGGACGAGTTCCAGGACACCAACCGCTTGCAGTTGGAGCTGGCTGGAGCCCGCGTTCCTGTGCGCGGTGGGTGACCGCAAGCAGTCCATCTACGAGTTCCGTGGCGCGGACGTGTCCGTGTTCACGGTGCTGGCGGACAAGATTGACGCGGAGGGCGGGGCGCGCGGCTTCCTCCAGCACAACTACCGCTCGCTGCCCGGGGTCCTGTCCTTCTTCAACCGCGCGTTCGCGGGGCTGCTCGTGGCGAAGGAGGCGACGCCCCGTCCCTTCGAGGTCGTCTACGACGCGGCGACGGACGACCTGTCGCCCACGCGCCCGGAGCTGGCGGACGGGCCGGTGGTGGAGCGCTTGACGCTGCCGGAGGCCGACACGGCTCCGGAGCTGCGCGAGTACGAAGCGGACGCGCTGGCCCGGAGGCTGCGGGTGATGCTCGCGCCCGGAGCGCCCGCGACGGTGATGGCGGAAGACCGCAAGGGCCTGCGTCCCGCGCGAGGCGGCGACGTGGCCATCCTCTTCCGGACCTTCACGCACCTGGAGGAGTACCGGACCGCGCTGATCCGCCACGGCGTGCCACACCGGGTGCTGCGCGGACGCGGCTTCTACGGTGCGCAGGAGGTGCGCGACCTCGCCTCGTTGCTGGCGCTCCTGTCGGACGCGGACGACGCGCTGGCCTTCGCCGCGGTGTTGCGCTCGCCGCTGGTGGGCCTGTCGGATGCGTCGCTGTTCCGGCTGGCGGGGGACCTGCCGCTGTCGCTCGGCTCGCCGCGGCTGGTGGACGCGGACGTGCGCGCCGCGATGTCCGCGCGAGAGCAGGCGCGGCTGGCGCGCTTCCTGGACCTCATCCCCGTGCTGCGCAGGGAGCGCGACCGCCTGGGCGTGCACGTGCTGCTGCACGCGGCGTTGGAGGCGACCGGCTACCGCGAGGCGCTGGCGGGCTCACCGTACGCGGAGCAGGCGAGCGCCAACGTGGAGAAGCTCCTGTCCCTGGCGGCGCGCAGGGACGAGCGCGGAACGGGCGGCTGCGTGGCCTTCGCGCGCGAGCTTCGACAGCTGGCGGACTCCGACCCCAACGAGGCGCAGGCGGACCTGCTGGACGAAGGCGACCCCCGCGCCGTGCAGTTGTTGACCATCCACCGGGCCAAGGGCCTGGAGTGGCCCGTGGTGGTGGTGCCCGGCATGGGAGGCCGCAGGCGCACCACGTCGGCGCGCGCGTACTTCGAGCGCTCGTTCGGACTGGCGCTGCGGCCGTGGATGCCGGACTCGCTGGACACCTTCACTTCCGAGCGCTTCGAGGCGGTGCGCGCGGAGCTCAAGGCCCGCGAGGACGCTGAATACCTGCGCCTGCTCTACGTGGCCCTCACCCGCGCCAAGGACCTGCTGGTGTTGTCGGGCGGAGAGGAGAAGCGCGCGGGCACGGATTCGTGGTGGCACCGCGTGGACCGCCGGCTGGACGCGGATCCGGAGCTGCGGGCGCTCGCGAACGACGTGGACGTGGAGCGGTTGCCACCGCCCGCGGATCCGGAGCCGCCCACCGCGGAAGAGGAGGCCCGGGCCGAGGCTCGCGTCGAAGCCGCCCTGGACCGGGTGGCCGGGACCGTGCCCGAGCACTCCGGCGCGGAGCCTTCTCTGGACGCCGACGCGGAGGACCTGGTGTTCGACGAAGCCCCGGCCATCGCCTCCGTGCGCGCGGTGCAGGACTTCCTCACGTGCCCGCTCCGCTATCACCAGCTCCACCGGCTGGGGCTCGCGGTGGGCTCGGAGCCATGGGAGTCGCCCGCCCGGTCGGCCCCGCTGCTGGTGGATCCGGAGGGATGGCTGCCGGTGGAGCGTCCGGATCAATTGGTGACGCGGCTGTTGCGCCAGGTGGACCTATCGTTGGCGGGGCCGGACGCGGAGGCCTCCGAGCGCCGGGCGCACCTGGAGCAGCTGTTGCGGA
The DNA here is from genome assembly GCA_004173515.1 of Myxococcaceae bacterium. Lineage (GTDB taxonomy): Bacteria > Myxococcota > Myxococcia > Myxococcales > Myxococcaceae > Corallococcus. The sequence goes on along the minus strand of SECN01000577.1, from coordinate 380 downwards.
GCGCGGGCCGTGATCCGGCGGAGGACGGCCTGGGCGACGTGCTGGCCACGGCGGAGCGTTTCCTGGGCACGGCCTTCGCGAAGCGGCTGGGGGCCGCGCCCGCGTCCAGCGTGCACCGGGGACTCGACTTCGTCCTGGAGCTGGAGGACGGCGCCGCGCTGGAGGGGATGTTGGATCTGCTCTGGGAGTCGCCGGAGGGGGAGGCCGTGGCGGTGCTCCTCCGCCCGGGCACCCGCCATCCGCTGGGGCCGGCCGCGTGCGCGCACGAACTGTCGGCCCTGGCCCTGGCGGCGGCGCGGATGGTGCGTGACGGGGTGCCGGTGCGGGTGCCCGGGCGGAGGAGCACCGCCACGGCCTCCCCCTCCGGCGACTCCCAGAGC
>SECN01000576.1 GCA_004173515.1 Myxococcaceae bacterium | reverse complement strand
TTCATCCACCCGAGGCGCTCCAGCGGGTAGCTCGCATCCAGCGGCACGTACACGCCTCCCGCCTTCAGGATGCCCAGCACGCTCACCACCAACTCCACCGAGCGCTCCACGCACAGGCCGACTCGTACCTCGGGCCCGACGCCCATCCCCTTCAGGTGGTGCGCGAGCTGGTTCGCCCATCGATTCAGCTCCCCGTACGTCAGCCGCTGCGCCCCGTACTCCACCGCCACCGCTTCCGGCGTCTTCAACACCTGCGCTTCGAAGAGGGCACTCAGGCTTGAGTCACGCGGGTACTCCACCGCCGTGCCACTCCACTCCCGCACCAACCGCTGCTGATCCTCGGGCCCCATCAACGGCAGTTCACACAGCCGCTTCTCCGGCTGCGCGAGCGCCGCGTCCAGCAGGACCCTCAGATGCTCCAGCAGCCGGTGCATCGTCTCGGCATCAAACAGGTCGCTGTTGTAGTTCACGGCCGCCACCACTCCGTGCAGCACTTCTTCCACCACCAGCGACAGGTCGTACTTCGACGTCTTTCCCTCCGACTCCACCCCGGAAAGCGTCAGGCTCTTCGCCAGCTTCACCTCCGTCACGGGCGTGTTCTGGAGCGTCAACGTCACCTGGAACAGCGGGCTGCGACTCAAGTCACGCCCCGGCTGGAGTTCCTCCACCAGCTTCTCGAATGGCACCTCCTGATGCGCGTAGGCGCCCAGCGTCACATCGCGCGTCCGCGCCAACAGTTCCCGGAAGCTCTGCTCGGGTGACAGTCTCGCGCGCAGCACCAGCATGTTGGCGAAGAAGCCGATCAACCCCTCCGTCTCCGCCTGCGTACGGCCCGCGATGGGCGAACCGACGCTCACATCGTCTTGCCCCGAGTATCGCGACAGCACCGTCTGGAATGCCGCCAGCAACACCATGAAGGGCGTTGCGCCCTCTCGCTGAGCCAGGGCCTTCGTGCGCTCCCAGAGTGACTTGGGCCACGCGTGTTCGAAGTGCCCGCCACGGAAGGTCTGCACCGCAGGTCGCGGTCGGTCGGTGGGCAGCTCCAGCGCTCGCGGCGCGCCCTCCAACTGCTGCTTCCAGTAGGCGAGCTGCGCTTCCAGGACCTCACCCTTCAGCCACTCGCGCTGCCACACCGCGTAGTCCGCGTACTGCACCGCGAGTTCGGGGAGCGGTGATGCATGCCCTTGCGCGAACGCCTCGTAGAGCCCCGCCACCTCGCGGACGAGGACGTTCATCGACCAGCCGTCCGACACGATGTGGTGCATCACCAGCACCAGCACGTGCTCTTGCTTCGACAGCTTCAGCAGCGTCACCCGCAGGAGCGGACCGCGCTCCAGATCGAACGGCTGGTAGGACTCCTGCTCCGCCTGACGCGCGGCCTCCGCGGCTCGGAGCTCTTCTGGCAGGGACTCCAGCTCCACCTGTCGGAAGGCCAGCTCCGGCTCCTCCGTGAGGATCTGGACGGGCTTCGAGCCCCGGGTGCTGAACGTCGTGCGCAGAGACTCGTGACGGCGCACGAGTTCCTCGAAGCTTCGGCGGAGCACCCCGGCCTCCAGGGGACCGTCCACCCGGACCACCGCGGGCACGTTGTAGAAGGCACTTCCTGGCTCCATCTGATCCAGGAACCACAGCCGCTGCTGTGCGAACGACAGCGGCAGGGCCTCCCCGGAGTCCACGCGCCGCTTCAGCGGTGGAGCCGTCAGCGGCTGGCCTGCGCGGGCCGCCTGGTCGATCCGCTCGGCGAGGGCCGCCACCGTGGGGGCTTCGAACAGCTCCCGCAGTGGCAGCTCGATGCCGAAGGTGCCACGGATCCGCGAAACCACCTGTGTTGCCAGCAACGAGTGCCCGCCCAGTTCGAAGAAGTGGTCCTTCGAACCGATGCGTTCGACCCCCAGCACCTGGGAGTAGAGGCCCGCCAGCAGCTCCTCGGTGGGCGTGCGGGGAGCCTCGTAGTCGGAGCCGACCGTGCGCGGCGCCGCCGACGGTGCAGGCAGGGCCTTGCGATCCACCTTGCCGTTGGGCGTCAGCGGCAAGGCCTCCAGCACCACGTACGCCGACGGCACCATGTACTCCGGCAGCCGCAGCTTCACGTGACCGCGAAGCTCGCTGGACTCCAGCGCGACTCCTTCACGGGCCGTCACGTACGCCACCAGCCGCTTGCCTTCGGCCCCGTCGTCTCGGGCCACGACCACGGCCTCGCTGACTCCGGCGTACTGGGCCAGCGCTGTTTCCACTTCGCCCAGCTCAATGCGGTAGCCCCGCACCTTCACCTGCGTGTCCGTGCGGCCCATGAACTCCAGGCTCCCGTCCGCCAACCACCGCACCATGTCGCCCGTGCGATACAGCCGCTCGCCGTCTCCAAACGGGTTCGGGACGAAGCGCTCCGCCGTCAGCTCCGGGCGGCCGACGTAGCCGACCGCCAGGCCTTCGCCGCCCACGTACAGCTCGCCCGGTACTCCCACCGGCACCGGCTGCATCGTCCCATCCAGCACGTACGCCGTCGTGTTCCGAACCGGCCGGCCGATGGGCACCGTCGTGCCTACGTCTTCAGCGCGCTCCATCCGGTGCGTGCTGGAGAACGTCGTGTTCTCCGTCGGCCCGTACCCGTTGATGAGCATGCCTCCCGTGGCCAGCCGCTCCTTCACCCGGCCGACCGGCAGCACGTCTCCACCGGCCAGCACCTGCTTCACCTTCGCCAGCGCTTGCGGCTGCCTCGCCTGCATCTGCTCGAAGAGCGCCGCCGTCAGCCACAACGACGTGATGCCCGACTCCTCCAGCTTGCGGCCCAGCTCCTCCAGCGACGGTGTCCCCGCCGGGTACACCACCAGCTTCGAGCCGTGCAGCAGCGCTCCCCACACCTCCAGCGTCGATGCATCGAAGGAGATGGGCGCCAGTTGCAGCCACACCTCTTCGGGCCCGAAGTGCGCGAAATCCGTCCCCAGCACCAGTCGCGTCACTGCTCGGTGCGGCACGCCCACCCCCTTCGGCTGGCCCGTGCTTCCCGACGTGAACATCACGTACGCCAGATTGCCACCGCCCACCTGAGCGGGCGGGTTGCTCCCCGGTTCGCTTGCGATGAGCGTGTCCCAATCCGTGTCCACGCTCACCACCGGCTCGCCTTCAGCAAGGCCCATGGACTGGAGCAGCTTGCGCTGGCCCACGAGCAGCGCGACTCCGGCTTCGCGCTTCATCCACCCTAGGCGCTCCAGCGGGTAGCTCGCATCCAACGGCACATACACGCCTCCCGCCTTCAGGATGCCCAGCACGCTCACCACCAGCTCCAGCGAGCGTTCCACGCACAGGCCCACCCGCACCTCGGGCCCCACGCTCATCTTCTTCAGGTGGTGCGCCAGTTGGTTTGCCCGCTGGTTGAGCTGGGCATACGTCAGCTGCTGACCCTCGTACTCCGCCGCCACCGAGTCTGGCGTCTTCAGCGCCTGCGCCTCGAAGAGGACCGACAGGCTGGAGTCACGCGGGTACTCCGCCGCCGTGCCGCTCCATTCCCGCACCAGCCGCGGCGCGTTCTGCAACACGAACATCACCTGGAAGAGCGGGCCCCGGCTCAAGTCACGCTCCGGTTGCAGCTCCTCCACCAGCCTCTCGAACGGCACCTCCTGGTGCGCGTACGCGCCCAGTGTCGTTTCACGCACCTGCGCCAACAACTGCCGGAAGCTCTGCTCCGGCGTCAGCTTCGCCCTCAGCACCAGCGTGTTGACGAAGAAGCCAATCAGCCCCTCCGTCTCCGCCCTCGTACGATTGGCGATCGCGGAGCCCACGCTCACGTCGTCCTGCCCCGAGTAGCGCGACAGCACCGTCTGGAACGCCGCCAGCAGCACCATGAAGGGCGTTGCGTTCTCCTTCTGCGCAAGCCCCTTCACCGACTCCCACAGGGCCTTCGACCACTGCAGCGTTTTCGTGTCGCCTCGGAACGTCTGGACCGCCGGGCGCGGCTTGTCCGTCGGAAGTTCCAGCGCGCGAGGCGCCCCTTCCAGTTGCTTCTTCCAGTACCCGAGCTGCGCTTCCAGCACTTCGCCCTTCAGCCACTCGCGCTGCCAGACCGCGTAGTCCGCGTACTGCACCGGCAGCTCCGGCAGTGGTGAGGTTCGGCCCTGCGCATGCGCCTCGTACAACGCCACCACTTCCCTCACCAGCACGCCCATCGACCAGCCATCCGACACGATGTGGTGCATCACCAGCACCAGCACGTGCTCTTCATCCGACAGCTTCAGCAGTGTTGCCCTCAACAGGGGCCCGTATTGCAAGCTGAACGGACGCTGGAGTTCCCCTTCGATCCATTGCTGCGCCGTGGCTTCACCATCCGACGGCAACGCGCTGACATCCATCGACTGGAAGGATGGAACCGGATCCTCCGTGATGATCTGGACCGGTTCGCCACCCTCGGCGCGGAAGGTCGTGCGCAGCGATTCGTGCCGGCGCACCAGCTCGCGGAAGCTGGTCTCCAGGGCCCTGGCGTCCAGATGCCCCGTGAGCTTCACCACGGAGAGGACGTTGTAGAAGGAACTGCCCGGCTCCAACTGATCCAGGAACCACAACCGCTGCTGTGCGAACGACAGTGGCAGCGCAGTGTCCCGAGGTGCTCGGCGCAGCGGCGGTGCTCGGACCACGGCCCCTTCCTGCCCGAGCCTCTCTTCGATGCGCAGGGCCAGCTTCTCCACCGTGGACGCCTCGAAGACGTCCCGCAGGGGGAGCTCCACGCGCAGTTCTTCTCGCACCCTCGACACCAACTGCGTCGCCAGCAGCGAGTGCCCGCCCAGCTCGAAGAAGTCTCCGTCCAGGCTGATGCTCTCGACGTTCAGCACGTCGGCGAAGATGGCGGCCAGCTTCTGCTCGGTCGCCGTGCGCGGTGCCACGAAGCGTTCGGGCTCCGGGCTTCGGGCCTCCGGCGCGGGCAGGGCCCTGCGGTCCACTTTCCCGTTCGGCGTCAGCGGCAGGACCTCCAGCACCACGTACGCCGACGGCACCATGTACTCCGGCAACCGCTGCTTCACGTGGCTGCGCAGGGCACTGGCCTCCAGCGCCACGCCCTCCTCCGCCGTCACGTACGCCACCAACCGCTTGCCTTCGGCTCCTTCGTCTCGCGCGACGACCACGGCTTCGCGGACTCCGGAGTATTGGGCCAGCGCTGTTTCCACTTCGCCCAACTCGATGCGGTAGCCCCGCACCTTCACCTGCCCGTCGCGCCTTCCGAAGAACTCCAGCCGCCCGTCCGCCAACCACCGCACCATGTCGCCCGTGCGGTACAGCCGCTCCCCGTCTCCGAACGGGTTCGGGACGAAGCGCTCCGCCGTCAGCTCCGGGCGGCCCACGTAGCCGACCGCCAGGCCTTCGCCGCCCACGTACAGCTCGCCCGGCACTCCCACCGGCACCGGCTGCATCGTCCCATCCAGCACGTACGCCGTCGTGTTCCGGATCGGCCGGCCGATGGACACCGACGCGCCTATGTCTTCAGCGCGCTCCATCCAGTGCGTGCTGGAGAACGTCGTGTTCTCCGTCGGACCGTATCCGTTGATGAGCATGCCTCCCGTGGCCAGCCGCTCCTTCACGCGGCCCACCGGCAGCACGTCGCCACCGGCCAGCACCTGCTTCACCTTGGCCAGGGCCTGCGGCTGTCGCGCCTGCATCTGCTCGAAGAGCGCCGCCGTCAGCCACAGCGACGTGATGCCCGACTCCTCCAGCTTGCGGCCCAGCTCCTCCAGCGACGGCGTCCCCGCCGGGTACACCACCAGCTTCGAGCCATGCAGCAGCGCTCCCCACACCTCCAGCGTCGAAGCATCGAAGGAAATGGGCGCCAGTTGCAGCCACACCTCTTCGGGCCCGAAGTGCGCGAAGTCCGCACCCATCACCAGACGCGACACCGCACGGTGCGGCACGCCCACCCCCTTCGGCTGGCCCGTGCTTCCCGACGTGAACATCACGTACGCCAGATTGCCACCACCGATACCTGGACTCGGGTTGCTCTCAGGCTGGCGCGCGATGGCACTCCATTCCGTGTCCACGCACACCACCAGCTCGCCGCCCGACGCCACCTCATCCGCCAGCTTCTCCTGCGCCACCAGCAGCGCGACTCCCGCTTCGCGCTTCATCCACCCGAGGCGCTCCAGCGGGTAGCTCGCATCCAGCGGCACGTACACGCCTCC
>SECN01000575.1 GCA_004173515.1 Myxococcaceae bacterium | reverse complement strand
TGACGGTGGACTACGAGGCCGAGATCCGGGCGCTGAAGCGCTCCATGAACGCGGTCATCCTGGCGCACTACTACCAGGAGAGCGAGGTGCAGGACGTGGCCGACTTCGTCGGCGACAGCTTGGCGCTCGCGCAGGCGGCGGAGAAGACGGACGCCGACGTCATCGTCTTCTGCGGCGTCCACTTCATGGCGGAGACCGCCAAGATCCTGAATCCCACCCGACAGGTGCTCCTGCCGGACCTGAAGGCCGGCTGTTCACTGTCGGACCGGTGTCCTCCCGCGGCCTTCAAGGCGTTCAAGGAGAAGCACCCGGGCGCGTTCGTGGTGTCGTACGTGAACAGCTCCGCCGCGGTGAAGGCGATGAGCGACGTTATCTGCACGTCGTCCAACGCGGTGCGCATCGTCAACCAGATCCCCAAGGACCGCCCCATCCTTTTCGCGCCGGACCAGCACCTGGGCCGCCACGTGATGAAGCAGACGGGGCGCGACATGGTGCTGTGGCCGGGCAGCTGCATCGTCCACGAAATCTTCAGCGAGAAGAAGCTGGTGGGCCTGAAGGTGGAGCACCCGGACGCGGAGGTGGTCGCCCATCCGGAGTGCGAGCAGCAGGTGCTGCGTCACGCGGACTTCATCGGATCCACCAAGGCCATCCTGGATTACGTGGTGAAGAGCCCGAAGTCGAAGTTCATCGTGGTGACGGAGGCCGGCATCCTCCACCAGATGAAGAAGAGCGCGCCGCACAAGACGTACATCCCGGCGCCGCCGGACAACGGGTGCGCGTGCAACGAGTGCCCGTACATGCGGCTCAACACGCTGGAGAAGCTCTACAGGTGCATGAGGGACCGCACGCCGGAGCTGGTGCTGCCCGCGGACCTCCAGGGCGCGGCGCTGGCCCCCCTGAAGCGGATGCTGGAGTGGTCTGTCTGAAGTCTTGAACGGGGACTGTCGTCCTCGTTCCAGGTTTGGAAACTCGCGTCTTGCGGAGCGCGGGCCCAAGTGCCATGGAAGGAGCGTGGCCTTCCGATTTCTCGCACTTCCCGCCCACCGGCTGGTGGACTTCCCCAACACCCTGCCGGACGACGAGCGCCTGGAGCCGGAGCTGCCTCCGGTCCACGAGGCCGTGGAGCGCGCCCTCGCCGGCGCCGAGTTCCGCGACCTGCGCGCCCGCGACCGCATGCGCGCGCTGCTCCAGGGAGACCCGCCTCCAGCCCTGGGTTCGCCGGGCAAGGGCTTCGGCCCCAGCGCCGTCTTCGCCAAGCCGCCCCAGGACCTGCCGGCGCTCCTGCGTCTGGCGGACGAGTTGGAGGACATGGCGCGGCGCGAAGCCGGTGAGCGCGCCCTGGTGTGGAAGTGCGGCCAGTGCAACGCCCGCTACGCGGTGCCCGTGGCGCTGGTGCGTCAGGTGTCCATCCGCTGCGAGCGCTGCGGCACCCCGGTGGAGCTCAGCTCGCAGCAGAGCCTGGGCGAGGAAGCGCTCATCGACCCGTTCCAGGGCGCGGTGAACAGCAGCCGGTACGAGCTGGCCACGTTCTTCCGCGAGGCGATGGCGCGCGGCTGGCCGGTGCTCGTGTCCGAGGGCGGCGCACCTCCGCCGCGCACGCGCGCCTCCACCCCGGCCGCGTGACAAGCCGCGGGCGGACCGGACGGTCCTGCCCGCGGGCCCGACGCTCCCGCATCAGATGAAGACGCCAGCGGAGGCGTCGTAGCGCGCCTCCTGGAGTTCCTGCGTCGCGGGACGGCCGCGCAGCGCGTCCATCACCTGCCCGGGGGCGTGGCGGCCCGAGCACTTGGAGCACTCGCACTTGCCGCGCTTGCAGGTGCAGTCCGCCTTGCTGCCGCAGGAGCACTTCGCGGTCAGCATCCGGTCCAACTCCTCCAGGGGACGCGGGGCCTCTTCCGACTTCGCCTCGGAGGCCTGGGGCGCGGGCGTCTTGGCGGCGGACGCCTTCGCCTTCGCGTGGGCCTCGCAGGCATGGGCGGGCGCCGGCACCAGCCACAGTCCGCCCAGCAGCAATCCGGCGGTCATCCACGTCGCGCTGCGTGCCATGTCGCTCTCCTCGGCAGGGCACGGCGGGCCCCTGGAGTCCGGCCTATACCGCAGGGCATTCCCCCTGCCAAGACATCCGCACGTACCTTTGCCTACCCGTCAACGGAGCGCACGGTGCGCTCGCCCGGTGCGGGGGGCGCGCGTACAGTCCGCGCCCTCCTGCCCGTGACGAACCGAACCGCCCGCATCGCCTTCGCCGCCGCGCTCGTGCTGGGCGCGCTGCCCCTCTGGGTGTCGCGCGTCCTGCCCATGGTGGACCTGCCGCAGCACCTGTACCTCATCTCCGTGCTGCACCGGCTGGAGGACCCGACGACGCTGTACCCGGCGCTGTTCGCCGCGCGGCACGAGCTGACGCCGTACCTGGGCTACTACTACCTGGTCAGCGCGCTCAACTGGCTTTTGCCGCTGGAGGTCGCCAACCGCGTCTTCCTCACCGCGTACGTGGTGGGGCTGCCGCTGGGGATGGCCTTCCTGCTGCGCAGCCTGGGCCGGCCCTCCTGGCCCGCGCTGCTCACGCTGCCGCTGGCGTACGGGGACAGCTTCGGCTGGGGCTTCATCAACTACCTGGCGGCGCTGCCGCTGACGCTCTTGTGCTGCGGCCTGTTCGTGCGGGCGCTGACGGACGAAGCCCACCGCGTGCGCTGGGCGCTGGGGCTGGGAGCGTGCCTCGTCGCGGTGCTGCTCTTCCACGTGCAGGCGTTCGGGTTCCTGGCGTTCGGGCTGCCATGGCTGCTCTTCACCACGCCGGTGCCGGAGGACGCGGCGGCGCGAGGCTTCATGGCCCGGCTGCGGCCGCGCGTGGCGGCGCTCGCGGGCGTGGTGCCCGGCGTGACGCTGTTCCTGGCGTGGGTGGTGCTGCGGTTCGGCAACGCGCCGGACATCCAGCCCGGAGCGCCGTGGAAGGCGTGGGGGCCCACGTTCTCGCCGCAGAACCTGGCGTGGAAGGGCTTCGCGCAGAACCGCTCGGAGTTCCTCCAGGTCATCGCCAACACGTTCCACGACGGTTCGGACCGGTGGCCGCTGTACGCCATCGGCCTCGTGGCGGCGGTGGGCTGGGCGCTGGCCATCCTGCGGCCCGCAACGCGCCGCGAGGGGCCGGTGGCGCGCTGGCGGATGTTGGGGCTGGGGGGGCTGGCGCTGGCGCTGTTCTTCCTGCTGCCCTTCGACATCCGGGGGTACGTCTACTACCTCAACACGCGGTACGCGCACCTGGCCGCGGCGCTGCTGGTGGCGAGCCTGCCGGCCACGCGCGGGGAGTGGCGGCGCCCCCTGTGCGTCGCGGCGGCGGCGGGAGCGCTGCTCGTGGCCTTCGTGATGGGGCGCGGCTTCCGAGACTTCGCCGAGGAGGCGCGGGAGTGGGACGCGCTCGCGGAGGTCACCGGGAACCGGCCGAAGGTGATGGGGCTGGTGTTCGACGCGGGCTCCAGCGTGGTGCGCTTCCCCGTGTTCCTGCATGGCGCGGCGGTGCTGGCGCGTGAGCGCGGAGGGGTGCCCAACTTCACCTTCGCCACCACGCCGCACTCGCCGCTGCGCTACCGGGACGCGGTGCCGCCCACCTTCCCTTCCGAATGGCGTCCGCAGGAGATGGACTACGCGACCCAGGGCGGCTGGTACGACCACTACCTCGTGCGGGGGGCGCACCCGTCGCGCGTCTTCGGGGGGCGACTCCAGTCGGAACTGGTCATCGTGGGACAGGCGGGACGGAGCTGGCTGGTGCGGCGGCGGTAGCGCGTGCGGTAAGAACGCGCCCATGAGCCCTGCCCCCACCGAGCCCCGCCCCCTGCTGGACGCGCTGCGCGCCGGCAC
>SECN01000574.1 GCA_004173515.1 Myxococcaceae bacterium | reverse complement strand
AAGATCCGCGCGATGCAGATCATCGACGAGCTGGAGCCCATGCGGCGCGGGCCCTATGCCGGCGCGGTGGGCTACCTGTCCTTTTGCGGCACGCTGGATGTGGCCATCGCGCTGCGCACCTTCTTCGTCGATGGCGACCGCACGATGTGGACCGCCGGCGCGGGGCTGGTGGCGGACTCGGATCCGATGAAGGAAGCGGACGAAACCGAAGCGAAGGCGGGCGCCATGGCCGCCGCGCTGCGCATGGCGCGCGAAGGAGGCGGGCGATGATCCTCGTCATCGACAACTACGACTCGTTCACCTTCAACCTCGTGCAGCTGCTCTACACGCTGGGGGCAGAGGTGAAGGTCGTGCGCAACGACGCGCTGGATGCCGCAGGCGTCGCCGCTTCGGGCGCGTCCCACCTGGTGGTGTCCCCGGGGCCGTGCACGCCGCACGAGGCCGGGGTGAGCGTGGCGGCCATCTCCCAGTCGCGCGTGCCGGTGCTGGGCGTGTGCCTGGGACATCAGTCCATTGGCGCCGCGTTCGGGGGCGACGTGGTGCGCGCGCCGGAGCCGGTGCATGGCAAGGCGGCGCACATCCGGCATGACGGCACCGGCGTGTTCACCGGCTTGAGCCAGGGGTTCCAGGCGGCGCGCTACCACTCGCTGGTGGTGAAGGCGGAGTCGCTGCCGCAGGAGCTGGAGGCCACGGCGTGGAGCCAGGATGGACTGGTGATGGCGCTGCGTCACCGGACGCGTCCGGTGGTGGGCTTCCAGTTCCATCCGGAGAGCGTGCTGACGCCGGAAGGGCCGGCGCTGGTGCGCAACTTCCTGGAGGGGAAGCTGTAGCGCTCAGTCCTTCAGGTGCGAGGTGTCGTTCCAGCCCGCGAGCACGGGCTGGACGCCATCCGGCTCCGAACCCAGGACGCAGATGGCCGCGGTGCCCAACTGGAACATCCTGCCTCCGTCCGGGGGCAGGCCCAGCCAGCGCGCGGCGAGGATGCGCAGCAGGTGTCCGTGGGAGAAGAGGAGCACGTCGTCCTGGAGGGCGCGCGCCGCCGCGATGATGCGGTCCACCCGGGCGCCCACCTGCTCCAGCGTCTCGCCGTTGGGGACGCCGTCGGTCCACAGGGTCCAGTCCGGGCGCGTGCTGCGGATGTCCGCGCCGGTGCGGCCCTCGTAGTCCCCGTAGTTGAACTCCATCAGGTCGTCGCGCTTCTGGGCCGCGTCGCCGTAGCCGGCGATGACGCAGGTCTCCAGCGCGCGCGTCAGGGGGCTGGCCCACACGGCGGCGAAGCTCCACGCGCTCAGCGGGGCGCGGAGCTTCTCCGCCATCTGGCGGCCCTCTTCGAGCAGGGGCAGGTCGGTGCGGCCGGTGTGCTGGCTGGTGCGGCTCCACTCCGTCTCACCGTGACGGACGAGGACCACCTGGGGCGCGCGAGTCTTCATGGCGCCAATCTGTGTCAGCCGGGGCCGGATGGGTGGGAAAAGTGCCGGGGCTACTTCTTCCGTGTCCGCCACTCCTCACGGCTCTGGCCCCAGATCTCCATGGGGTCCTTCTCGTAAGGCGGCGGCAGGTGCTCCATGCGCAGCAGGCGCGAGCCCAGGCGCTGGGCCACCTGCTTTGATGGCGTGTTGGCCGGCTCGATGGAGTGGATGACCTCCGTCCAGCCCAGGTGGTCGAAGGCCCAGTCGATGGTGGCGGTGGAGGACTCGGAGGCGTAGCCCTTGCCCCAGTGTTCGCGCAGCAGGCCCCAGCCGACCTCGGGGCCCGGCCAGCCTTCCGGCCGCCAGGGACCGACACGGCCCACCCACCTGCCCGTGGACTTCTCGAACACGGAGAACATGGCGAAGCCCTGGAGGGCCCACGAGCCGGCCATGGTGCAGACGGCCCGCCACACGGAGGAGCGCGGTTGGAGGCCGCCGATGAAACGGGCGGACTCCGGATCCGCCATCATCGCGGCGAAGCCATCCAGGTCCTGGAGCGTGGGCGGCCGCAGGATGAGGCGCGGGGTTTCGAGGGTGGGGCCGAGGGTGATGGGGTGGCCGTGCATGTCCGGTCTCCGAACGCCGACGGTTTGCCGGCGCGCGGAAGACCGTACTCCTGTCACTGCTTCCGAGGGCAGCCGATCTGCTGGCTCTCACCACGAAGATGATGTGGGCATCGTGGACACGCCCACTCCTGATGGATTTCTGCTTGCGACCGGATCGTGCAGGGCGGGCGGTGTCAGGAGTCGCTGCGCCCCGCCTGCTATCCACAACCGCTTCAGTCCACCCTCAATGTCAGTACTGAGGGCGAGGCCATGGATTGCCTCCACGGAGGCAATCGACAATCTGAAGCAAGGCTTGGATTGTTGGGCAATGTCCAAGGCCGGTTCTGGATTGAGGGGCCAGGGTCGCAGAAGCACCGAGATGGATGCTTCCTGGGGGCGGTGGTGATTACAGTGAGCCGTTGATCTGTCCGACAAGCTTCTGCTCTTCGGGCGTCAGCGACTGGAGCGCGGTCGTCGCACGCGCGCGCGCCGCATCGAGAGCGGCCTTGTCTCCACGGGAGAGGGCCTGCTTCCCTTCCTCAATGGCCTTGCGAAGCTCGCTGACGGCGAGTTGGTCGCCCAACTGCGCCTCCACGTCGCGGATGAACTTCTCGGAGTTCTCAGCAGCGGTGGTGAAGCAGGAAGGCTGGGACACCAGACAGCTGCCGTCCTTGCAGACAGGGTCCCCGCCAGAGCAACTGCAGCTTCCCGTTCCCGTGCAGCTACCCCCTGAGCACGAGGCTTCACATGCGGTTGCCGTCTGGGGGACCAAAGAACCCATCGACAGCGCCGCGGCAACGAAGAACATACGCAACATGGGGGTTTCTCCAATTAGATGTGGATTCGCTGATTTCGCTAGAAATCAGTCTATTCCTTATCGTCTTGTTTGATTTGTTATGCAAGAGGGGGCGGTCTGATTCGCCGCTCCTATGGGGACGGAAGAAAATTCCATGTCCGTCATGTGGCTGGGTTTGATGTTAGTGATTGCTTGAATGGGAAGCAGCCTGGCGATTGAGCGCACCCGTGCTGTGTCTGTCAATCGGCCTGGTTCGCTGGGATGTCGGTGGATTTAAAGCTCAGACAAATGCCAGGACGGAGCCGACGGAACTCCACTCGGGGAATGCCGCTCCTCAGCACGAAGACGATGGTTTCCAGCGCAGCCAGGTCATCCGCCCGAGGACGGGCCAGCTTCTTCTTGGGCTGGGGCACAGGCAGCAGCGGCGCCATTCGCTGCCAGAATGCATCGGGAGCGAGTTCGCGGACCATTCGGCGGGCGCGCGGCGTCCATTGACGCCGCGCTTCGTCCGGCCGTCAGCGCTTCAAGCCGCGCTTGATCTCCGCGCAGAGCTGCTTCGCCGCCTGGGGCCCATCCGAATGCGCGGCCCTCACCAGGGCGCTGCCCACCACGACGCCGTCGGCGTGGGCGACCAGCGCCTTCGCCTGTTCTCCGGTGGAGATGCCGAAGCCCGCCACCACCGGCACGGACGCGGCCCTGCGCACCAGGTCCAACCGTTCGGACAGATTCGGGGGCAACTCCGCGCGCATGCCGGTGACGCCCGCCACGGACACGCAATAGACGAAGCCTCGCGCGTCCTTCGCGATGCCCTCCGCGCGCGCGGGCGGCGTCGTGGGCGCGCACAGGGGGATGAGGTCGATGCCTTCCGCGTCGAAGGCCGCGCGCAGGGCCTCGCTCTCCTCGGGAGGCAGGTCGGGGAGGATGGTGCCCGAGATGCCCCGCTCGCGCGCGAGCTTCGCGTAGCGCGCTTCGCCCATGGCCATCACCACGTTGACGTACGTCATGATGACCAGCGGCGTCTCCGGGCAGCGGCGGCGCACCTC
>SECN01000573.1 GCA_004173515.1 Myxococcaceae bacterium | reverse complement strand
CTCGTGCGGATGGCGAAGTCGCTCCAGTCGCGGTCCACCGTGCTGGTGAACAGCGCCACGCGCCCCTTGCCCCGGCGCGCCACCGCCACCGCGGGCGCTCCGTCCTCGTACGTGGCCAGCACCTGGCTGGTGCCCGGCGCGGACGGGCTGTCCGCCTCCAGCAGCATGTACTTGTAGAAGCGCGCGCCGATGAGCCCCTCCTCCGCCCGGCCCGTGAAGGGCGCGAACAGCGGGTGGTCCACCTTCACCTGCGCCAGCTTCGCCGTCTTCGTCTCCGCGTCCGGGTCCTCGCGCTCGGCGCTGGTGCGCACCAGTCGCAGGGGCCGGGGCAACAGCGCGCCCAGCCGCTGGTTGTACGTGTCCGGGTTCACGTGGTCGCCCACGCTCACGAACAGGCCGCCGCCGTTCTCCACGAAGGTCTTCAGCTTCGCCGCCTCGTCCTCCGACGGTGCGGGCGTGTTGAGCAGCAGCACCAGGTCGTACGCGGTGAAGTCCTCGCGCAGGCCCACCTCCGCGTCGCGCACCGCCACGTCCACCGGCGAGCCCGGCGACGTGAGCGCCGCGTCCACGAAGAAGGCCTCATCCCGGTAGCGCGTCGCATGCGGCGAGCCGTTCACCACCAGCGCCTTCAGTCCGCGCGGCACCGGCAGCACGAAGGCCCGCCGGTCGTCCTCCGCGAGCGCGTCCGGCGCCAGCGTCACCGCGCCCACCACCGTGCCGCCCTGGGGGAAGCGCACCGTCAGCGTCTTCTGCGTGGTGCCTCCCGCCGGCACGTCCACGAAGCCCTTGGCCAGCGTGGACTCGCCCACGCGCACCGCGGCCTCCAGGTCCTTCACCGGCTTCGCGCCGAAGTTCCGCACCGTGAACGTGAACTGGTACGAGCGCGGCCCCGCCTGGAGCGCGGGCTCCACCCGCAGGTCCACCAGCGCGTGGTTGTCCAGCGACTCGCGGCCTTCCGCCACGTCGCGCAGCACCACCTCCGGCTTCACCAGCGTGCCCGTGGGCCCCTTCACCGTGGGCGGCGGCGCTTCCAGCCGGAAGCCGGAGGCCGTCATGTCGGAGACCACCACCAGGCGCTTGCCCGGCATCGGGTTCTCTTCCAGCGCCCGCGCCGCCATGTCCAGGCAGCGCGACAGGTCCGCCGAGCCATACGTGGGCTTCGCCTCGTCCACCAGCGCGCGCAGCCGGGCCCGGTCGAAGCCCGGGGGTGGCGGGGCTTCAGGCGCGCCCGTGCACACCATCACCGTCGCGGGCTCCTCCGGCAGCAGGTCCTTGAGCGCGTCGCGCGCCTCGTCCCGGCCCTTCTCGAACAGCGACGTGCCGTCCGACCAGCGCATGGACAGCGACGCATCCAGGATGATGGCCGTGGCCGCCGGGCCGCGCGTCATCGTCGCCGCCTGCGCGTCGCGGCTGAACTCCGGCCGCGCCAGCGCCAGCGGGATGGCCAGCAGGATGAGCGTGCGCAGCGTGTAGAGCAGCAGCCGCTTCAGCTTGAGCCGGCTCGCCGTGCGCTTCTGGCTGCGCAGCACGAACGCCATCGGTCCGAACGGATGCGCCCGGGGGCGCCTGCGGTCGAACAGGTGCACCAGCACGGGGATGAGCGCACCCAGCGCGCCCAGCAGGAACCACGGGTTGCCGAACGTCACCTGCGCCTCCCGCGACGCCCCAGGAAGCGCAGCAGCACTTCATCCAGCCGCTCGTCGGTGCGCACCAGCTCGTAGTCCACGTCCGCCTCGGCGCACTTCGCCTTCACGTCCGCCAGGAACGCGCCGAACTCCTCCAGGTAGCTCTGCTTGATTTCACGCGGGTTCACCTCGATGCGGCCCTCGCCCTCCATGTCCAGGAAGAGCGTGGGGTCATCGAACGGGAACGTCAGCTCCGCGGGGTCCACCAGGTGGAACACCGCCACGTCGTTCTTGCGTTGCCTGAGCGCCAGCACCCGCTTCAGCGCCTCCTGCCGCTCATCCAGCAGGTCCGACAACACGATGACCGTCGAGCGTCGGGGCAGCACCTCCGCCAGGTGATCCGCCGCGCTGCCCAGGTCCGTGGGGCCCTTGGCCTCCGTGTGCTCCAGCGCGTCCAGCAGCACGTTGAGGTGGCCCGCGGACGCGCGCGGAGGGACGTCCCGGAACGCGCCGCCCACCATCACCGCGAGCCCCGCCGCGTCCTGCTGCCGCACGAGCAGGTAGCTGAGCGCGCCCGCGAGCGTCTTGGCCACCTCCAGCTTGGACATGGCGCCGCTCTGGTAGCCCATGGACGCGGACGCATCCACGACCATCACCGAGCGCAGGTTCGTCTCATGCTCGTAGCGTTTGACGTAGTACTTGTCGAACTTGCCGTAGGCCTTCCAGTCCAGGTGGCGCAGCTCGTCGCCGGGCGCGTACTCCTTGTGCTCGGCGAACTCCACGCTCTGGCCCTGATGCGGGCTCTTGTGGAGGCCGGACAGCACGCCCTCCATCACCGCGCGGGCGCGCAGCTTCACTCCCTGGAGGCGGGACAGCGTCTGGGCGTCGAGCAGCGCCATGGGGTGGGCCGGACTAGCCCTTCACCACCGTGAGGAGCTGATCGATCAACTTCACCGACGTGATGCCTTCGCTCTCCGCGGTGAAGTTCGGCAGCACGCGGTGGCGCAGCACGGGCCGCGCCAGCGCGCGCACGTCCTCCACCGTGGCCACGAAGCGGCCGTTGAGGATGGCGCGCGCCTTGGCCGCGAGCACCAGGTACTGGCTGGCACGGGGACCCGCGCCCCACGACACGTTCTTCGCCACGAACTCCGGCGCGCCCGCTTCCTTGGGGCGCGTGTGGCGCACCAGCTCCACGGCGTAGCGCACCACGTGGTCCGGCACCGGCACGCGGCGCACCAGCTCCTGGAGCGCGAGGATGCGCTCGGGGGAGAGGATCTTCTCCAGCTTCGGCGGCGCGCCCGCGGTGGTGCTCTTGACGATCTGCACCTCTTCCTCGGCGGTGGGGTAGCCCACGTCCACCAGGAACATGAAGCGGTCCAGCTGCGCCTCGGGCAGCGGGTAGGTGCCTTCCTGCTCGATGGGGTTCTGCGTGGCGAACACGAGGAAGGGCAGCTCCAGCGGGTACGTCCGGCCGCCGGCGGTGATGCGGTACTCCTGCATGGCCTGGAGGAGCGCGGCCTGCGTCTTGGGCGGCGTGCGGTTCACCTCGTCCGCGAGGATGATGTTCGCGAACAGGGGCCCCTGCATGAAGCGGAAGGAGCGGCGCCCCGTCGTCTTGTCCTCTTCCAGGATGTCCGTGCCCGTGATGTCCGAGGGCATCAGGTCCGGCGTGAACTGGATGCGGTTGAAGGACAGGTTGAGCACGTCCGCCAGCGTGGAGATGAGCAGCGTCTTCGCGAGGCCCGGGACGCCCACGAACAGGCAGTGGCCGCGGCTGAAGAGTGAAATCAGCAGGTGCTCCACCACGTCGCGCTGGCCGACGACGCGCTTTTCAATCTGTTCGACGATGGCGTTGCGGGCCTGGGCAAGCTCCTCGACGGCGCGCAGGTCCTCGCTGGTGGCGTCGGACGGGGGGAGTGGGGCGGGGGCGGCGCTTTCCATGGAAGGGTTCTCTTAATCGGCGCGCGGGGGGCGGACCAACGGTTTCCGTCGCCCAGAGGCCCCGGCCGTGTGGTGGCAACCGTTCCAGGCCCTTCCTATTCCGCGTGCCTACACGCGGGTCCGCCCGGCCTCACGCCCGACCCCCCGGTCGCCCCCCGGCCAGTTTCAAGTCCTTGTGGGCGGGGGGAATGCCGCTTCGTGGACACACTGCTTACGTTCCCAAGGCGCCTGCGATTGGGCAGGGCAGGCATGGGAGCACGGCATGCGTTCAGCACGACGGGTCATCT
>SECN01000572.1 GCA_004173515.1 Myxococcaceae bacterium | reverse complement strand
ACTTGCGGCAGCGCGTACAGCGCCTGCACCAGCCGGTTCGGCAGCGCCTCGCCCGCAAGGTTCACCGTCTCCACGCTGGCCGGAATGCCTCCGCTTCTCACCAGCTCCGCCACCGCCGAGGGCACCGTGTTCAGCAGTGTCACCCGCTGCGCTTCCTTCAGCCCCGCCAGCGACAGCGCGTTCTGGGCCACCACCACCGCGCCGCCGCTCACCAGCGGCGCGAAGACTTCGAATACCGACAGGTCGAAGTTCAGTGACGTCGCCGCCAGCACGCCCTTCAGTTGCTCGGCCTTGAACGTGCCCGTCACCCACTTCAGGAATGCCACCGCGCTCGCGTGCGTCACCGCCACGCCCTTCGGACGGCCCGTGCTTCCCGACGTGTACAGCACGTACGCCAACTGCCCAGCCGCTCCCGTTTTGCCCAGGCTCTCCACCGGGTAGCTGCTCAGCACCGTCGCGTCTGTATCCAATCTCACGCGCTGGCCCGCGTACTCCGGCAGCACGTCCTCCAGGCCCGCCTGCGTCACCACCACTGGCGCGCCCGTTCCCTCCAGCATGTACGCCAGTCGTTCCTTCGGGTACGTCGCGTCCAGCGGTACGTACGCCGCTCCGGCCTTCAGCACGCCCAGCAGCGCCACCACCATTGCTTCCGTGCGCTCCACGCACACGCCCACCCGGCTCTCCTCCCCCACGCCCAACGTCCGCAGGTGATGCGCCAGCTGATTCGCCCGCGCTTCCACCTGCGCGTAACTCAGCTGCGCTCCCTCGTTCACCACAGCCAGCGCTTCCGGCGTCTTCGCCACCTGCGCCGCGAAGAGTTCGTGGATCGACTGCGCATCCTCCGTCCGGGTGTCACGTTCGAGGACCGATACGCCCGCGAAGTGCTTGAGCACCTGCTGACGCTCGTCGGTTCCCAGCAGAGGCAGATCCCAGACGCTCGCATCCGCGTCCTTCGCGATGCCCTCCATCAGAACCGACAGGTGTCCCAAGAGCCGCTGCGCGGTCTCCGCGTCGTACAAGTCGGTGTTGTACTCAAGCGACGCCGCGAGCCCCTGCTCCGTCTCCGCCATCCCCAGCGTCAAGTCGAACTTCGCCGTCGCCCCTTCCGTTTCGAGCGAACGCAGCGTCAGCCCTTCACTCGGACGCACCTCTGCCTTGTGGGCAGAGACCGTCTGCATCGTGAACATCACCTGGAAGAGCGGCGTGCGGCTCAGGTCGCGCTCCGGCTTCAGCTGCTCCACCAGCTTCTCGAACGGCACTTCCTGGTGCGCATACGCTCCCAGCGTCGTCTCTCGCACCTGGCGCAGCACCTGACGGAAGCTGGCGCCCTCCTCCAGCTTCGTGCGCACCACCAGCGTGTTCACGAAGAAGCCGATGAGCCCTTCCAGCTCCGTGCGGTTGCGGCCCGCGATCGGCGTTCCCACGCTGATGTCGTCCTGACCGCTGTAGCGCGCAAGCAGCACCTGCCACGCAGCCAGCAGCACCATGAAGGACGTTGCGCCCTCATGACGCGCCAGCATCTTCAGCGTTTCGTTCAACGCCTTCGGCAGCAGCAGGGACGCGTTGGCGCCGTGGAAGCGTTGCACCACCGGACGCGGCCGATCCGTCGGCAGCTCCAGTGCATGCGGTGCGCCTTCGAGCTGCTGGCGCCACCACGACAGCTGTGCCTCCAGCACCTCGTCCTTCAACCATCCGCGCTGCCACGCCGCGTAGTCAGCGTACTGCACCGCCAGCTCCGGCAGCGGTGAGGAACGACCCTCGGCGTGCGCCCCGTAGAGCGCCGAGACTTCGCGCACCAGCACGTCCATCGACCAGCCGTCCGACACGATGTGGTGCATCACCAGCACCAGCACGTGTTCGGTGGCACTCAGCCGCACCAACGTCGCTCGGAAGAGCGGGCCCTGGCTCAAGTCGAACGGACGAAGGGACTCCGCATCGACCTGCTTTCGGAGGGTCACCTCACGTTGAGAGTCCGTCGCGCCATCCAGCGCTGTGAAGCTCCAGGCCATTTCCTGGGACGGAGCGATCACCTGGAAGGGCTGACCATCGTGAACCTGGAACGTCGTGCGCAGGGACTCGTGACGGCGCACCAGTTCGTTGAAGGTGCGGCGCAGGGCTTCCACGTCCACGGTGCCCGTCAGCCGCACTGCCAGCGGGAGGTTGTACGACGCGCCTCCCGGCTGAAGTTGATCGAGCAGCCACAACCGCTGCTGCGCGAAGGACAACGGCTCCCGCCCCGTCCGGGGCTGAGCTTCCAATCGCGGGGCTGTCAGTGCGAGCCCTGCACCCCGGGCTGTCTCGACCTTGAGTGCCAGCTCCGCGACCGTGGGGGCTTCGAAGAGGGCTCGCAACGGCAACTCGACGTTGAAGGCCGTGCGGATGCGCGACACTGCCTGTGTCGCCAGCAGCGAGTGGCCTCCCAACTCGAAGAAGCTGTCCTCGATGCCCACCTGCTTCACGCCCAGCACCTGCGCCCAGAGGTTCGCCAACACCTCTTCGGTCTCCGTTCGCGGTGCGACGTAGACGCGCGTGCGCTCCACGCCGGCCTCTGGCTTTGGCAGGGCCTTGCGGTCCACCTTCCCGTTCGCGTTGAGCGGCAGCGCTTCCAGCACCACGAAAGCCGAAGGCACCATGTACTCCGGCAACCGGCCCTTCAGCGCACTTCGCAGGCTCGCGACTTCCACCGTCTGGCCCGCCTGCGCCACCACGTACGCCACCAGCCGCTTGTCTCCCGGCGCGTCCTCCCGCACCACCACCACCACGTCGCGCACTTCGGGCTGCGCGCCCAGCGCCGCCTCCACTTCTCCCAGCTCGATGCGGAAGCCGCGCACCTTCACCTGGAAGTCCATTCGGCCCAGGTACTCAAGGCTGCCGTCCCGGCCCCACCGCACCTTGTCTCCCGTGCGGTACAGCCTCGCTCCTGCCCTCTCGCTGAAGCCATCCGGGATGAAGCGCTCCGCCGTCAGCCCTGGCTGGCCCAGGTAGCCTCGCGCCAGGCCCTCTCCGCCCAGGTACAGCTCGCCCGGCACTCCGACCGGCACCGGCTGACCCTTCGCGTCCAGCACGTACGCCTGCGTGCCTTCCAACGGGCGCCCAATCCTTGGCTCCGTCTTCGCTCCGCGCTCCACTCGCGCGTGCGTCGAGTACGTCGTGTCCTCCGTCGGCCCGTAGAGGTTGTTGACCTCCTTCACCTGCGGCAGCGCGTACAGCGCCTGCACCAGCCGGTTCGGCAGCGCCTCACCCGCAAGGTTCACCGTCTCCACAGTCGACGGAATGCCTCCGCTTCTCACCAGCTCCGCCACCGCCGAGGGCACCGTGTTCAGCAGCGTCACCCGCTGCGCTTCCTTCAGCCCTGCCAGCGCCAGCGCATTCTGGGCCACCACCACCGTGCCGCCACTCACCAGCGGCGCGAAGACTTCGAACACCGACAGGTCGAAGTTCAGTGACGTCGCCGCCAGCACTCCCTTCAGTTGCTCGGCCTTGAACGTCTCCGTCGCCCACTTCAGGAACGCCACCGCGCTCGCGTGCGTCACCGCCACGCCCTTCGGACGGCCCGTGCTTCCCGACGTGTACAGCACGTACGCCAACTGGCTTGGGACGTTGCTCTCGTCCAGGGACGAGGTGACGTACCCGTCCAAGATCTTGGCATCCGCGTCCAACCGCACGCGCTGGCCCGCGTACTCCGGCAGCACTTCCTCCAGGCCCGCCTGCGTCACCACCACTGGCGCGCCTGTCCCCTCCAGCATGTACGCGAGTCGCTCCTTCGGGTACGTCGCGTCCAATGGGACGTAGGCCGCTCCCGCCTTCAGCACGCCCAGCAGCGCCACCACCATCGCTTCCGTGCGCTCCACGCA
>SECN01000571.1 GCA_004173515.1 Myxococcaceae bacterium | reverse complement strand
GGGGGGTGCCTCACGCTGTGGGGGTTCGGCGCGTTGTGTGACACGTGCGGCGCGACGCTGTTCGTGCCGCGCGATGGCTTCGTGCCCCGGTGGGTGGAGGGCCCGGGTGACAGGGCCACCGCCTTCCGCGCGGAGGACGTGGGTATCCGGCGGGAGGCGGCCACCGGGCCGGAGCGTCGGGCGGTGAGGGCGGGCCTCGCGGTGCTGGCGGACTGGCTCGCCGACTACGAGGCGTGGGTGGCGCGGGACGTGGGGCTGTCCTGGCGGCGCGAGTGTCTGTCCGCGCGTCGCAAGGCGTCGCCCGTGGTCGCGGAGGAGTTGTCGAACGCCTGGAGGCGGATGGCCGTGCGCGTGCGCGCGACCGACGCCCAGGTGCAACACCGTACCGCTCCGATGTTCGGAGCGTGAGGAGGACACCATGCTGGCACGACTGTTCCGAGCCGATGCGCCGTCCGTTCATGCCCACGTCGCGTGGGAGGACCTGCCGGACGAAGCCCTTCCCACGCCGCCGTTGTGTGACGGCCTTGGAGACGCCCACCTGCCGGTGACGACGCAAGTCCCGCTCGCGCAGGCGTACTTCGACCAGGGCCTGCGCCTGCTGCACCTGGGCTGGGGGCTGGAGGCCCGCCGCGCCTTCGCGGAGGCCGCGCGACAGGACCCTTCGCTCGCCATGGCGTGGTGGGGGCTGGCGCTCGCACGGGGCGCGGGCGCCCGCTTCGCCGCCGACCGCGCGGAGGCCATCCGCAAGGCGCTGGTGCTGGCGGAGGGCGTGACGGACCTGGAGCAGCGCCTGGTGGTCGCCGCCAGCCTGCTCGCGGACAAGGGGCCCGCCAATGGCAGGCATGCCTTCGTGCGGGAGATGGAGTTCCTCATCGACCGCTTTCCGGAGGAGCCCGAACCGCGCCTGCTGCTCGCCGGCTTCCTGCTGGACGGCTACGAGTCGGACGGACGCCCCGGCCAGGGGCAGCCCTATGCGCAGTTCATCCTGCGCGACCTCTTGCGCACGCACCCTCACCACGCGGGCGTGCACATGGCGTGGGTGCAGGCCTGGCTTCCGAGCGCGAAACCGGAGATGGCGAAAGAGAGCGCAGAGGCCCTTCCGGCGCTCGTGCCCGAGGGCAGTCCCGCGCTGCTCGCCGCGGGCCGCCTGTTGTCGCGCGTGGGCCGCGCCGCGGAGGCGAACCGCATCCTGGAGGCGGCGGTGACGGCGGATGACGCGTACCTCGCCTGTGAGTCGCTGCCTCCGGAGGTCGCGCCGAGCGCGGACACCGCCCTGCGCCTGTTGAGCGAGGGCTGCGCGGAGGTGGGGCAGTACCGGGTTGCCCAGTCCTGGGCCCGCAAGCTGCGGCAGCGCGTGGAGGCCTCGGGCGCTCAGCCCCAGGCGGTGCTCTTCGCCGCGACGACGCTCGTGGCCGCGCACCTGCGCTTCGGCTTCTGCCGTGCGGCGGCGGAGGTCCCGATGGAGCTGGGCGACGCCGCCACGGTCGCGGAGCAGGGCCTGCGCGACGCCGTGCGCCTGTACGCGCGCGGGGCCTGTTCCCTGGAGACGGGACGGCTGGGTGACGTGGAGCGGGCGTGCCTGTCGCTGGACGCGCTGGTGCCCGCGTTGTTGGAAGCGCCCCGTTCGGAGGGCCGCGCCCTGTGTCCTCGCGACGTGGCGCGCACGATTGAGGTCGCGGCGCAGGAGCTGCGGGGCACGCTGGACGCGCGTCGGGGTGACTCCGGCCGCGCGGAGGCGGCGCTCACGCGCGCACTGCGACTGGAGCGGCGCCTGCGTCCGGTGGGGCCCGCGCTCTTCTGCCGTCCGCCCCGGGAGACGCTGACCCGCGTGCGCCTGCGCTCGGGCCGCGAGGCGAAGGCCCTGGAGCTGGCGTTGGAGCGGGCAGGGCAGCGGCCCGGCTGTGGCCACTGCATGCTGCTCGTGGCCGAGGCCCACGTCGCCTGCGAGTGCATGTCCGAAGCGGAGCATGACTACGCCGTGGTGTTGGACCTGTGGCGCGACGCGGATCCGCACCTGCCGGGCCTGCAACGCGCGCGGGGCTTCGCTTCCCGTGGAGGCCGGGGCCGGGCCGCGCTCCGCCGCGTGCCGGATGCACCGGTGGACACCGCTCCCGCACCCCGGGGCGGGGAAGGGCCCTGGACCGTGCATGGGGCCTGAGCGTCCGCGCGGCCGTGCTTGACGGACGCGCGGGCTTCGCGTCACTAGGGGGCACCCGCAAGGAGTTGCCCCATGCCCTCATTCCGCCTGAAGCCCGAGCAGGCCGCGCTGCTCGTCGTCGACATCCAGGAGCGCCTGTGCGCCGCGATGGAGCGCGATGCCCTGGACCGCATGCTCGCGCGCACCGGCGCCGCCGTGGAGGGGGCCCGGGCCCTGGACCTGCCCGTCATCGTCACGGAGCAGTACCCGCAGGGGCTGGGCCGCACGCACTCGCTGCTGAAGCTGAAGCTGGGCACGTACACGCCGCTGGAGAAGATGGACTTCTCCGCCGCCACGCCGGACGTGCTGTCGGTGCTGGGGGACCGCAAGCAGGTGCTGATCACCGGCATGGAGACGCACATCTGCGTCTTCCAGACCGCGCGCGACCTGGCGGATCAGGGCCGTGAGCCGTGCCTGCTGGCGGACGCGGTGCTGTCCCGCACGGAGGAGGACCGCCGCGTGGGCCTGGAGCTGTGCCGCGACGCGGGCGCGCGCATCCTCACCGTGGAGTCGGCCCTGTTCGACATGCTGGGCCGCGCGGGCACGCCCGAGTTCAAGAAGGTGTCCGCCGCCGTCCGCTGAAGAGGGACCGCGGCGGAAGGACCCCGCTCACGCCTTGCGCATGAAGGGTGCGCGCACCAGGCGCACCAACATCATCAGCAGCACCAGCACCCCGGACAGGACGGTCTGCGAGCCGCCCACCGGGAAGTCATAGAAGTACGCGAACAGGTAGCCGCCCGCGCCCGCGATGCCACCCAGCACGGTGGCGGTGAAGAACGTCCACGGCAGCCGCAGGTCCAACACCAGCGCCGCGATGGCCGACAGCGTGGAGAACGCGAAGACGGGCAGGGCGCCCAACGCTCGCGCGCACACGCCCACCATGATGCCGATGGACACCATCAACACCGTGTCCAGCATCCGCACCGGCAGCCCCTGCACGGTGGCGCCGATGCGATCGAAGCTGACGAAGGTGATGCCCCGGTACCACCACAGGTGCAGCACCATCAGCACCGCGCCCACCGCCGCCACGGCGTGCAACTGGTCCGGCGTCACCAGCACCGCGGTGCCGAAGAGGATGCCCTGGATGTCGTGCGCCTCCTGCGCGATGCGGTCGCCCACCAGGATGGCCGCGCCACCCGCGAAGGCGAACGCGCACCCCAACAGGCTCTCGCGGGAGAGGCGCAGACGCGCGGGCTCCACCATCAGCAGCAGCGTGGCCGCCACCGACAGCACCACCGCGCCCACCAGCGGATCCACGTGGACGCCCAGGTGGATCTCCGCGAAGAAGGCCAGCGCCACGCCCAGGCCCGCCGTGTTCGTCACCGCCGCGCTGACGAACACCATGCGCCGGAGGACGACGTAGACGCTGAGGAAGCCCAGCACGCACCCCGCGATGAGCGCGCACAGGATGGGGTCCTGGAACAACTCCCAGGCGGACTGGAACTGCTCCCACTTCGAAGGCTCAAGCAGCGCTGTTTCCACGATGAGGCCCCTGGGGTGCGCTGTGGCAGTAGTCGTCGCCGTACTGGCGGCGGAAGGCGGGATGGCAGAACACGGTGCGCGCATCGCCCATGACGAAGCAGCGGTGCTCGCGGTCCACGAAGAGGATGACGTCGGCGTGCTCGGCCGCGACGGACAGGTCGTGGCTCACCACCACCAC
>SECN01000117.1 GCA_004173515.1 Myxococcaceae bacterium | reverse complement strand
GCATGGCGCGCGTCATCCTCACCAGCCTCCAGCGTGAGGGGCAGCCGCGTCACGCCCTTGCGCGCCAGCGCGTCGTCCACGCACGCGGCGAAGAGCTCCTGCGGCGCCTCCACGGCCAGCTTCACGCCCGCGGACTGGGGGCAGGGGCCTCCCGGGGGCGAGCGCCACGTGCAGCGCACGCCATTGCCTCCGCGCATGCAGGAGAGGTTGGTGCGCTCCGCGTTGACGTCCACGCGCACCACCGCGCTCAGCGTGGCGAAGGTGGGGGTGAGCTGCACGGTGGGCGCGTCCTCGCAGGTGGCGCCGGGCGCGCGCGTGAGGGCCAGGTCCACCACGTTCTCGCGGAAGACAAAGGGCGTGGGCGCCGCGCTGTAGGCATACGCGGCGTCGTCCCAGGCCCAGCCGGGCCCCATCAGCCCATCCACGCCGTCGGTGCCGGCGATGCGCACGCTGCCGCGCCACTGGTGGATGCCGCGCGCCTGGAAGGCCTCCGCGATGCGGTCGCACGCGAGCGCCGTCTCCGGGAAGCGCCACGAGCCCAGCGACGGGTCTCCGGACGCCTGCGCCACCACGTCGCCCAGGAACAGGCCCCCCACCTGCGAGCCCTCCAGGGCCACCGGCGTCACGAAGCGGAAGTCCGCCCCCAGCGCGGACAGCGCCGCGGACGTGGACACCACCTTCATCGTGGACGCGGGCAACAGCCGCACGTTCTCCCGGTGCGTGAAGAGCGGCTCGCCGGTGCGCGCGTCCACCACATACGCGCCCGCGAGCGCCCCGTCCGCCTCCAGGGTCTCCAGCAGGGCCTTCGTCACCCCGGTCAGGGTGTTGGACGGGGGTGCATCCGACGGGGAGGGCGCGTGGGCGCAGGCGGACAGGAGGACGGCGGCGGTGGAGGCGAGGAGGGCGCGGCGCATGGCGGCTGGCACCGTATGTCGCGCTCCTGGGAGTGTCATCGTTTCCGGCCAGCGGGGAAGGGCCCAGGCGTGCACGGGTGGACGCCCGGCACGTCCAGCCACGCCGAGTGCCTTGACGCCACGGCACCGGACGCCCATCCTGCCGCGCCCCATGCCTGTCCTACGTGGTGCCGTGACCTTTTCGCGCTTCCGGACCGAGCCTTCCAAGGAAGCTCCGTCCGACGTGAAGCGCTGGTTGACCAAGGGACTCAAGTCCCATGCGTTCGAACCCATCGACCGTCGCTCCGAGGAGGAGCGCGCGGCCGGTTTCGTGGAGCTGGAGAACGCGGAGGCCTCCGACTTCTCCACCACCCACCTCTTCTATGGCGAGTACGCCCTGTTCGCCTACCGCATCGACACGCTGAAGGTGCCCGCGTCGATGATGAAGGCGGAGCTGGACAAGTGGACGTCCGCCTTCACCAAGGAGAACAGCCGTCCGCCCGCGCGCGCGGAGAAGACCAAGCAGCGCGCGGAGCTGAAGCAGCTCTTGCGTCAGCGCGCCGTGCCCCGCACCGCCGTGCTGGACGTGACGTGGAATTTGAAGACGCAGCAGGTGCAGATCTGGGCCGCGTCCCGCAAGACGGTGGATGAGATCTCCGTCGCGCTGGAGGGCGCCCTGGCGGTGAAGGTGATTGGCATCACGCCCGCGTCGATGGCGCAGCGCGCGGGCATCGACGACAAGGCCCTGGGCCCCACGGCGGAGCTCATCGGAATGGACCTGCCGGCGACGGCTTCGGTGGAGGACAGCCATGGCGAAGGGTGAGCAGGCGCGGATCGAGGCGGCGTTCGCCCGGGGCGACGTGGGCGTGGACGGCGGCTCCACCGAGGAGGTCAAGGACGAGGCCGAGGTCGAACAGGGCAAGGCGCGCGAACAACTGCTGCGCGGCCGGGCCTACCTGGGGCGCGAGTTCCTCACGTGGCTCCTGTGGCGTTCGGAGTCCGGCGACGCGCTGGTGGAGCACGACGGCTCCGGCATCACCGCGCTCTATCTGGGCAAGGTGGTGCTGCGCGGCGTGGCGGGCGACGTCACGGAGCTGAGCGCGCGCGGCACGCTGGCGCCGTATTCGGAGAACGTGCGGCACTCGCTGGACCGGGGCCTGCTCGTGTCCCAGGCGCGGCTGCGCATCTCCCACGGCGAGCGCGAGTTCGAGCTCACCCTGGATGCGGAGTTCCTGGACATCCGCGCCGCCAAGCTGCCCGCCCTGATGACCGAGGAGGAGGATGATCAGCTCTCCGAGCGCCTGGAGCTGACCGAGCAGCTCTCCACCCTGGTGGACGCGCTGGTGAACGACTTCCTCAAGGTGCGCGGCGGCAAGACCTGGAGCAAGACGGTGGTCCCCGCGATGAAGGCGTGGATGAAGGGCGAGGAGAAGGGCTCCGACCTGCTCTCCAAGGCCGCCCGCGCCAAGGGCCGCGACGCCCGCGCCGCTCGCGGCTGAGCGGCTTGAAACATCCGGATTAAAACACGGAAGAGCTGAAGTCTTGGAGAAATCCGGGAGGGATGACACACTGCGAAAAGCGGTTTGTTCCCCCTCCCGGAGTCTCATCCATGAAGCATCCCTTCCTGTTGCTGGCGGCCACGCTGGCCCTCCTCCTCCCCGTGCACGCGGGCGCTCAGAGCAGCATCGTCGCCTTTGGCGACAGCCTGAGCGACAACGGCAACAACGGCACCGCCACCAGCGGCCCGACGACGAACCCCTCCAGCCAGATCTCCGGCACGTGGGTGAAGCAGCTCGCGACGCAGCTGGGCCTGCCCCTGACGGCCTCCGACAGCGGTGGCACGAACTACGCCCGGGGCGGCGCCGTCACCAGCGGGATGACCGCCCAGGTGAACAGCTACCTGGCGGCCCACCCGACGGCCTCCGCCACCGCGCTGTACGTCCTCTGGGGCGGCGGCAATGACATCAACTACAAGGCCCAGGCGAACCCGTTCGACTCGGCGGGCATCAAGGCCGCCGCCACCACGGCCGCCAACAACATCAACGCGCAGATCCGCAAGCTCGTCGCCGCCGGCGCGAAGCGCATCCTGTGGGTCAACATGCCGCCGCTGAACAAGACGCCCGCGGCGCTGTCCGTGCCGGGTGGCCTTGGCAACACGGTGCTTTCGCCCCCCGTCACCCAGTTCAACTCGCTGTGGACCTCGCACCTGACGCAGCTGCGCAAGGACTTCCCGTCCGTCACCTTCATCGGGATGAGCGCCTACAACCAGTTCAACGCCATCATCGCGGCGCCGTCCTCGTACGGCCTGACGAACGTCACCGGCACCAGCAAGGGCAAGGCGGTCAACCCGGACAAGTACCTGTTCTGGGATGAGATCCACCCCACCAGCTACAGCCACCGCATCTTCGCGGACTATGGCTACGACCTGGTGTCGGACGCCTTCGGCTTCAGCGCCGGCCTCTCCGCCGACGAGTGGACCGTGCAGGAGTGGAGCGTCCAGCCGTGAAGACTCCCTTCCTGATGCTGTCGGCCGCGCTCGTGGCGCTGGCCCCGTTCCAGGCGGATGCGCAGAGCGGCATCGTCGCGTTCGGCGACAGCCTGAGCGACAATGGCAAGTACAGCACCGCCACCAGCGGCCCCACGACGACGCCGTCCAGCCAGATCTCCGGTCCCTGGGTGAAGCAGCTCGCGAACCAGTTGGGGCTGCCGCTCGTGGCCTCCGACGAAGGGGGCACGAACTACGCGCAGGGCGGCTCGGTCACCGCCGACATGACGGGCCAGGTGAACGCCTACCTCCGGGCCTCCCCGACGGCGTCCCCCACCGTGCTGTACGTCCTCTGGGGCGGCGGCAATGACATCCAGCACAAGGCGATGGACAACCCGTTCGACTCGGCGGGCATCAAGGCGTCGGCGACGAAGGCCGTCTCCAACATCGAAGGGCAGATCCGCAAGCTCGTCGCGGCGGGCGCGAAGCGCGTGCTCTGGGTGAACATGCCGCCGCTGCACAAGACGCCCGCGGCGCTGTCCATCCCGTTCGGCCTGGGCAGCAGCGTGCTGTCGCCTCCCAGCAGCCAGTTCAACACGCTCTGGTCCCAGTCCCTCACGAAGCTGCGCGGCGAGTTCCCGTCCGTCACCTTCATCGGGATGAATGCCTACAACAAGTTCAACGCCATCATCGCGGCGCCGTCCGCGTATGGGCTGACGAACGTCACGGGCACCAGCAAGAACAAGAACGTCAACCCGGACAAGTACCTGTTCTGGGATGAAATCCACCCCACCAGCTACAGCCACGGCATCTTCGCGGACTACGCGTACGACCTCGTCTCCGACGCCTTCGGCTTCAGCCCCGGCTTCACGGCCGACGAGTGGACCGTGGAGGCGTGGGGCGCGCAGGCGCAGTAGCAACACCGCGCCAGTCTGGACCGCCGCCCGCGCCGCATTGGAGCGGGCGGCTGTTCCAGTCCGGTGCACGCGGAGGGCCGTTTGGGGGCGGGCAGGGGCGGCACGCGGCTGGCAATGACACACGGGTGAACCCTCCACCGTGTGAGCAGGTGTCCCGTGCCTTCCGCCCTCCCCAGCACCGAAGCCATCCAGCGCATCTCCCTGAAGAATCGCGAGTACGCCTACATCGAGGACGCGAACCGGGGCGTGGTGCTGATGGAGGTGGGGCCCCGGGTGCTGACCCTGGAGGCGCACCTGACGCTCACCGCCAAGGAGCGGATGGTGGAGGTGGGCGCCGGCAACTGGTGCGTCGTGCGCAACCCCGTGGTGCGCGAGAACGGCCAGGTGGCGCTGGACGACTTCGGTCAGGCCCGGGTGGCGGTGGGCGACCGCGAGGTCCGCGTGGGCCCCAAGGTGTTCCCGCTGTACCCGGGGGAGGAGCTGGAAGGGGAGATCATCCCCGAGTACGTGCTGGGCGTGTCGGAAGCGCTGCGCCTGCGCGCGCTCACCGCCTTCACGGATGACCGCGCCAAGGACGGCCCCCGTCGCCGCGAGGCCGGTGACGAGTGGTTGATGCGCGGCCCCGGCCGCTACGTGCCCGGCGAGGCCGTCTCCGTCGAGTCGCTGGAGAAGGCGCGCGTCCTCAAGGAGACCGAGTACTGCGTCATCCTGAATCCGGTGGACCGCGCCACCGGTCGCATCCAGGAAGGCCGCCGCAAGGTCGTCTCCGGTCCGGATGTCTTCTTCCTGGAGCCCGGCGAGGCGCTGGAGGGCGACGTGCGCCGCAAGCACGTGCTGTCGGAGCTGCAGGGCCTGAAGCTCCAGGCGCTGGACGACCTCACGGAGGAGGAGGGCGGTGAGCCCCGCCTGCGCAAGGCCGGCGACACGTGGATCGTCCGGGGCCCGCGCACCTACGTGCCCAGCGAGAAGGTGCTCATCCACAAGGAGATTGCCGCGCTGTCATTGGGGCAGGGCGAGGGCCTGTATGTGAGGGATTTGCGCTCCGGCAAGGTGACGCTCGTGCAGGGCCCCTGCCAGTTCATGCCGGAGGCGCACCAGGAGCTGCACGAGAAGCGCCTCTCCCCGGAGGCGGAGGCCCTGCTGGGCCTGTCCCCGCCGCCGACCGCGTCCCCGGAGACGAAGGATGTGCGCGCGCCGCGCCCCACGTCGGTGCCGGAGAAGGGGGACCGCACGCGCGCCATCGTGCTGCGCATCGAGGACAACACCGCGGTACTCATCAACGACTTCGAGAGCAACCACGCGCGCGTGGAGTTTGGCCCCGCGAAGGTGATGCTGCGCCCGTACGAGGACGTCACCGTGTTGGATTTGTCCGGCAGCACGCCCAAGCGTCCCCGCCAGCTCAAGGTGCTGATGCTGCGGCTGGGGCCGGACTTCGCCACGGACCTGTTCGAGGTGGCCACGCGCGACCATGCGCGGCTGCGCATCAAGCTCTCCTACAAGTGGCAGTTCGACGTGCAGGACGACCCGGAGAAGGACAAGGCCATCTTCCGGGTGAACGACTTCATCGGCTACGTGTGTGAGAACCTCGCGTCGCGCATCCGCCAGGTGGCCGCGGAGAACGAGTTCGAGACCTTCCACAAGAACGCCAGCGTGCTCATCCGCCGCGCCATCTTCGGCATGGACGACGCGGGCCGCGCTCGCAAGGACCGGCTCTTCTCCGAGAACCAACTGCGCATCATCGACATCGACATCAAGGACATCGCCCCCGTCGATGAGAAGACGGCCCTGAAGCTTCGCGAGGCCATCGACACGAACATCCAGATCCAACTGGACGCCTCGCGCCAGGAGGCGCAGGCCGCCGCGGAGCTGAAGCGCATCCGCAGCGAGGAGGAGAAGCAGCTGGCGGACATCTCCAGCCACCGCAAGTCGGAGGCGGAGCGCCAGTCGCTCATCGAATTGCAGAACCGCAACCACCAGCTCGAAACGCTCAGCCGCGCCAAGGTGGAGGCGGAAGCGCAGTTGGAGAAGGCACGCGTGGAGAGCGAGGAGGCCCTGGCCCGCGCCGAGTCCGACGCCCGCGCCTCCCGCATCCGCTCCGAGGCGGAGCTGGAGCGCGAACGCCTCACCCTCCAGATGGCCCTGGAGCGCCAGCAGCGCCTCAACGATTTGGAGGTGGAGCGCCAGTCCCGGCTCGCGGAGGTGGAAGCGTCCCAGTTCCGCCAGCGCGTGGAGGCGCTGGGCGGCGGGGAGAACTTCGTCCGCGTCGTCGCGGCCCAGGCCCAGGCCGCCGTCGTCGGAGGGCTGGAGAAGGTCGTCTTCCTCCCCACCGGCTCCAACCTCAACCTCTTCGACGCCATGCAGGGCCTGCTGGGCCCGGGCAGCGCACCCCGCCTGTCCACCGTCAATGCGCCGAAGCCGGACGACACTTCCGCATGAAAGTGGGACTTCGATATTGAAAATGAGAATCGTTATCGATAAGAATCGGCGCCTTCGAAGGTGGCGGTGTTCCGCATCGAAAGGTGACGACGATGGGTTTTCCTGGAGGCGTGGTCCTGAAGCGCGGTGCAGGTCGGTACGGCATGGGGGCCCTGGCGGTCCTCGCGCTGACGCTGGCGGCGGGCGGATGCAACGGCGATGAGTGCGTCGATGCGTTCGACTGCCGTGACAAGGGGACGCCTCCGGCGGGCCAGGCGTATGTCTGCAATGCCGACAACGCGTGTGAGCTGCGCACCCTGACCCCCGTGCCCGAAGAGGACGCGGGCACGACGACGGATGCCGGCACGACGACGGACGCGGGCACGACGACCGACGCCGGGACGACGGACGCGGGCACGACGACGGATGCCGGCACGGAGACGGACGCTGGCACGGAGACGGACGCGGGCACGCCCACGGACGGCGGCTCGCAGCTGTGCGGCGGCCCGGTGGAGTGCAAGGAGCAGAGCATCGACAAGCTGTCCCTGCGCACCAACATCGCGACGGGCGCCATCAATGAGGAGGGCACCACGTCGGGGCAGTTCTTCACGTACCTGGATGGGCGGGCCGGTGGCTTGTCCGCGACGGAGTCGTACACCTACGCGCGCTTCACGGCGACGGGGCTGGAGAAGGTTTCCATCGACGATCAGTCGGCGCTCGCGTCGACGGCGTGGGACATCGCGGTGCGCCGCAGCGTCATCCGCGTGAACAGTGGCGTGTCCGGCCCGTCCTGCGTGACGGTGGCCCAGACGGCCGCGGGCACCACGTTCGACGCGGTCACCAGCGTGGATCCGGCCGCGACCTTCGTCGCGGAGGCGTACTTCACGCCCAACACCTGCGAGTTCATCCTGGACGACTCGGGCATCAACTCCCCGAACACGGCGTTGGCCACGTTCTGGCGCTACAACAACTGCCTCGTGATGACGGACAAGGTCTTCCTGCTGCAACTGGCGGACGGACGTCACGTGAAGCTGCAGGTGGTGTCGTACTACGAGCCCGCCGCGCAGGCGCAGTGCAACTCCTCCGGCACGTTGCCGGCGGTGACGGGCTCGGGCCAGTACCGCATCAAGTGGGCGTACCTGCCGTGATGGCCCCCGGGGTTTCCGCACTGCTCCTGCTGCTGACCGGCGCGGGGACTCCGCACCGCCTCCTCCACGAGGAGGCGGTGGCGCCGGTGCCGTGGGGGCTCGCCGAGTCCGGGCGGCCCACCTCGGCCACCGCGCCCGCGCCACGCTTCGATCCGACGGAGACGGTGGAGTCCGCCGTCTCCGAGGGCAATCGCTTCCGCGTCCACTTCACCCGCCAGGGGCCCAACGCGGTGCCGCTGGCGGACGCGGATGGCAATGGCGTGCCCGACTTCGTGGACCTCGTCGGGCGCACCTATGAACGCGTGGCGACGTTCTACGAGGGCCTGGGCTTCCGCCTGCCGCCCGACGACGCGACGACGCCAGGAGACAACGGCGGCGACGGTCGCTTCGACGTGTACCTGGTGGACTTCGCGCTGCGCTCGGATGGTGCCTTCCGGATGGAGACCTGTCTGGACGGCGCCACGCGCTGCACCGGCTACATGCTCCAGGAGAACGACTTCACGGGCTACAACTACCCGTCCGACGTGGAGGCCGTGGAGACGCTGGCCAGCCACGAGTTCTTCCACGCGGTCCAGGCCGCGTACCGCCCCGACCTGGGAAGCATCGCGTCCGAGGGAACCGCCGTCTGGGCCACCGAACGCTTCGAGCCCGCGCTGGATGACCTGGAGGGCTTCAGCCACTACTACCTGGAGCTCCCGGATCGCGGCCTGCTGACGGATCCGAGCGGTCCCGGGGTGGGGTTCAGCTACGGCGCGGGGCTCTTCTTCCAGTTCGCGGGCGAGCGCTTCGGGGATGCGCTCCTGCTCGCGCTGCTGGAGGAGTCCGTGCGGCAGCCGGACGTGCACTGGCCGCTGCTGCTGGACACCTGTCTGCGCCGCGACTTCGCCTCGTCCTTCGATGCGGCCTTCGCGCAGTTCACCGCGTGGAACCTGGGCACCGGTGCGCGCGCGACGCCCGGTTACGGCTACGCGCGAGGAGAGGGCTACGCGCCGCTGGTGACGACCGCCTCGGCGCTGCCCACGTCGCTCGCCTCCGTGCGGGTGGCCGGTGCGTCCTCGCGCAACTTCGAGGTCGCGGGGGGCGCGTCCTTCGTCTCGGCGTCCTATGTGCCCGAGCCGGGCACGGACCTCGCCGCGCTCTCCCTGCTCGTGGCGGCCGTCACCGACGACGCCGTGCTGCGGGTCGTCCAGGTGGCCAGCCCGGAGCCCCTGCGTGCCCAGGTGGCCGCGGGGGATGCGACGCGGGTCCTGGTCGCCGTCGTGGACGGAAGGACGCAGGGCCTGGGGCGCTATGGCCAACTGTGCATCGCGGCCACCGGGCAGGATTCGGGCTGTGCCCCTGTGACACCTCCACCGCCCGATGCCGGGATGGACGCCGGGACGGGGGATGCCGGCACCGTGGACGCCGGGACGGGGGATGCGGGCACGCTGGACGCAGGCTCCGGGGATGCCGGAAGGCCTCAGGAGCCGTCGGGGTCGGATGGCGGATGTCAGGCGGCGGGAGGCCCGTTGTCGGGGGCGCTCATCGCGCTGCTGCTGGGGCTGCTGCGCCAGCGGCGTTCACGAAGGATCGGCTTTATCTGGTCCCCGGATGCGCGTGCGAGACGACCTGCTGGCTCCAAAGAACACGCCGCTGACAAACCCTGAAGCATTTTCGCGCCGCCGCCACCCGTTACGACAGGACGGCGAGGAGTTCTCTCGCCGTCCTGCGGGTCGCCTCCCTGCTGCTCTGGCTGAGTCAATCAGGGGCAGCCCCGGGGGTAGCACCTTCTAGGTGCTTCGGATCAGGTAGTGGGTCGCCGGGGTGACCCCTGCCGAGGCCAGCGCCGCGGCCGTGGGGGGCCATGTACCCGTCACCTGATACGGGAGCAGCCGTCTGTCATTGGTGTCGCGCACGTCGAGGGTCGTGTTGAAACCGTCCGTCCACCAGTTCGATGAGGGCTGGATGCGGAACGTCACGAAGCCATTCAACTGCGGGAACGCCGTGTGACGGAACTCACCGCCGCGCACGTACAGCCGCCCACCGGCACGAGCAGCGCCCGTGTTGGTCAACTGGATGTGACAGGGAACCTGCCCCGCGATGAGGTTGTTGTCCACGGACGCGATGCAGTCGATGATCTCGATCCGCGCGTTCGATGACTCGAACCCGATGCACGATGCGTTCGTGTACCCGCCCAGGGAGTTGCCACCGTTGATCGGAGGCTGCCGGTTCTGGTTGTTGGTGATCTGCTCGATCTTCAACCGCTCGATCCGGTAGTGGTTCGACAGGGCCGTGGCGGACGCGACCGCTTCGTCGTTCGCGGCGTACCGGGACACGTTGGAGTGATGCATCCAGCAGTCGGTGACGTGCTGTGTGACCCCGCCGTTCGCCATGAACGGCCCGCACTTGCGGGGGCGTGCCGCGTCGTAGCGGGGACTCATGCGCCCGTCGAACTCCGTGTGCTCGTAGGTGACGTGGTTCCGCTGGCTGGTGATGTTGCTCAGCTCGAACGGAGGCTGACTGGTCATCGCCTTGCCCGCACCCCGGAACCGGCAGTGCGTCACCAGGGTGTCGGGGTGACGACGGCTCGAATCCGAGTAGAGCGCCACGCCCAGATGCGGTGCCGACTGCGGAACGTACACGCCGTTCGTGATGTCGCCGCTGATCGACGTGAGCAGCGGCTGTGGCGCGGCCTCGAAGCCGACGCCCCCCAGATAGACCGGTGCCGGTGCGTTCGAGTACTGGGTGTCGAGTCGGCACATGCCCATCAGCAACTGGGCGAAGGAAGCTTGGGTCATGGTGGACATATGCGACAACTGCGCCTGACTCACCGACCCTGCCGCCATCTCGATGATCGACTTGTCTGGCCCAGCCCCGACGAACCCAGCGAGTTTCGGGAAGAAGAACCCGAACGCATACGTGGGGTTGCCGCTGGAGCCGATCACACGGAACTGGGTGAGGGTGAAAACGCCCGCCGGCAGCCGCACGATGACCCGTCCGGGGGCCGCGTTCACCGTGGCTTGCAGCTTCGTGTAGAAGTCACCCGCCACGGTGCTCAGAGGCGCCACCGGCACGCCTGCGGGGAGCCTGGATTCCCACGCGCTCGCGGAGGTGTAGGCCCACGGTGGGGTGGTCTCGGACCAATCCCACCCGGCCAGCATCACGTTGGGCGTCTGCGGCTTGTCGTCAGTGAGAACAGGAGGTGCCATGGGTTCTCCCTTCATCGGGTCGCCACGCATTGATACTCGAACCCTCTGACACCCTTCCCGAGATCGAAGATGAGCCCGCTCGCGACAATACGTCTGGGCAATGCCGGTGCGGATTCCAACCGGGAGGGTTCCGTGCGGAAGGAGTTGCACGGCAATGATTGCCATCCTGTCGTTTCGCGGAGGCTTCCGGGGAGTGACGGCCGTCCAGGCGGCGCGTCACATCACCCTCCAGCACGCGGTCTCGATCTAAGGGCCACACCAGGCCTCCCAGGCGGGGAGGCCCATGGCCCACTACGCGTGGGCCGTGTCCCGCTTCGCGGGCACTTCTCCGCGCAGCTCCGCGACCTCGGCGCGCAAGAGCCAGTCCGACGGGAAGTCGGAGGAGGCCCGGGCGATCTGCTCCAGCCGATCCGCCACGAGCTGTCCCGTCTCCCGGATGCGGCGCACCTCCGTGTAGAGGGCCGCCAGGGACGGATGCAGCGCCTTCGCCTTGCGCTCACGCGCCTGCGCCTCGCCGTCGCCCGCCGTGAAGGCGTTCATCTCCCCGAACCACCGGTCCCACGCGCCCGGATCCGCGGGGCCTCCCGCCACCGACGGCAGCCGCTCCGTCAGGTACAGGCGCGCCATCGACGGCAGCTCCAGCGGCTTGCCCGCGAGCGTCCCGCTCAGGGCAATCACCTCGCCGCCGTCCACCGCGAAGCCCTCCAGCACCAGCCCGCTGTCCAACGCGAGCCGGAAGTTCCCGCGCTCCGGCAGGCTGCCCTGCCCAAAGGCCACCAGCGCCGCGCCGCTGAACGGCTTGTCCAGCGCCTGCCCGTCGAGCGACGTGAGGATGGGGCCTTCCAACCGCACCATCGCGGTGGACAGCCCGGGAGCCACCTCGCCGGCGGCAGGCAGCAGCTCCACCACCTTGCCCGTCACCTCGCGGCCGTCCGCGAGCACCAGGTGGTTCACCGTGCGCGCGCGCAGCGCCTCGTTCAGGCCCAGGTCCCCGCCGCGCTTCCACGCGAGCGTCGCCTCGAACTCCGCCAGCACCTCGAACAGGTGCTCGAAGTCCCGCGCCACGAAGAGCTGCGGCTGCATGCGGGTGATGTCGTAGTCCGTGTCCGCGCACACCGCGCCCAGCGGCAGCTTCTGGACCGCGGACGTCAGGCAGTGCTTGGCCTCGCCGATGCTCGACAGCAGGCCCGCGCCGTAGATGCGCGGACGCTCCAGGTCACCCACGAGCCCGTACTCCGCCGTCCACCAGTACAGGCGGCTCGCGCGGGTGCTCTCGCTGATGTAGCGGTGGCTCTCATTCGCGGCCTCCAGGCGGGCCTGCGCGTGGGCGATCTCCGCGTCGCTCGCCGTCGGGTCCTCCTTCACCACCGACAGGTTGCGGATGGCCTCGAAGACGGCCTGGTCCTCCACGCTCGCGATGGCCTTGAACCCCACCAGCCCCACGGCCTTGAGGTACTCCGCGTAGCGCTTGTTCGCGATGATGGGCGCGTGCCCCGCGCTCTCATGGACGATGTCCGGCGCGGGCGTGTACTGGATGTGCTCGTGCGTGCGGATGTCCGCCGCGATGGCCAGCACGCCCAGCGCCTGCAACTCCGTGAACACCGCCGGCGGGATGAAGCCGCGCACCGCCACGCACGACCAGCCCAGCTTCGACAGCTTCTCGTTCATCTCATCCAGGCTGGGGATGGCCTCCGCGCCGATACCGGTGGCCTCCAGACCCTCCAGGTAGACGGGATGCGCCTTGTCGCGCAGGTGCCCCCGGAGCTGCCCCAGGATGTGCCGCCACACCGCCTGGTCGCGAGGCGTATAGGCCGCGTAGTCCTGCGACACGACGTAGCGGCGCAGGTGCGCGGGCAGGCGAGCGATCGTCCGTTCCGTGGGGGTCATCTCGGAGGCTCCTTCAAGAGAAACAGGACACCTGGAAGATACCCATGTCAGCGGAGGACGGAAATCCGGCAGAAAACGACGTCTTCGTCGGATTATCGCCGTTTGCGGAGCCGACGTCGCAGGCCGTCCAGCACGGCGTGGGCGCCGGGGCTGAGGCCGCCGGAGGGCCAGAGGGCCACCACCTCCACGACCTGGGGCTCGGCCTCGCGCAGGGGCCAGACGTGGACGTCGGAGGGGAAGGGTTGGGTGGGCCGCACGTCGGGGGCGATGGCGCACGCGCGGTAGGCGCGCAGCAGTTCGTAGAGGTGGAGGAAGCTCTCCACGCGGCCCACCTCGTCCACCTTGACCCCCTGGGCGGCGAAGCGCGCGCTGTTGGCGCCGCCGTAGGGGTCGTCGCGCAACCAGTCCACGAAGCGTTGACCCTGCAGGTCCTTCACATCCAGCGCGCGCCGGGCGGACTGCTGCTGGACGAGCGCGGAGTCGGGGCCTGCGAGCACCACGAAGGACATGCGCAGCAGCGATTCGGATTCCACGCCGTCGTGCGGCGGCAACGGGGTGAAGTCCAGCACCAGGTCCTGCTGCCGTGTCTGCACCTGCCGCACCAGCTCGTGCGAGCCGCCGAAGCCCACCACCAGCTTGAGGTCGGTGGCGGCCGCGTCCTGCGCGATGCCGCCGAGCAGTGACATGGACAGGGTGGGGTTGAGCCCCAGGCGCAGGGTGGGCTCCACGCGCGCCAGGTCCATGAGCCGCTTCATGTCCAACTGGTGCAGCGGCGTCTGGGTGCCCGCGTAGAGGCGCTCGCCGCGCGCGGACAGTTGCAGCCTGCGTCCGGGGCCTCGCTCCAGCAGGGCCGCGCCATCCGCGAGCGCCTCCTCCAGCGCGCGGATGTGTTCGCTCACCACCGAGCGGGCGACGCCCAGGTGCTCCGCGGCGGCGTCGATGCTGCCCGCCTCCACCGCCGCGGTGAAGGACTCCAGCCAGACCAGGTGTCGCAGCAGCTTGCGCGGGGGCATGAGGGCCTTGCTCCTGGCGCACCCATGCGCCCCGACGGTGGGTCCGACGGTCAGATGAAGTAGTCGGGGAACAGCTCCGCGCCGGGCACGGACTGGTACTTGTCGAAGTTGGTGACGCCCACGCCGCGCAGCACGTCCTCGTCGATGCAGAAGTTGCCGGTGAAGGAGCGGCTGGGCTTGGTGAGGATGGCGTGGGCCGCGTCGGCCATGATCTCCGGCGAACGGCTGCCCTTGATGGTCTCATCGCCGCCCAGCAGGTTCTGCACGGCGGCGGTGGCGATGACGGTGCGCGGCCAGAGGGCGTTGACGGCGATGCCCTCGTCCTTGAACTCCTCCGCCATGCCGAGCACGCACATGCTCATGCCGAACTTCGCCATGGTGTAGGCGACGTGGGGGCCGAACCAGCGCGCCTCCATGTTGAGCGGCGGCGAGTTGTTGAGGATGTGCGGGTTGGAGGACTTCTTGAGGTACGGCAGGCACGCCTGCGAGCACGCGAAGGTGCCGCGCGTGTTGATGCCGTGCATCAGGTCGAAGCGCTTGAGCGGCGTCTCCAGCGTGCCGGTGAGGCTGATGGCGCTGGCGTTGTTCACCAGGATGTCGATGCCGCCGAAGGTCTCCACGGCCTTGGCCACGGCCGCGTGGATCTGCGCTTCGTCGCGGATGTCCACCACGCAGGGCAGCGCCTTGCCGCCCGCGGCTTCAATCTCCTTCGCGGCGGTGTGGATGGTGCCGGGCAGCTTGGGGTGCGGGTCGGTCGTCTTCGCGGCGATGACGATGTTGGCGCCGTCCCGGGCCGCGCGCAGCGCGATGGCCAGGCCGATGCCACGGCTGGCACCGGAGATGAAGAGGGTCTTGCCTTTGAGGGTGGACATGGGCCGCATCCTCGCTGATTCGAGGCAGGCCGCAATGCCCGGAGCGGTCGGACCGGTGTGGGTCCGACCGCTCTTCAACGCAACTTCAGTCCGGGCTCAAGGGGTGTAGAGCAGGACCGCGTTGACGCTCGCCCCAGCGTCCCGGTCATACCCGCCCACGAAGAGCACCTTGCCGTTGGGCAGCAGGGTGGTGCTCATGAAGTAGCGGTTCGACGCCATGCTGGTGGAGAAGGCCACCGTCCCGGTCGCCGGATCGAGGATCTCCGTCGTCAGGCCCACCAGGGAGTTACCTCCCGCGAGCAGCAGCTTCCCCGAGGCCAACTGGACCACGGAGGAGTACTGCCGATCGTAGGCGAAGTTGCCCACCGTCGTCTGGACGTTGAGGATGGGATCATACAGCGCGACCAGGGTTCCGCCGACGAGCAGGACCTTGCCCGAGGGCTGCAGGAAGGCGTGCGTGAACGTCCGCGTCGTCATCCCCGTGGCGCCGTTCCAGGTGTTGTTGGACGGATCATAGACCTCCGAAAGCTGGCTACCGCCCAGGATGAGGACCTTGCCGGAGGGCAGCAGCACCGCTTCGTGGTTGTTATGCACATACGCCGAAATCGCCACCGGCACCCACGTCTGCGTCGCGGGGTCGAACAGCTCCGGGATGCGGTTGCTCGTGGTGTCGCCCGTGGTGTTGCCGCCGACGACCAGGACCTTGCCGTTGGGCAGCAGCGTCGCCGTGTGATTGCCACGCGCGAAGGCCATGCTGGGCCCGGCCGTCCAGGTGTTGGTGGCCGGGTCGTAGAACTCCACGTTCCTCAGGGTGGTGGTGTTGTAGGACGCGAAGCCGCCCGTGACCATGACCTTGCCGTTGGGCAGCAGCGTCACGGCCGGCGAAAAGTGGGCCGTGCCCAGGGAGCCCGCCGGAGACCAGGTTCCGGTCGTGGGATCATAGAGTTCCGCGGTCGTCAGGATGGGGTTGGAGGAGACCGTTCCTCCGAAGACGAGGATCTTCCCGGAGGGGAGCGGGATGAGGCTCGCGCCGAACCGACGGCCTGTCAGGCTGGCGGTGGCATCCCACCGCGCGACGGTGCTCTCCGGAGGCGGGGTGCAGGTCGGGACCCCCACCACGGCGACGCTGAAGCTCGTGGACGCGGAGAAGCCTGACGCGTTGGTGACGGTGGCGCTGATGGTGGGGCTGGGGCCATCCGGGATGCAGGCCGGGGCCTTCCAGGCGATCTCGCTGGAGGTGAACCCGGAGGTGGCCGTGCCTGGCGTGCCGTGGGACGACGCCCACGCGAAGGTGAGCGCGCTGCCGTTGCCGTCCTCCGCGAGGACGCGGAACGTCACGGTGCCGTTGCCCGCCACGGAGAGCGCGCTCTGGTTCGACAGGACGATGCGCGGGGGCACGCTGGCGACCGGGCCCGTGCCGACGCAGATGCGCAGGGTGCCCTGCGTCTGGCCGCCGTGCGGATCCTTCACGGCGACGGTGAGCGAGCAGTTGCCGCAGGACTCGCCGGCCGGCACCGCGCTCGGGGTGAAGGCCGCCGTGCTGGCGGTGGCGTCGGTCCAGGTGCCGGCGCAGGACGCCGTCCACTGGTAGGTGAGCGCGTCGCCGTCCGCATCCGTCACGTCCGCGACCACGGTGGTGCTCTGGCCCACCGGCAGTGGGGACTGGGACGCGGTGACGCGGGTCACGGCGGGGGAGACGTTGAAGGTCACGGTCACCTGGGCCACGCCCGTGTCCGGTCCGCCGTCCGTCGAGACGACCGTGATGTTGATGCGGATGACCGCCGTGGCGCCGCGCGAATCGGTGACCGTCAGCGTCAGCGTGACGACGCCCGGCGTCGCGGGGGCCG
The DNA here is from genome assembly GCA_004173515.1 of Myxococcaceae bacterium. Taxonomy (GTDB): domain Bacteria; phylum Myxococcota; class Myxococcia; order Myxococcales; family Myxococcaceae; genus Corallococcus. The sequence goes on along the minus strand of SECN01000117.1, from coordinate 818 downwards.
TCCAGGTCGTCGAGCCGAGCGAGGCCGAACCGAAGGTGCCGCCCGTCGCCGTCCACGCATAGGTGAACGTGTCCGCCGCGTCCGCGTCATGCGCGGTGGCCTGGAGGGAGAGGGTGCCCCCGGGCAGCACGCTGCTGGCGGACGCCACCAATGAATCGATGCAGGGCGCGGAGTTGTCGAAGGGCCCGGGCACGTTCAGGGCCTGGAGCGTGATGGCGACGACCGACGTGGTGCCCGCCGTGATGGTGACATTCGTGGCCGCGCCCCGGTAGCGCAGCGAGCCGTCCGCCGCGAAGGCCTCGGCGGTGAACGTGCGCTGGGGGCCGGCGGGAACCTGATACAGGGTGCCGCTCCAACCGTCCGCGCTCTTCGTGAGCACGGCCGTGGACGTGGGCACGCCCGTGGCCGTCAGCGTCACGGTCACCCGGGTGACCTCATCGCCCGCGAGCGCCTGGGGCACCGCGCTGATGAACCGCACGTCGCCTGTTTCGGGAGCAGGCTCCGTGTCCGGGGTGCAAGCCATGACAGCCATTGCAAAGCTGGTTACCACGTAAAACATAACACTAGACAGACGAGACTGTCGGCGCATCGCACCTTCCGGGTGGGGAGAGTGATTCGATCTAACAGATTGGGTCTGGAAACACAGACTGTGATTGTAGAGGGTGGGGTGTCTGTTCAAACCCTTTCAGGGTCGGTGATTACCCTGGACGTCGGGTGGGAGGGCGCTACGCTCTGGATCCCATGAACCGCCTCCTCCTGTTGCTCGTTGTCGCGGTGACCGTCCGCTGTGCCCATTCGCCGGAGGCCGCGCCGCCGGC
>SECN01000116.1 GCA_004173515.1 Myxococcaceae bacterium | reverse complement strand
AACACCAGCGGGCCCGCGCGCTGCAACGTCATGGGCACCACGAGCTGCGCCTCCACCCGGCCGTCGAAGGGCACCGCGCCCACCGCCACCGGGATGTCGTGCGCCGCCTCACGCGAAGCATCCAGCACCGCCGCCACCCGCGCGGGCAGGCCCTCCATGGAGTTCGTCCCGCCCGCGTGCGGCACCGTCGCGAACACGCCGCGCGCGAGCATCGTGCGCTTGGGCGTCGCGAAGAAGAACGACGAGCCGGCGTCGTAGTCACGCAACAGCCGCGTCGCCAGCGACTCCTGCTCCGACTCCGCCGTCAGGGCCGGGGCCGTCCCCAGGCCGTCCACGGGCAGCGTCACACCGCGCGGGTCCTTCGACCCCGTAACGATTTTGGTATCAGGAATCATTCTCAACTCGGAGGCATGCGAGGGGACACGAAGATGACGGCCTCCGGCCCGCGGTCATCCGACCAGAGCGCCCGCTGCATGGCGGTGTCGGTGGAGCCGGGGGACACGACGTTGCAGCGGATGCCGTGCTCGGCCAGCTCCAACCCCAGACATTTGGTGAACATGGTGGAGGCGGCCTTGGACGCCGCGTAGGCCGCCATCTGCATGCGAGGCACGCCCGCCGCGTTGGAGCCCACCGTGACGATGGCGCCGGAGCGACGCGCAACCATGTGCCTGGCCACCGCGCGTGACACATGGAACACGCCGTGGGTGTTGACCGCGAAGGTGCTCATCCAGTCCGCGTCGCTCAGGCTCAGCGCCGCGCCCATGCGCAGGATGCCCGCCACGTTGGCCAGCACCTGGATGGGGCCCAGCTTCGCTTCGATGATCGCGACCGCTTCCTCGACGCCGTCCTTGTCCCGCACGTCCACCTTGAACGCGGTGGCCTTCAAGCCCTGTTGGCGCAGCTCCGCCACCAACAATTCCAGACCCGCGCTGTTCTGGTCGAACACGGCCACATGCATCGTGCGCGCGAGCTTCCGTGCGACGGCCGCGCCAATGCCCTGGGCCGCGCCCGTCACCACCGCGATTCCTGTCGGCGCACCCATCATCTGCTTGCCCGGTCCGTCCACTGGAGAATGAGAACGGTTCTCATAATCAGAATCCGGAAGTGCCATGGTCGTGAATTCCTGTCAAGAAGGCTCAAGCCCGAAATGACCCACCGCGTGAAACGCCGCGGTGGGGGCGTGCGGATTGTCTCGCGAATGTTTCAGGCGGCGCTGGCGGTGGAGCTGGCGGCCGTCTCGCGCAGCACCTCGCTGGCGGCGGCGATGGTGTGGTCGATCTGCTGCTCCGTGTGAACGGCGCTGATGAAGTTCAGGTCGCGGCGCAGGATGACGCCCCGGCGGGCCATGCCGGCCTGGAAGGGGATCATCTTCTGGATGTGCTGGGGAATGTCCTTGCTGAAGCGGAAGAAGGGCACGGCGTCGTAGCCGATGACCTCCAGCGAGGAGCCCGTGGCCTTCGCGTGGGCGTTGACGCCCTCGCGCAGGCGGCGGCCCATGTTGGCGATGTGCTCGACGTAGTTCGTGCTCTTGTATTCCTTGAGCACGGCCTCGCACACGGCCAGCGACAGCATCTCCCCGCCGAAGGTGGTGGACACCTGGAGGTCGCTCAGCTTGGAGAGGTGCTTCTCCGGGCCGGCGATGGCGGACAGGGGCATGCCCGCGGCGATGCCCTTGGACAGCGTGACGAAGTCGGCCTGGACGCCGAAGAACTGCTGCGCGCCGCCCAGGGCCAGGCGGAAGCCGGTGACGACCTCATCCAGGATGAAGAGCACGCCGTGCTTCGCGCAGGTCTCCTTCACGGACAGGAGGAACTCGCGCGTGACGGTGCGGTTGTAGGGGATGGCCAAGAGGACACAGGCCAGCTGCGCGCCGTGCGCCTCGATGTGGGCGAGCAGGGCGGGCTCGTCCGGGGGCGTGAAGAGCGGCAGGCGGGTGGTGAGCTTGGCGACGGCGGCGGGGATGCCCGGCGTGTCGTACATGAAGTGGTCGTGCCAGCCGTTGTAGCCCACGGTGACAATGGACTCGCGGCCGGTGATGTGGCGCGACAGGCGCACGGCGGCGGAGGTGGCGTCCGCGCCCGTCTTGAAGAAGCGGGCCATCTCCGCGCCCGGGATGACGTCCACCAGCGCGCGCACGGCGGAGACCTCCACGGGCGTGGGCAGCGAGTGGATGATGCCCTCGGCCAAGTGCTTGCGGATGGTCTCCGCGACGGCCGGGTGGTTGTGGCCCAGCATGTTGGCGCCCAGGGCCTGGATGAAGTCGATGTACTCCTGGCCGTCCGCGTCCTCCACCAGCGCGCCCTGGCCCCTGGCGAGGAACACGGGGAAGGCGCCGGGGGCGAAGTGGTCCGGCTTCTTCATCATCGTCTGGGTGACGCCGGGCACCAGCTTGCGCGCCTCCGCGAGCAGCTGGTTGGAGCGCTCCAGCTTGATCTCGCCCACGATGGGGCGCGGCAGGGACGGGTGTCGGGGAGTGGCCTGGGACATGGAAGGGTCCTTGTGTTCAGGGGGTGGAGAGGGATTGTCAGGAAGCGGGGCTGGCGTTCACGGGGACGGCGCGGCCCGCGAAGACCCACAGCAGGCCCAGCGCGAGCGCGGAGCCGCCGACGGCGAAGAAGCCCAGCGGGCCGAAGCCGATGAGCGCACCGTCGGACGCGGTGGAAAGCAGCAGTCCGCCCATCCACGCGGCGAGCCCGGAGGCGCCGTCGCTGGCGGCCATGTTGACCGCGAGGTAGCGCCCGCGCAGGGACGGCGGCACCCGCGACGCGACCAGCGCCATGGTGGGGATGGCCCGGCCGGAGGTGAGCGTCATGAAGACCACGAACACCAGCGCCACCACCGGCAGGGGGGAGGGCGGCAGGTGCGTGAAGAGCAGGTGCGGCACCATGGTGAGCACCAGCAGGCTGGCCAGCACCCGCGCGGGGCCCAGGCGATCCGCGAGTCCGCCAATCCACCGCGAGCTCAGGAGCGTCGCCGCGCCGCCGGCCAGGTACACCCAGGGCAGCTCCGACAGGGACAGGCCCAGGTTGCCCACCATGAAGGCGCCCAGGTAGGGGATGAGCAGGAAGCTGGCGAAGACCACCGTGAACGTCAGCACCCAGCCCAGCGCCAGCCGGGGCGTGAAGACGGAGGCGGGCTCCGTTGCGTCGGGAGCACGGGCAAGGTGTCCGTCCACGCGGGGAAGAAAGCGCAAGAGCAGCAGCCACACGAGGCCGGCCACGGCCGCGAGCACGACGAAGGGCGAGCGCCAGCCCCAGAGGTTCGCGAGCCCCAGGCCCAGCGGCACGCCCGCCACCGCGGACAGCGCGTACGCCGTCATCACGGTGCCAATGGCCTGCCCGCGCCGTTCGGCCGGAACGACGTCGCTGACGATGGCGATGACGACCGCGCCCATCAGCCCCGCGCACGCCCCGGCCACGGTGCGCGCCACGAGCAGCCCCACGGCCCCGGTGGCCGCGCCACACAGGAGCGTCGCGGTGATGAAGCCCGCGTAGAGCATCAGCAGGGTGCGCTTGCGCTCCAGGCCGACAGGTCCAGCCGCTGCATCAGCAGGGGCCCCAGCGGCATCAGCATCATGAAGTCGACGACGTGCGTGAACTGCACCGCCGCCAGGAGCCACAGCAGCGTGCGCTCACGCGCGACCGGGGATGGAACAGTCAAGACAATCACCTGGAATCCAGACACACGTCAGCCCCGTCCCTCCCTGGCAATCCCAGACAGGGTCGGGCCTGGAGCCGGCGCGCCTCGCGACGGCTCCGCGGCGCTCGTCGCGCGGCGGTCAATGATAATGAGAATCATCCTCAGAAACGCGCCGGAGTCAATGGAAAACGGGATTCGTGACGCAATCGTCTGGCGGAGGGCTTGCAACATCCTGGCTGCTTGACGGGGTGTCAGGCGGGCGGAAGGGTGGGGTGCGGAGCCGTCTGTTCCGTCAATTTCCGCCGAGGTGTCGAAGGTGAAGAAGCTCGTCAATGCGCCGCGCGAAGTGGTCCGGGAGATGCTGGAGGGGTTCGTGGCGCTCGCGCCCGGACAGGCGCTGCTGGAGGGGGAGACGGTGGTGGTGCGCGCGGACGTGCCGGCGGCGCTGGGGGCGCGGCGGGTGGCCATCCTCTCTGGCGGTGGCAGCGGGCACGAGCCGGCGCACGCGGGCTACGTGGGGGCGGGGATGCTGCACGCGGCGGTGGCGGGGGATGTCTTCACCTCGCCCAGCACGGACGCGGTGCTGGCGGCGATCCGCGCGGTGGCGGGCACGGCGGGCGCGCTGCTCATCGTGAAGAACTACACCGGCGACCGGCTCAACTTCGGGTTGGCGGCGGAGCTGGCGCGGGCGGAGGGCATCCCGACGGAGGTCGTCGTGGTGGCGGACGACGTGGCGTTGCGCGACACGGTGGAGCCCGCGCGGCGGCGGGGCATCGCGGGCGTGGTGCTGGTGCACAAGGTGGCGGGCGCGGCGGCGGCGGCGGGTGCGTCGCTGGCGGAGGTGGCGCGCGAGGCGACGGAGGCGGCGCAAGCGCTGGGCAGCATGGGCGTGGCGCTGGGGCCGTGCACGGTGCCCGCGGCGGGCCGGCCGGGCTTCACGCTGGGCGACGGCGAGGTGGAGCTGGGGTTGGGCATCCACGGCGAGCAGGGGGTGCGCCGGGTCGCGCTCCTGCCCGCGGATGCGCTGGTGGACACGCTGCTGTCGACCATCGTGGAGGACCGGAGCATCGGCCGGGGTGAGCGCGTGGCGCTGATGGTGAACGGGCTGGGTGGCACGCCGCCCATGGAGCTGGCCATCGTGACGCGGCGGGCGCTGGCGTTCCTGGCGGAGCGGGGCGTGAAGGTGGAGCGGGCATGGCAGGGCACGTTCCTGTCCGCGCTGGAGATGCCGGGGGTTTCGCTCACGGTGCTGAAGGTGGACGACGCGCGGCTGGCGCGGCTGGACGCGGCCACGGAGGCGCCGGCCTGGCCGGGCAAGGGGACGCTGGTCGCGCAGCGCCGGGTGGTGTCGACGCGGGATGCGCTGCCCACCATCAAGGGCCACCCGAAGCTCCAGCCGCAGATGGCGCAGGTGAAGGCGGGGGCGCTGGCGGTGGCGGACGCCTGGGATGCGGCGGAGGCGAAGCTGACGGAGCTGGACAGCGCGGCGGGGGATGGGGACCTGGGCTTGAGTCTGGTGCGAGGGGCGGCGGCGATCCGCGCGTTGCCGGACGCCGCGTGGGTGACGCCGTCCGGGGCGTTGATGGAATTGGGGCAGGCGTTGCGCAGGAACATCGGCGGCAGCTCGGGACCGTTCTACGCGACCGCGCTCCTGAGGGCTTCGCGCCACCTGACGAACAAGGTTCCGGACGCGGCGGACTGGGCGAAGGCGTTCCAGGTGGCCGTGGAGGCGGTGTCGGAGCTGGGCGGTGCGCGGCCCGGGGACCGGACCATGGTGGACGCGCTGCACCCGGCGGCGGAGGCGATGGTGCGCGCCGTGCGCGAGGGGAAGTCACTGGGCGAGGCGTGGGCTGAGGCGACGCGCGCGGCGGAGCAGGGGGCGGAGGCGACGGCGGGCATGACGGCGCGGCTGGGGCGCGCGAGCTACCTGGGCGAGCGCGCGAAGGGGATTCCGGACGCGGGCGCCGCGGCGGTCGTCATCTGGATGCAGGCGCTGGGGTGATGGGCTGTCGCCGCGCCCTGATCTACTTGTCGACCCGAAGCCAGAACCAACGCTGGTTGGAGCGGAGTGCTCCGGAGAGAAACTCCGAGAACGAGGCGGCAATCGGGCGGCAGTAGGACGGGTCCGGGAACGCCTCGTTGTAGCCATCGCGGATGGGGTATCGGCCGTCCTGCTGCTGGCTCACGTCGAGCAGGATGTAGTTGCTGTCCCGAACCTCACAGATGGCATACCAGGATGAAGGCCCGGAGCGGTCGGTGTCGTCCTGGCGCATGACCACCCGTGCACGATGAAGCTGTGACAGCGGAAGGAACGTGAATGCGGGGTCGGTGCGGTCGAACAGGTTGGCACCGTCACAGCGCAGGTAGAAGGCGCGCAGATCCGGATCAAGGCGCCATCCCGTGCGCTGCTCAAACGCGTCGAGCTGTTCCAGGGTCGCAGGCGGGTTGGGGAAGTGCTGCCGCACCACCTCGTCAAGCAGCGCAGTCATCGACATGAGTGGCCCGCAGATATGTGCCGCCCTGCCAAACCGAAGAAGCGGTGAGGACCGAATGAACACACCGAACTGGAACCCATTCCGCGACCTCGCGCAGCGTGTCCTTCGCGAGGACGCACCACTGACGCTCACAGACGACGTGCGCGCTCTCATGTTGCACACCGCCTATGAAGTTGCCATCCCCGACGCGGGGCCGGCCTTGAGCGCCCGCGAGGGAGCACTGAGCCTGATACGTGAATGCTCACGCCGCATCGTCGAAGGGTCGAACCGCCTGACAGACGCGCTGCACCGGATGTGGAAGTTCCAGAGACAGGGAGACTGGGACAGCGCGCGGCAGGAAATGCGCGATGTGCTCGCCGTCGAAGTCGTCCCCTACTACCGCGAGCTTGCGCTGGAGCAGCTTGACGGCATGACCGACGAGCCGTGACGAGATGCACGGCCGTGCCAGCTTTGACCTGCTCCGCCGTCGCGTGCTGCTCGCCGCCTGACTCGACACATTACATGGCGCGCGGGAGAGCCGCGGAACCGGTGTAACTTCAGGAGAAGAGATGATCCCCTTCTGCGCACAGCAAGCGTTGCTGCGGTGGCAGGAAGGTACTTGGTCCCTTGATTCTGGATAGGACCTTTAAGGGACAGTTGGTTGGACTTTTAGAGTCTTGTTGAGGGATGCTCCTGGGTGGGCGCTCATGCCCCATAGCCCCTGCCCCCCGAGGAGTCATGCCCACGTCCACCACCTCCAGCGGAGGAAGTTCCCGGAGCGCGCCCCCACCTGCTCCTGGGCACCCGCGTTTTCTCTTCTCCATCGAGGGCGTCCGCTACGAAGCCATTCGCGAGCTGACGGTGACGCTGTCCGGGGAGTCGGTGCTGCTGGCCCATCGCCATGGATTGGAGGGGGGACTTCCTGGCCTGTGCATCGTGCGCCGCCTGCCCAGTCCCGCCACCTACCCGCGCCGCAAGCGGCTCATCGAGGAGATCAAGCTGGCCTTCCGCCTCAACCACCCCGGCATCGCCCAGGTGTTCCATCTGAAGATCCACCAGGACGATCCGCATGTGATCATGGAGTACGTGCCCGGGCCGTCGCTGGAGACGTTGGTGAGCGCGGGCGTTGCACGGCGTCAGCCGGTCTCCGAGCCCTTCGCGCTCTACGTGGGCGCGGAAGTGGCGGAGGCGCTGCACCATGCGCACACGCTGACGGATGATGAGGGCAAGGGGCTGGGCATCATCCACCGCGATGTGAGTCCCCGGCATGTCGTCGTGGGCACGCACGGTGGGGTGAAGCTGATGAATTTCGGCGTGGCCTTCTCGCTGATGGCGCTCCGGATGGCTTCTCCCGAGAGCCTCGTCCGGGGGGATGCCGCCTATGCCTCGCCCGAATACATGGCGCGGATGCCGCTGACGCCGCGCTCCGACATCTTCAGCCTGGGCGTGCTGCTGGTGGAGCTCCTGACGGGCACGCACCTGTTCGATGTCCAGGATGTGCCCCGGGAGCCCACAGGCATGCGTCCACTGCACGCCGAGACGTTTCCTTCCCTTCCGCTGCCCCAGATGCGGGTGCTGCTCTCCTGCTTTGGCCCGGTGGACATCGAGAGGGCGGTGGCGAAGCTGGCGCCGGACGTGAAGTCGCTGTTGCACACGGCCCTGCGAGCCCATCCGGAGGAGCGCTTCGCCACGGCGGCGGACCTTCGTGACGCGCTTCGCGCCGTGCTCGACCAGCGCTACCCGGGGTATGGGCGCAAAGAGGCCTCCGAAGAGGTCGGGCGGGTCTTGTCCGAAGGCAGCGGCATGCGCGACGTGGTGGAGTTCGGAGAGGCCGGCCTCTTCCCGGAAGGGTTGGATGCGCACGAATTGGAAGCCCTGGTGAAGAAGGACAAGAAGTAGGGCGTCAGCGGGTCAGGACGGTGGCGACGTGGAGAAGCGCTTCGAGCTTCTCCGCGTCCAGCTTGCGCGCCAGGTACAGCAGCCGGCGCAGCGCGGGCAGCTCGTCCTCCCGTGCTCGCGGACGCTGCCCCTTGCGGCCACGCACCAGCGCGGTGAGCCCCAGGAGGTCCTCAGGGGACACCTTCAGTTCGAGGCACAGGCGGTAGAGCGTCGGGACGCTGGGCAGCATCTTCCCGCGCTCCAGGCGGCTGTAGACGGTGGAGATGAGGCCCACGCGCTCGCCCACTTCGGCCTGGGTCAGTCCCAATTGTTCGCGGGCGGCACGGGCCGCCATGCCGATGATGATCCCCAGTTCTTCGTTCATCCTGGCTATGTACCTGAAAGGAACCTGGGATTGAATCTGGCGGGCCGTCTTCGTGGCGATACACTGAACAGGTCCAGTGCACGGGGCTGGGATGTGGGTGTAGGGTGCGCCGTCGTATGCGAGACAATGACGCCGCGGAGTTCTGGAGCAGGACGCCATGAGGCGCAGTCCACCCCCGGCCGTCCTCGCTCCGGGGGCCCAGGTGATGGGCTACACGGTGGAACGGCAACTGGGGCAGGGGGGCTTCGGGACGGTGTATCTGGCGCGGTGTGAGGGCCAGCCCTGCGCGCTGAAGCTGCTTCACGTTCCTCGGGTCGGCGGCCGCGTGGAGCGAGAGGTCTCCATCCTCTTGCGGCTGGACCATCCCAACGTGGTGGGGATCCTCGGCCATGGCGTCTGGCCGGTGGTGGAGCCCGCGTTCGCCGTCATCCTCATGGAGTACGTGGACGGGCGGCGGCTGGACGTGTGGGCCGAGGAAGAGAACCCATCCGCGCGGCAGGTGACGCAGGTGGCGCTGGGCGTGGCGCGTGCGCTCGCCGCCACCCACGAGGCCGGGGTGCTGCACCGGGACGTAAAGGAGTCCAACGTCATGGTGCGCACCTCGGATGGCGTGGCCAAGCTGGTGGACTTCGGCATCGGGAACTACGAGGGCGCGCCGGGGCTGACGCCGGACATCCTGCCGCCCGGGACGCCGGAGTACCGCTCCCCGGAGGCGTGGACGTTCTTCCTGCGCAATCAGGGCGTGCCCGGGGCCCGCTACCTACCGGGGCCCGCGGATGACCTGTGGGCGCTGGGCATCGTCCTCTATGTGCTGCTCACGGCGCGCTTTCCCTTCGAAGGGATGACGGAGCCTGACCTCTGGGACGCCGTCGTGTCCGAAGCGCCGCCGCCGCCTCACGAGGTGAACGCGCGAGTGCCCCGGGCCCTGAGCGAATTGTGCATGTGGCTCCTGGAGAAGACGCCCGCGCGGCGCGCTCCGAGTGCTCGGGAGTTTGGCAAGGCGCTGGAAGAGGCGCTTCGCGACGCGGATGCGGCGTGGGATGTGCCGCTGTGCGACTTCCACGGGGTGGACACCGCGACGACGGAGGGCGACCGGCGCACGCTCGACAAGTGGGAGATCCAGCCGCTGCATGGGCCTCGTCGTGGCAAGCGACCCCTTCCACAGGCTCCGCCCTCGTCGTCCAGGGGCAACGCTTCGGAGGGCGCGACGGGACCGGTGTCGAAGCCGTGGGAGGCCTCGCGTGTCTGGTCGGCGCTGGCCCTGGCGGTGATGGTCGTCGCGCTGGCGGCACTGCTGCTCCAATGGAGCGCGCATGTGCCGGGGAATGGGCCTCTCCGTCAGGAAGTAGCGACTTCCGACAAGCCACCTCAAGCTGACCGGGCCGTGGATCTCACCGGGCCGGAGGTCCGCTCCGCGGCCGTCGCACTCCCCGCGACGCTTCAGGAGGTTCCCGCCACCGTGACGACGCAGACGACGAACATTCCCCTTCAACCCACCTCGAAGCCCGCCAGGAAGGGCCTGGGCGCCATGGCTCGCACCGTGGGGACCGTGGCGGCCTGCGCGTCGTTCGCATGCCCCAGTTCACAGGTTCGTCCGGGACCGCCTCCTCCCGAGCGGTGTCCCACTGGAGCGGTCCAGGCCATGGAGAAGCTGGGCATCAAGCCGCGCTACAAACAACCTGTGGCCTTCATCAAGGGCAAGCCGCGATACATCAGCGTGCGAAGTGGTCTCGTCGAAGTCCACCTGATTGGAAACATGGAGGGTCTGCCGGACAACTCCGTGTTGTCAGGACGGATCTTCGTGAGCGACCGCGTCTACGGGCGCATCACCTGGGCAACGACGCCGGCCGGCGACAGCTTTCCTGTCTGTTTCGATATCTATAACGGGAGTGGTGACCCAGGGATGGATCGGGAGGAGGGCGACGACTCCGCTTCCAGTGCCCGCATCTTCACGGCAGGTCAGGTCAGGGCCGTGTCTGAATTCAAGTGATGTGCTTTTGGCCGGTGAATCGCTTCTCCTTGGCCCGGAACCCGTTCCACCTGGAAGTGAGTTTCAAGTGCGTGTTTCATGGGCCATCCTTCTGGGGTTTCTCTTGGTTTCCAGAAGGGCCGACGCGGAGCCGGAGACTTCAGTCCAGGGGCCCGACGTTCGGCGCATCGAACTGGTACCGGACAATGCTGGGGGGACTCATGAAGTGAAGGTCAGTCCAGGTCTCTCCACGGTGTTGCTCTTCGATTCAGAGCTGATTCAGGAGGATTTCGAACTGGAGGGCCGGGACCACTTTTCCCTCGTGGACGCGGGGCGGACCACGGTCCGGCTGATTCCATCCCAGAAGGTTTCTGCCCAGGAGTCCTTCCGGCTGACCTTACGGTTCAGGGATGGTCTGGCCCCGGCGGGTGTATCCCTTCTGCTTCGAGTTCATCCCGCGAAGGCAGAACCGCTGGTCGAGGTGTTTCGACAGAAACGTTCCCTTGAGTCATACCAGCAGGAAGCCCGGGATTCTCGTGCGGAAACACAGCGCTGTCAGGACGACCATGCGCGCCTTCTGGGTGAGCTGGCCATGCCAGCAGGACTGGTCGGACTTATCGCCACGAGGGCCATGGACGAAGAGGGTGTTGCTGGACGAGACCTGACCAAAGCGGACATCCAAGCGGAGGAGAAGGGGCTCGAAGTGGTGAGCCTGCTGCGTGTCTACCGCTCCAATCAGCGCGTAGCGGTGGAGGGATGGATCGCCATACCGAAGGGATCGCAGCCCTGGACGGCGAAGGGGGCTGTGATTCGAGGTCGCAACGGAGAGGAATTGAAGGTGCTCCGCGTGTGGCAGCAGGGCCCCATCCTGCCCGGAAGCAATGACCGCATCATCGTGGAGGCCGAAGCGCCTTCCGGCTCCAATCGAGGCCCCTTCGCGCTCAAGTTGTGGGAGGAAGAGGGCCCGCGCAGCCTCACGCTCAAGAAGCTGATGTTCCCCTGAGTCCGTGTTTCCCTCCCGGCGGTGATGAAGCCGGCCGGGAGTTCCCGGAGCCCGCCTACCCGTTCGATGCGGCGAGGACCTGGGGCACCTCTTCCGGCGGCGCGGCGGAGGTGGCGGGAAGCGACGTTGTCCCCTCGTATTGCACCGACTTGGGGTAGGGAAGCTCCAGGCCGTTGGCGTTGAAGGCGTCGAACAACAGCCGGTTGAGCAGCCGCTTCACGTCGAAGTGCGTTCCTGGCTGTACCTTGGCTTCGATGCGAATGGTCATCCAGCTCTCGTCCATACTCTCGATACCCAGCAGCTTGGGCATCTCCGACACCTTGCCCGCCGACAGCATGGGCACCTGCTCGCAGACCTGACCAATCACATTCAGCACCTTCTTCAAGTCGCACTCATAGGCCACGGCCATGTCCACGACCGCCAGCGTCCAGCCTCGGCTGTAATTGATGACATTCTTGACTTCGCCATTGCGGAGGATGTGAAGGCGCCCGAAGCGATCGCGGATGCGGGTGATGCGAGGCGTTATCTCCTCCACCACACCCTCGGTGTCGTTGATGCGGATGTAGTCGCCGTTCAGGATCTGGTCCTCGAAGAGCAGGAAGATGCCGTTGACCATGTCCGTGACGATGGCCTGCGAGCCCAGACCGACGGTGAGGCCGACGATGCCGGCGCCCGCGAGGATGGGGGTGGGGTCCACACCCAGGTCGCTGAGCACCATCATCCCCACCAGGAAGTAGACCAGGTAGGTGGAGGCTCTCTGGATGAGGGCGACGAAGGTGTTGCGCCGCCGGGCCTTGTCATCCAGGTCGAGGCCGTCCACCTTGAAGGCCCGGGCGATGAGCAATCGGACGAACTCGACGGCGACGCTGGCGGCGAAGAACAGGGCGATGACGCGGATGAGCACCGGTCCGTACGGAGCAAAGGGCTCCAGGCCCTGGAACCGACGGATGATGAGGGTCGCCACCGAGATGTAGACGATGGCCTCCAGGCTCCTCTGCCCCACCGGCAGCAGCCGGGTGAGGACCAGGAAGTACTCCTCGTACTTCGTGGCCGTGCTCTTCGCCCGCCAGGAATCGACGAGCCGCCCCGACATCAGGTGCAGCAGGGACACCGCCAGGCGCCCGCCGTTGATGCACAGCAGCACGAAGATGGTGGTGTCGACGAGCCACTCGAGCGCGGCCGGAGGTTGCAGCGAGGTGACCGCCACGTTCACCGCGATGTAGGCCAGCACCAGCTTGATGAAGCCGGGCCCCTGCTCCATCGCCTTCTGGGCATGAGCCCTGTGCTCGGGGCTCAGTTGCCACCCGTTCACCCTGCGCTCGAGCCTCACCAGGAGCCGGCGCGCCGCCCGATCCAACACCAGGAAGGCCGTCAGCAACAGCACCAGCAGCCCCGCTCCGCGCCCCAGGGCCGCCAGCCCCTCCACCGTCACCCCCGCCAGCAAGGCCTTGAAGTAGGGCTCCAGATCCTTCTTCGCCCACAGGGAGAAGCCCAGCACGGCGATGCCGGCGATGAACACCACGAAGGACAGGAGGGCGGCGCTCAGCCGGGCGCGCTTGCGAAGGCCGTCCGCCATCTGCTCCAGCGCCTTCACCCCCGTCAGCCGGATGCCCTGGTACAGCAGCGCACTGGAGGCCACGAGCACGGCCCAGAGGACGAGCAGCAGCAATGCCACGCTCAGACCGACGAGCCACGCATTGTTCAACTCGACCGTATCCGCAAGTCGGAAGATTTCCATGCGGCGGGGCATAGCACACCAGCCAACACATCGCGCCCCGCGCCCGAGGAGGAACAGCGGCTCCAACTTCTCATCCGGCGCGAAGGCCAAGGGCTGTTCGCCGGGGTTCCCAGACAGACACCTGGGGCTGGTTTGCCCCATGACAACCCGATGTGGCGCGCGCCAGCTCCGGGGTGAAAACGGACCGCTGTCCTGACGGCTCTGGAACCCCGCGGCCTTGAAGTCGCTCACCCGGACCCTTCCGTATTGGAAGGTGCTCAAGAATGCCAACATGTGAGCCGAGCGCCGGGTCTTCAGTGCCGTGACAAACCTGTTGCTGCTGGCGCCCTGGTTGTCCGGCCGCTGGAGCGCGCGACGTGCTCCCGAGAAGACGCCCTACGCGAGCGTCGGCGCGCTCTCGTAATCACTCACACGCGCCGGGCCGGGAGCTGGTCGATGAGGGACTGGGCTTCCTCCCAGCCCACGCTGGGCAGGACGACATGCGAGCCCGCCACGTCGATCCTCACGTGCCCGATGCCGTAGCCGCGCTCCAGCGGTCCCTGTCTCGCGCGGACGGACTGGATGCGGGAGCGCTGCACCACCGTCGTGCGCCGCCTCCAGAAGCCCTGGCGCACCACCACCAGCGCGTCCGTGATGAGCCATCCCTGGAAGCGCCAGTCGAACCACGCGGCCATGAGCTGCGCGGGCAACAACGCCCACGCGAGCGCGCCCCAGCCGCCCCAGAACCACGTCATGGGCGCGGCCACGAGCACGCTCAGCCCCACCGCGCGGATGCGGGCCCGCAGGAGCGCCTTCGGGTGCGCGGGCTTGAGGGGCAGGGCGCCGATGGCGTCGGGCAGCTCCGGCACGAACTCGCGCAGCAGGCCGGGCATGCTCGCGGTGGGCACCACGGGCACCAGCAGCTCCGCGCGGTCCGTGGCCTCGTTGCCCGCCCGGGCTCCCGCCGTCTCCACCTCCACCGAACCGAAGCCCAGCGCGCGTCGCAGCAGCGGCTCATCCAGCACCACCTGCTGGATGCGCGCCCGTCGCACCGTCACCTGTCGGCGCGTAATGAGTCCTCCCACCGCGCGCAGGTGCGTGCCGGTGTCCACCAGCCGGAAGCCATGGAAGCGCAGCACCGCCCGGGCGCCGCTCACCAGCCACATGCCGAACAGCCCCGTGAGCGCCGCCACCGTCGCGGCCAGCCAGCCCATCCCGGGCGCCGCCACCGCTTCCCAGTGCGCTTCCATCCAGGGCAGCAGCAGCTTGTGGAAGGTCTCGGTGATTTCATGCAGCGCGCCCATCACCACCGCGAGCACGCCCACGCCCAGCGCGGTCGCGCCGTAGAGCAGCAGCCCTCCCAGCCTCGCTTCGGAGAGCACCCGTTCGCCCGGGACGGTGGCTCCCGGAAGGACCGAGGCCGCCGGGCCTTCGCTTCGCACCGCCTGGAGCGCCTGGATCAACGCCTGCGCGTCCTCGGGCGACAGGCCCCGCAGGTGGCCGTCCGCCTTGCCCCCGGAGGCCGTCTCCACCTTCACCTCCACCAACCCGAGCAGCTTCGACACGAAGGGCTGGAGCACCTCCGTGTTCTGCACCCGCGCGGTCTCGATGAAGCGCGAGGTGCGCGTGAAGATGCCGGAGCGGATCTCCAACTGTCCGCCGTCCACGCGATAGCTCAGCGTGGCCACTTCATAGAGCCCGGCAGCCAGCATCGTCAGCGCCAGCCCTCCCACGATGATCCAGAGCACCCCGGGCAGGCCTCGCTCGCCCGCGAAGTACGTGGGCAGCAGCGCGCCCAGGAACACGCGCCCCACCGTCGTCGCCAGCGGCACCAGCGCCGCGAGCGGGGCCTTCGCGCTCAGCCTCTTCCAGGGGACTTCGTGCGTGCCGGGCAGGGCCTCCGAGGCCACGGCGACGGACACGGGCTCAGACGACATCGTCCGCCTCTCGTCGCACCAGCTTCTCGCGCAGGGCGTCCGCCGTCTCCCTCGCGAGGCCGGGGATCTCCCCGTCCGCGCCACTGCCCGCGGCGGTGTAGATCTGCAGGTGCGCCAGTCCCAGCGAACGCTCGATGGGGCCCTGGTGGACGTCCACGTGCTGGATGCGACCCGCCGGGATGGACACCACCTGTTGCAACAGCACGCCGTGGGAGATGACCAGATCGTGCTCGCGCAGCGCCCAGCCCCAGCGCTCGTGCGCGCGTTGCGGATACCACGCCGTCAGCACGCTCAGGCCCAGCACCACCGCGCACGGCAGCAGGAAGGGCCAGTGCTTCACCCCCGAGGACGTCAACGCCAGGGCCACCCCGAAGGCCACGGCCCCGTACATCCCCAGGCGCAGCAGCGCCCGGATGCGGAACAACGTGAGCGCTCCGCGAGGGAGGCGTTCCAGCGTCGGCAGGGGGGCGGTCATGGGTGGTTCCTCCGGGAACGCCCCGAATGTACCCCCATCCGGATCCTCCCGTTGGAACCAGCCTTTTCAGGAGGGTTGTGTGGCTCCAGCTTCCGCGGAGTGCCTCTGGCGCAATTGGTCCAACGTGACGGAGAGGAGCACGACGTCGCTCACGGATTGGACGAGGTCCGTGGGCACGTCGAGGTGGCCCGCGTGGAAGTAGTTCCAGTAGACGCGCAGCTCGTCAGCGCTCTCCGACGACAGCTTCACCTGGAGCGCTTCGACCTGCCAGGTCTCGCTGTCGATGGTCAGGGTCTCCACGGTCCCCAAGGTCTGTCCCCCCGCCGCGACGACCGTGCGGCCCTGGATGGCGCTCTCCGAAAATCGCATGTGCGGCTCCTTCCTTCGTTCACAAGGATGGGGATGCCGCGAGCGCTGCGCCGCTGTACTCGCGGATGAGCGCGGCGGGACGTGCCGCCTGCTCGCTCTGGGGTTCCTTCACGAGCCGGATGAGCTTCAGGCGGGCGAGCAGGCGCATCACCTGCCAGGTGGGATCCAATTCGAAGCGCTTCGCCGCGAAGTCGGGGCTCGCCGGCCGGGCGTGGTGGTTGTTCTGGAACAGCTCGCCCATGCACAGCACGTCCATGGGCAGCGTGTTGCGGGACGCATCCCGGCTTTCGAAGTTGCGGTAGCCGTAGCGGTGTCCACACCAGTTGACGATGGCGCCGTGCACCGGGCCCATGACGAAGTGCATGGGCAGCAGCGCCCAGTGCCACCGGCGCGTGGCGAAGCGCTTGTAGAACAGCGTGTAGAGCGCGCCGAAGGCGATGCGCGTGGACCATTGGTTGAAGACCCGGTCCACGGCGGGCCACTCGGGATGGCCGCCCTGGAAGCGGGGTTCGGGGGTGATGCTTCCGGTGAGCAGGCCCGCGTAGCGGCGCGCCGTCTGGAGCATCATGCGCAGCGGGTTCTTGTGGTGCGCGGGCGAGTGCGGATCGCGCTCGGTGTCCGCGAAGGCGTGGTGCTCGCGGTGCATGATGGCGTAGGCGCGCGGGTCCAGGAAGCTGGAGCCCTGCACAAGGGCGGTCGTCAGGTGCAGCGCCCGCTCGGTGCGCGGCCCCATCGTGTACATGCGGTGCGCGGCGTAGCGGTGCTGGAAGAGGCTCTGCAAGAGCACGCTGAGCGACCAGTGGGAGGCGAAGAAGAAGGGAACCATGGAGGGTGAACCTCCCGGCATGTCAGCCCCCTGTCAGGGCCGGCCCGAAACAGACCCGGGCTGGAACGGCCGGGCATCCCACGGCAGCTCCAGCGTGAAGGTCGTCCCGGTGGCGGCCTCGCTCGTGACGACGACCTTGCCGCCGTGCGCCCGGGCGCATCCCCAGACCAGCGTCAGTCCCAGTCCCCAGCCCCTGGCGGGGCCCTCCTGCGCGGCTCGGGTCCGGGTGAAGGGCAGGAAGATGTTCTCCTGGTCGACGCGCGGAATCACGGGGCCGGTGTTGTGCACGGAGACCCGTGCCCCCGTGCCGGTGCGGGAGACCGTGAAGGTGATGGGCTGGTCGGCCGCTCCGTACTTGAAGGCATTGCTTCCCAGGTTCCACAAGGCGCGGCGCAGCTCCTCGGCGCTCCAGAGGCCCCGGACCCGTTCGTCTGTCTTCAGGACGAAGCGGTCCCCATGCAGGGTGTTCAATTCCTCGACGACCTCCCTGGCGATTCCTCCGAGGTCGCACTCGTCGAGCCGCAGGGGGAGCTGTTCGCCCGCCCGGATGCGGTTCGCGTCGAGCAGATCCCGGACCATCCGGTCCGTGCGCTCGATGTTCCGGTCGATCTTCAACGCCAGATCGCGCCGCGCGTCCAGCTTCTCCGGAAAGCGCATGAGCATCTGGGCGCTCATCCTCGCCGCAGCGAGGGGCCCGCGCAGGTCGTGCGCCAGGACGGAGACGAACCGCTCGCGCAGGTTCCGTTCGACCTCCAGCGCTTCGAGCTTCTCCTTCAGGTCCGCATACAGTTTGGCGTTGTCCAGGTGGATGCTCAGGTGCTGTCCCAGGGACTGGAGTCGCGTCTTCTCCCGGAGGGTGAAGTCCCGGATCTCGGAGACGCCCACGTACAGGACCCCCATCAGCGCGTGGTGGGGAGGAAGTCGGACACCGAGCACGGAGTGGATGCCGCTGTTGCGGAGCGAATCGCTCACGTCCAGCGTCGTGGTCCTGGCATCCTGGAGCGTGCTGGTTTCTTCGCCCCCGGCCACGATTGTTCCCGGGAAGGACGCCAGGTCCAGCGAGACGGCGTAGTGTTCAAAAGCCTCATCCGCCGCCCCCGTGGAGGCCGCGGTCACGAGCCGCTGGCTCTTCGGCTCGTACAGGAGCAGGGCCACGCTCTGGGCCCCCATCGCTTCGCGGATCAGTTCGAGGACCTCTTTCAACCGATCTCGCAGGGTCGCACCGTCCGAGGCCAGCGCTTCGCTGGCCACCTGCTGAAGCAGGCGCAGGTAGCGCTTCTCCGTCTGCTCATCTTCCAGCAGGTGCTTGCTGAAGAGATCCGTGACGGCCGTCGAGGCCGCATGCAGCTCGGTGAAGAGCCGTTCGACATCATGGGCATCGGGTTGCTGGTCGAGCGGAGCGTTGCTCCACATCCGGGTGATGCACCGTCCCAGGATGGCGAACTCCTCGACGACCTCCGCCACGTGGAATCCCTGGCGAAGCCGCGCGGACACGTGGCTCTCGACGTACTTCTGCTGGTCGCTGATGCCAGACTCCGCCATCTCATGGATGTTGGCGAGCGCGGTCAGGTACGTCGGCATGATGTTCCGGAACTCGGGCGCCCCCAGGCCTCGGGCCGACGCGGTCCGGTTCGCCTCCTCCGTCCACCGCCGGAGGATCTCCGTGTGGTGGCTCCGGATGATGTCCGCGACACTCGCCATTGCGCCTCCTTTGGCATCCACGGGGCCTGGAACGGCGCTAGCACGGCGAAGGCGGATGCGCGTGCTGGGGAGACGGGGCCGTGCATTGAATCGAGCACCCCCATTGGAGAAGGTGGCGCTCTGCATCAGCCGGTGCAAGGGCTTGATTGCTGGCGACGGTCCGGTCGCCTGTCAGGGGCTCATGGCCTTCCCGAGGTGTGCTCACCCTCGTCAGGTCCCTCCAGGCTCCGGGGACGGAGGGGCTGTCACGTCGATGCCGTCGCGGAGCAGTTCCTCTCCCTGCGCGAGCCGGGCCTGCGTTCCCGGCGGCGGCGTGTACCAGCCACCATCGCCTTCACCCTCCAGTCGTGCGCGCACCTTGAGCAGGGTGAACATGCCGCCCATGGTGATGTCGTCGTAGGGGCCCTTGCCGCCCACCATGGCGATGGAGTTCGAGGGCCCGGGCATGTGATGCATGCCGCCCATGTCCCCCATGCCCGTCTGTCCCATGGTCATGTAGCCGGGCAACAGTGGGCGCACCTTCGCGTCCAGGCCACCGGGCTTCACGCCGATGAGGTTGGGCAGGTCGTGGCCCATCTGGTTCATCACGTGGTGGGTCATGTGGCAGTGCATGGCCCAGTCGCCGGGTTCGTCCGCCACGAACTCGATGGTGCGCGTGCTGCCGGTGGGCACCAGCACTGTCGTCTCCGGCCACTGGGCGCCGTCGGGGATGCGGCCTCCATCCGTTTCGGTGATGCGGAACTGGTAGCCGTGCAGGTGGATGGGGTGGTGGTCCATCGCGCTCAGGTTGCCGAAGCGGATGCGCACGCGCTCACCCTGGCGCACGACGAGCGGATCCGTGCCGGGGAACGCCTTCGCGTTCATCGTCAGGATGTTGAAGTCCGTCATCTCGTTGGGATCCGGGCGCCGCGTGCCCGGGTCGATGCGCCACTCGTGCAACATGATGGCGAAGTCGCGGTCCACGCGTGGGCCCACCGGCCTGCGCGGGTGGATGACGAACAGGCCCACCATGCCCAGGGCCATCTGGGTCATCTCGTCGTGGTGCGAGTGGTACATGCCGGTGCCCGACTGGCGCACGGTGAACTCGTAGCGGTAGGTCTCCCCCGGGGCGATGGCCTTCTGGTTCAGGCCGCCCACGCCGTCCATGCCGTTGGGCAGGAGGATGCCGTGCCAGTGCACGGTGGTGTGCGCGGGCAGCCGGTTGGTGACGTAGAAGCGGACGCGGTCGCCTTCCACCACCTCGATGGTGGGCCCGTGCACCTGGCCGTTGTAGCCCCAGCAGGTGGCCTTCAGGCCGGGAGCGAATTCGTGCTCCACCTCCTGCGCCACCAGGTGGAACACCTTCACGCCGTTGACGTCCTTCCACGGCAGCTTCGTGCCGTTGGGCACCACGATGGGGCGGTAGTCGCGGCCCGCCCGTCCGGGAGGCAGGTGCGTCTGTCGGGCGACCGGGCCTCCCGTGGCCGCCGCGGAGTTCGCACGTGGGGCCTGTGCGCCGGGCGCCTGGGCCCGGGCGTCGCGGCCGTGGATCAGCAGGGCGCCGGTCGCCAGCGTGGCGCCGGTGCGTGCCAGGAGGCCGCGGCGCGTGAGGGCCTGGGGCTCCGTGTCCTCGGGCGCCTGCGGCGCTTCGTCAGGGGGCGGGGTGCTCATGGG
>SECN01000570.1 GCA_004173515.1 Myxococcaceae bacterium | reverse complement strand
ATGTCGCCCCGGTCCGTCTTCACCTTGCGCACCTGGCCGTTGCTCGTCTCGAAGCCGGTGACGTTCGTGTACGTCTCCACCTTCACGCCGCGCTTCACGCTGCCCTGCGCGTAGCCCCACAGGAAGGCCCAGGGGAAGATGACGCCGTCCTCCGGATTGTAGGCGGCGGTGAGGCAGTCCTTCATCGTCAGGCCGGGGACGATGTCGCGCGCCGCGTCCGGGGTGATGATGCGCGTGGGCACGCCGTACTTGTTGTGCAGGACGGCGTTCTTCTCCAGCCGCAGCGCCGTGTCCTTGCGCTTGGCGAGGAAGAGGTAGCCGCCCTGGCGCAGCCACACGTTGATGCCCAGGTCGCGCGCGAAGACCTTCATCAGGTCGATGGAGCGCTTGGCCAGCTCAATCAGCGCCGGGGTGCCCCACTGCATGCGCACGCCGCCGCCGTTGCGGCCGGACGCGCCCGCGCACAGGTAGCCGCGCTCCAGCACCACCACGTCCGTCTCTCCGCGCAGCGCCAGGTTGTACGCCAGCGCCAGGCCCATGATGCCGCCGCCGATGATGACCACCTTCGCCTTCTGCGGCACCGGGCCCTGGGGCCTGAGCGCGGACGGGAAGTGCTCCAGCTCCTGGGGCACGCCGCCCATGGGCGGGACGGATTCATCCACGGGGGCGCTCGCGAGCAGGCGCAGCTCCGTGGGGTAGAGCGGCGGGCGGGGCGTGAAGGGGACCACCGCCTCCGGCTTGAGGGCCTTGGACTTCTGGAGCAGCGCCGCGACCGTGGAGTGGCAGCTCTTGCCCTGGCAGATGCCGGTGCCGAAGCCGGTGAAGCGCTTCACCGACTCCACGTCCTGGTAGCCCCGCTCCAGCGCGTGTTCGATGTCCGCGACGGTGACGTCCTCGCAGGTACAGACGAGCGCCTTGCTCATGACAGCCCTCCCAGCAGCGCCTGCACCGCGCGCTGGCCCATGGCCGCCGCGTCCTTCGCCGTCCCCACCTTCGCCACGTCGCCCGCGACGAACACGTCCCCGGCCTGCGTGCGTCCGTCCGCGTCCGCGTCCACGCGGAAGTGGCCTGCGTTGGCGTCGAACTCCACCTTCGCGCCGCCCTGGCGCGCCAGCTCGAAGCCCGGCGTCACCGGCACCGACACGATGATGGCGTCGCACGACACCTTCTGCTTGCGGCCTCCCTGCGGCGTGAAGCTCAGCGCGCTCACGCCGCGCAGGCCGTGGGCCTTGAGCCCGTCGCCCACGCACGCCTTGGGGTGCGCGTTCACGGGCAGCGGACCCTTGAGGTCCACCACCGCGGCCACGTCCACGCCCCGCTGGGACAACAAGTCCGCCAGCGCGTGCAGCTCCGCGCCGTGGCCCACCAGCGTCGCGACCTCCGGGGCCACGTCATGGCGGCGCAGCAGCAGGCTGGCCGCGCGGCCCGCGTACACGCCGGGCAGGTCGTTGTTCTCGAAGGGGAGGGTGGGGGGATGGCCGCCCACCGTGAGCAGGAAGCGCTCCGCGTAGACCTTGAGCAGCCGCAGGCCTTCGGCCTCCTGCGACGCCACCGCCAGGTAGCGGCCGTGCTCGTCGTCGTACAGGCCCAGCACGGTGGCCCGCTTGAGCACGCTGCCCTGGGGGAACGCGGTGGGCTCCGGCACGAAGGGCGCGCCGTCCTCCGGGGTGCCGTGGAGCAGCCGTCCCCCCAGGTTCGCGTCGCGCTCCAACAGGAGGAAGGGCACGCCCTTGCCGGCCAGCACGCGCGCCGCCTCCAGGCCCGCCGCGCCTGCGCCCACCACGGCGACCTGGATGTGGAGGGTGCGCGAGGGCAGGGCCTGGGGGCCCGGCTCCCTGGGCAACAGGCCCAGGCCCGCGAGCTGGCGGGCCACCTTCGCCATCACGTCCTCCGCGATGGGGACGCCCGCGAACATCTCGTGGTGGTCGAAGCGCTTGGGGAAGAACCAGTCGATGGTCGCGAAGACGTCCACGTTCGCGGAGGGGTATGCGTTCTGCCGCTCCAGCCGCATGCCTTCCTTCGCGGGCGTGCGGCACGTGTAGACATTGGGCAGGCCGTCCACGCGCATGAGGCAGTGCGAACAGGCCGCGGCGAAGCAGAAGGGGCCGCGCGGGCGGTGGTACTTCAGGGAGCGGGAGAGGACGTTCTCGCCCGAGGCGATGAGGGAGCACGCCACCGGCTCGCCTTCGATGGCGGGGATGCTCTCGCCGTCGAGGTCCACGGTGATGGCCCTGCCGCGCGGGGTTGCGTCTGGGAGGCGTCGCATGGGTGCCGCGCAAAATGGCGCACCGGACCCGGGCGGTCAAAGCCTGTCAGCGTCCGCCCGCTCCCCGTCAACACCCCGCGCCGACAGCCCAGGTGATGGCGTGTGAGCGCGGCACTTGTTGGAGAAGGAAAAGCCCCACTCCCGGTGCGCGGGGAGCGGGGCTTCTTTGATGCGGTGTGGCAAACCCTGGCGGCCTTCAGGCCGGGTGCGTCAGATGGGCGCTTCGTCGCGGGGGAAGATGGGCTCCGGCATGCCCCGGGGGCGGTAGCCGAAGCGGGTGCGGATGACCGCGCCGAAGGCCAGCGGGGTAAGGAAGAGGTTGAGGATCACGCCCAGCACCGGGATGTGGCTGACGAGCAGCAGCACCACGAGCCCCATGGCCAGCACCACCGCCTGCGTCTTGCGTCCGCGCATCACCGGCAGCCGCGTGCCCAGCTCGCTGGCGACGGCCGCGTAGCCCAGCGCCGTGCCCAGCATGGAGGCGACCAGGAGGGCGAACGCCACCGGGATGCCGATGAGGGTGATGCACAGGACGATGGTCAGCGGGATGAGCGCCAGCGTGCCCACGAAGCCCACCGTCACGCTCTGGCCGGGGCGGCTGCGGATCTCCTCGCCCAGCTCCTTCATGCGCGCCGGGAAGAACATCTGCCCCAGGAAGCCCAGGCCGAAGAGCAGCGCGAACTGGAGGATGAACGAAGCGAGGCCGCCCCCGCCGCCACCGCGGTCGTCATCATCGTCGTCCGCGTCGGCGTCCGCGTCGTGCGTCGCCGCGCCGGGGTCGCGAGCCTCCGTCATGCCGCGCTTGATCTCCCCGGCCACCATGCGGCCCAGGCCCGCGCCGCCGAAGGACTCCAGGCTGCCCTCCACCTTGGCGCCGTCCGCCTTCTGCACCTGGCCGCCGAAGGCGGACACGTCGCCTTCCACCTCCGCGTCCGGGCCCAGGATGACGTTGCCGCCGAAGGCGTGCGCGTCTCCTTCCACGTGGCCGTGGATCTCCAGGTTGCCGCCGAAGGCGACCGCGTCGTCCTCCACCGTGCCGCGCACGATGAGGTTGCCGCCGTAGACGACCGCGCTCTCCACGGACTCGCCCTGCTTCACCTCCAGGTTCTGTCCGCGCGCCACCACGTCCCGGGCGCCGCGCTTGCCCTTCTTCTGCTTGAAGTTGTCGCGGAAGTTGCGGATCTCCTCGCGGACGCGCTGCTTGGCCTCCTCGGCCTGCTCCTTCGCGGCCTCGGCATGGGCGGTGGCGGCGGCCTCTTCCAATTCCGCCGCTTCCTCCGCGTCCACGGGCTCGGGAGGAGCCGGCGGCGTCGCGGCCACCATCGGCGGCACCGGCGCGGGCGGAGCCGGAGGCGTGTTGTCGACCGCGCCGGTTTCCTTCTCCCGGGCGGTGAGCGGGCGCAGCGTGAAGATGGAGCCGTCCTGCTCCAGGTGGAGCGAGTACGCGCGGGCCACGGTGCGCAGGGCCTGCTCGGCGCCAATGCCGCGCAGGCGCACCTCCGCGGGGGTGTCCAGGTCGCCGGTGACGACCAGGTTCAGGCCGCCCTTCTCCGCGATCGTCTTGAGCGCGTCCCGCAGGGAGCCGCGGAAGCTCACGTCGATGGTGCGCGTGGGGGCGGTGGCGGTGGCAGGGG